>DYGC01000003.1:0-40262 GCA_020724925.1 Candidatus Paceibacter sp.
TCCGACGAAGCTTGTTCCAGTGTTAATTTAGGATGTTTGCCTGATTCAACCGAGCCTTGCCAATATGCTTTTGTTGATACCAATACCGGTGATGCCTTTGCTTCCGCCCCTTTGTTTATTGATCCTAGTGATTATCGGATTAATTTTTACGAAGAATCTTCCAGCCGTTTATCTTTTGTGACCGAAGCGGAAATGATTTTTAGTCGTAGCAGTGCCGGAGGCGATGAGGAAGATTTGTGCTCATCTGATAATGCGTTGGATGATAGTTCTACTGCAATCGATACTAGTGGTATTACTTTTGGTCAAGTTAATAAATTAAAGGATAAGGAAAAAGGTAATGCTAAGGATAATGGTTGGGGGCAAACCAAGCATGCTGAAAATGTTTGGACTGAATATTCTTGGGCACAGGGAAAATTATTAAATAAGATGCGTATTTGGTCCCATTTTGCCAATGGCGCCGAAGCGATTAAAGATTTTCAAATTATTGCTTCCAATAATCGGGTTGATTGGGTGACCTTGTATACCGGGGTTCATCCGGGGGAATTACAAAATGAGTTTGTTGATTATTTTTTTCCAAATAATACTGCTTATAAATATTATCGTTTAGTGGTTAGCAGTAATTATCCCGGTGATGGTGGTGATGACGTTGGTTTGGATGAAGTGGAAATGTCTTGTCAAAATTAATATCTTTCTTTCTTAAATCAAAAACATATGGCAAAAAGCAAAAAAAGTCAGTCATTTCCGTCTAAAAAGAAATTTTTTGACGTCGATGCTAATCTTTTCATTAAATTGGTTTTAGTGATTGTGATTAGCAGTTTGTTTCTAATTGCGATTTTATCAATTATTAATAAGGTTTGGGAAAGAGATTCCCAATTGATGCCGGTAAATTCCAACATGGCTGATTATTTGATTGAGAAAAGAATTCCTGACACTAATGAACCATTACCGCTGGAAGAAAATGAAGAGCCAATTATGTGTACCATGGAATATATGCCGGTTTGTGCATGGAAAAGCGATGGGATTTGTACAGGCGTTGAGGATTGTCCTCATCAAACTTATGGAAACCGTTGCGTGGCCGGAGCAGAGAAAGCCAACATTATCAGTGAGGGTGAGTGTGAATAATTACTAACTTATGACGATTGATTCTGGCATAAATCGAGGATTGGACTTAAAAGCTGGAGAAGGACATTTTCAGGAACAGCTTATTGATTTGAAAAAATTGGTTTTTCCGCAAGATTTCACAAAAGCTTTGGAAGTTTTGCGTTATCGTGTGCCAGCGGAACATTATTATCAGTTATGGGGTGAAGGAAATCATAACAATGATTTAGCTTTGGGGAAATTTTTTCAGCAAGTCAGTGCGTTATTATGGAATTTACGTCGATATTTGCAAAATCATCAAAAATTGGAGGAGTATAGTTATAACTTGAATTATCAAAAGGCTGATGAAAATAATACCTTTTTGAAAGATGTCTTGACGCAAAATCAGGAGTTATCAAAAATTTTTGATAAAATTTCTTTGTTTGGTAGTGACGATTTGATCGCCGGTACAGCCGAGCGTTTGAAAAAAATTGCTTTTGAGGATCGGGATTATGAGCGGTTTTTTATTATAAGAATTAATGATTTACTTCGTTTGTGCCAATGGTTTTTGTGCGAGAATTGGAAAAAATTGTATTATTTAAATCTAAAGGAAAAAGGGCAGGATGCTACAAGTACTTGGGTAGAACCGGTTTTTAAAGAATTTTCCAGTCCTTATGTTTTGTCAAAAAACGCTTTGTATTTACGAGAAAAGATTCTTGGCCAATATGAATATAAATCAGCGTTTTCCGTGACTGATTTGGCGATTGCTGAGCATCCTTTTTATTTTTTGGGATATGAACAGTCTAAACATCAGGATTTATTAAAAGCAGCCGAAGCAAGTGTTCAATCTAATGGTAATAATAATGGTTTTTCTTTGAATCGTTACGCCGCGGCTTATGGTGAGGATAATTTAAAGTGGACGATTCAAGAATTAAAACCCCATTTCGAGCAAGTGGATAATTTGAATATGGAGCAAGTGGGGGCGTTGCAAGAATTGTCGGATTTGTTAGCGGATTATCAATTGGGATCTTATCCGTTATTGGATTTGCAGGTTTATGATTTGGTGAGAGATAAAATTAGAAAAGTTTTTGATATTAAATTTTGGGTATGAGTTTAGAAACAGCTTTACAAACAACAAAGCCAGCTGAAATAACCCCTCCGCCCGAAGAAAATATTTCGGAACTTGTTTTGTCTACTCTACCTCAAGAAAAAGAAAAGCCCAGTGGGGTGGCTGATTTAAGTTTTAATCGAGAAAGAGTCATTAATACTAAAGCACCGGAATTGCCATCACGGGCGGAAAATGCTCCTGATTTTCGTAAGGAATTAGAGGAGAGTATGTTGGAACGTGGTGGGCGCTCTTTATCATCACATGATTTGGCAGAACGTTTAGGAAATTTACAAAATCCGGATGATTTGAAAAAGATTTTGGGGGAATTGAACCCAGCGGGCAGACCGGAAAATGCACAAACTGCCCTGAGTTTTTTGGAGAGTCGTGGTTTAGTAAAAGTTTTATTTGATTTAAAACCGGGGGATCGGGTCTTTTCTTTTTTAACTCCCAGCGATGAGGCGACTTCTGTGAAAATTTTAAATCAAAATATTGGTCCTAATAAAAATGACAGTTTTATCATTGCCAGAAAAGAACTATTTAGGAAAAATCTGTCCATGTATTTAACAGAATTGGATCAGGATTATAAACAGGGAGTTTTTAAATTGCGCGATGATTTGAGTGAGGAAAAGATTAAGGAATTTGAGACGCAGTTACCGGTTATTTTAAAAAAAATTAATCAGGAATTATTAACTTGGTTGAATGACCCCAAACATGGTAATTATAATGCAGCTAAGTCTTATAATATTACCTATGGTTCATATCAGGTTCCGGAAAATAATAATCCCGCTATTAGTGAACCGGTTAATAATTTATTGAGTGTTCAAAAATCTTTACAATTGGCCCAATTAAATCGAGGAATGGAATTATCAGCAGCTAATAAAGAATTTTCCCCGGAAATTTTTAATGAACATTTAGGCAAATTGGCTAATTTAAAAGGTGAGTTGCAAGGTTTTGCTTCAATTACTGATAAAAATGGTGATACTTATCAGATTTTTGGGGCGGATGGCCAGTTGAATCGAGATTTGATTCGTTTGCATCGTAAAAATGGTTTAAAGGTTGATGAGGGTGATGCCAATAAAGTTTTGATTAAGGAGAAAATATCCGAATATATTAAAGCTATTAACTTTATTGATTTTTTTAAACCATACGCCCTTGATGAATTATCTCCTAAAGCAGAAAGCCCGGGAAAATTTGAAGAATTGCAGGCTCGACATAATTTGGCACAAAAAATTAAAGCTTATCAAAATGGTGATACCAATGTGAAATTTGATGCAGCGGAGGTAGCGTTATTGGGGCAGTCGATTAACAAGGAAAATAAAGATGCCAATTTCGATTCTGAAGTGCAGTTCGTCAGTAAATCTTTAGCCATTGATAATTGTACTTATTTATCAATGGATATCGTTGATGTCGGCGTCGATCAGTTATTGTCTTACGAGAATATGGTTAATGATTTTCAAGCTAATCGTTTTGACAGCAAAAAGAGTCAGACCTTTGATTCGGAAAGGGTTTTGGCGTCAGTCGGTGACGAAGTAACGAAAAGGTTGCGAGAAGTTAGAGCGAAACTGAAAGAAGTTTTTACTAAACGTGGTTTGGGTGATGTTAATTTTTTGGTCGGTGGTGATGAATTTACTATTAGTTTGCCAAGTGATAAGGTAAGCGATGAATTGTTATTTGATTTAAGAATAGCTGCCAAATCGTTTAATGGGGCACGCTTGGTGAAAACGGATCGGGTGACTGCTTCGGGTACTGATTTGAAAACCAGACAATTAGAGCATGCTCGCGCTTTGATTCAATCCGAACAGGGGATAGAAGAATCAAAATTATTGGAAAAAAGAATTGCTAATTTTAAACAAAGTTTAGTAACTAAATTATTAGGGGAAAAGGGAGATTTAGAGCAAAAACTTGGGAAAAACCTTAAGGATTCTGAAATATCTGACCTTGTTCAACGTTCTATTGATGATAGTGGAATTGACAATTTTATCATTGTTCAGGAGGCGGATGGGGATATCGTTAAGTGGCCGGCCGGAATCAAATTTTCCGGAGCTTCGGCCGAGGAATTGTTAGATGATTGGGAAGCGAAAACCCGAGCGTCTCTAAGTGATGAGGAATATTTAAGAAATAATTTATAATTTTATGAGAAAAATTTTAGTAATTGTCTCTTTGGCGTTATTTTTTGGCGCGGTATCATTTTTGGCCTTTTATAATATTGCCAACCATGATGAAAGTTTAAAAGATTTTCCGCGTGATATTATTCAAGAAAACAAAATTCCCGGCGGGGAGCCAATAATTGAGGAAGAACCGTCCAATGTTGGTGATGAAACTCCGGAAGAAGAGTTCGTTCCCGGTAACTCTGAGAATTTACCGGATTCATCTTTTGAAAATGAGAATATTAAAGTGACGCAAAGGGAAATTATTGCAGATGAAAATGCTTTATTTGTCAGTGGTGAAGCTAGAACCTTTGAATCTATCGTTAATTTTAAATTATTTGATTCCAACGGAAATTTAATTGTGGAAGATTCAACCATGGCCAACACTCACGTGGAAGGCGTTTGGGGACGGTTTTCCAAAGTTATTAATTTTGCTGCTCCTAGCACGGTGCGTGGTACTTTGCAAGTTTTTCAATACTCGGCCGTAGATTTGCAAGAAATTGATAAAATCATGGTTCCGGTTTATTTTCAATATAATGATCAAATGGAAGTTAAGGTTTATTTCAATCATAATGCCAAAGCCGGTATGCCGGATGAATGCAGTTACACGCGAGTGGCTTCTCGTTATATGGCTAGAACCACGGGCGTGGCGCGCGCCGCCTTAACCGCTTTATTGCAAGGTCCGACCAATGATGAAAAGAATAATGGTTATTTTTCCAATATTCCGGTTGGTACCACTTTGAATAGCATTAGAATTGAAAATGGTACCGCTTACGCTGATTTCAGCGAAGAGTTGAATAATACCGGCGGAAGTTGCGCCGTTGGTGGAATTTACGCTTCCATCAGTGATACTTTAAAACAATTTTCCACCGTGCAAAATGTGGTGATTTCTGTCAATGGGCGAACTGAGGATATTTTGCAACCCTAAGGCATAAATTGGTGGAAAAGGGCGAATTGTCATTCGCCCCTACACAAGAGACGCAAGGCATAATTTTACAAAAACAATGGATTTTGTGTGACAAAAAAATATTCGTGAATATAAATCTCTCCCGTAGGGGCGAATGACAATTCGCCCTTAGAGATTGCACAATTTCAGCGCACAATTATTCGCAAATTCTAACCTCCCCGAGCTAATGGGTGGCAAAAATTTCGGGATAATTCGGCAACGGTTTATAATAATAAAAATTATTGGAAATACAAATACAAAATTTTCCAGGATGACAAATTCTCATGACATAATTGGCTACAAATAAAAAAATCTTGCTTTCTTTTTGTAACGGTTTATAATAAAAATTAATAAATCATAAAAATACATATGAAAAACTCAAGATTTTTTATACTGATTGCGTTTTTGATAACAATAGCCTGGCCGGCAATGGGCCGGGCTGTTTCATTTTCGGCACAATATCTGGAAAACACCCGCGTTCGTAGCAGCCCGGAAGTTTTAGCCGATAATATTATGATGACTTTACCGGCCGGTAGCCTGGTGCAGGTTTTGGGTGAAAGCGGCTTATGGTATAACGTGGAATTGAAAACCGGCCAAATCGGTTGGTCAATGAAAGAATTTTTGAGCGCGACCGATAATCAATCATCAACCGAAACTGTTACGCCCACCGCGACCGCCGCTCCTGCTACGGGCTTATTGGGGCGCGTGACCGGTCGTTTATTGTTACAAGTTCAACAGCAAGGGCAAATTTGGTATGTGGATGTGCCTTCACAAAAAAGATATTTGGTCACCAAAGAGCAGGCTTTGCCGTTGTTTCGGGCTTTGTCTTTGGGCATCAGCAATAATGATTTGAGTAAAATTTTCCAGTGTGACGGTCAAGTTAAGCCGGCCAATGATTTAAGTAATCGTTTGAGTGGTCGTTTATTGTTGGCAGTGGAGGATTTAGGTCGGGTTTGGTATGTTTATCCGCCGCAAAATTGTCGTTACGAGGTTAGAACCGATAATATAATGGATTTGTTCCGTTCCTTGTCTTTGGGAATCACTGATGGCGATTTAAACGCGATTCCGATGGCCAGCGTGGTGGGCGGGTCTGGTTCCACCGCACCGAGCGGCAGCACTGCAAGCGCGAGTTCCAGTTCTAGTGCAACTTCCAGTCTTTCCGGTACGTTAACTAGTAGTCAATCAACGAATATTACAGATATCAATCAACCGCCGAGCCTTAATTTGGCTGAGGTGGAAGCTTATTGGCTGCAGGAAGTAAATGCTTTGCGTTCAGCGGCTGGTTTGCGAACTTTAGTTAGTAATAAGTATTTACGAGCGACCGCGCAAGAATGGGCGGTTTATATGGGACGTGATTTGGGCTATTGTACTCATGATCGGCCGGATGGCTCCAGTATGCACAAATGGATTGATACTAAAAACATTCCTTGGACGGTTCGTTATTCGGTTGGTGGCTGGAATACCAATTATTTCACGGAAAATATTGCTTACGGTTATACCAATGGAGCTTTAGCCAGTACACAGAAAATGTTGGATGGTACTTTAAAATGGATTTTGGATGAAGCCAGCTATAATGGCCCGCATTACCGCACAATTTATCATCCGGATTGGAATTCCGTGGGAACAGGCTTTTATTTTCAAAAAGTCAGCGAGAATAATTATAAGATTTTTATTGCTTGGCATTACGGTAGTGTTGATTTAGGGAAGTAGTCCCTGTTTTGCCATCCTGAACCATGTGCTGAACTTGTTTCAGTATTGTTTCAGGAAAGCAGGGAGATTGGGTCATCCTGAACTTGTTTCAGGATCTCTCCAATAAACTCTTCATTCCTTAAACGACGAGGGGGATAATAAGGATTAATTAAGAGATCCTGAAACAAGTTCAGGATGACTTAGGTCAACGATCCTGAAATAAGTTCAGGATGATTTAGGTTAACGATATTGAAATATTTTGGATTTGATCTGGGGTAGGATGATGATGCTTTTTTATTGTTTTTATAATTTTTATGTATTATAATGATAATTGCTAGGCTTTTTTATTATTAAATTGAAAAATATGTTAATCCCTACCGTTATTGAAAAAACCAATTTGGGAGAGCGCGCCTATGACATTTATTCCCGGCTTTTAAAGGATAGAATCATCTTTTTGGGCACGGAAATTGACGATATGGTCGCCAACAGCGTCATTGCCCAATTGTTGTTTTTGGACAGCCAGGACTCTAAAAAAGACGTTAAATTGTATATTAATTCGCCGGGCGGCTCGGTAACCGCCGGTTTGGCGATTTATGATACCATGCAATACATCAAAGCCGATGTTTCCACCATTTGCGTGGGTATGGCGGCCAGTATGGGAGCGGTTTTGCTCGCGGCCGGAGCGCCGGGCAAGCGTTTTGCCCTGCCTAACTCGGAAATTATGATTCACCAGGTGATGGGTGGGATGCAAGGCCAAGCCAGTGATATTAAAATCCATGCCGAGCGCATTTTGGAAATCAAAAAGAAATTAAATGAGATTTTACATTATCACAGCAAGCAACCGATTAAGAAAATTGAAGTGGACACCGATCGTGACCATTTTATGAGTGCTTTGGAGGCTAAAAACTACGGTTTAATTGATAAGATTGTCGTTAATAAAAATAAATAACCCCGATGAATGATCTGGAAAAATACTTAAAAGATTTTTTGGATTATTTGGAAATTGAAAAAAATCGATCTTTGCGTACTATCAATAATTACGCCTTTTATTTGAATCGCTTTTGTTTATGGCTGGCCGATAATGGTCGGCCTTTGTCGTTAAATGAGTTAAATCAAGATAATTTGCGGGAATATCGGAAGTGGTTGAATCGTTTGGAAACCGCCGGCAATGAAAACTTGAAGAAAAATACCCAAAATTACCATTTGATTGCTTTGCGTTCCTGGTTAAAGTATTTAGCCAAGCGAGATTTGGAGGTGATGTCACCGGAAAAGGTGGAATTGGCCAAGATGCCGGAGCGTCAGGTGGATTTTTTAGAAGCCGAAGAAGTGGATGATTTGTTGGCCGCCCCCGCCGCCACGCAAGAAGATGAAGTCATCCAAAAGCGCGACCGGGCGATATTGGAACTTTTATTTTCCACCGGCCTGCGTGTCTCGGAGTTGTGCGCTTTGAAAAAGGAGGATTTGAATTTGGATAAAGAGGAGTTTACGGTGCGTGGAAAGGGGAGTAAATTGAGAATTGTCTTTTTATCACCGGAAGCCAAAGAAGCCCTGAGAAATTATTGGGCTTTGCGAACCGATTTCAGTCCGTCGGCGTTTGTCCGTCACGACCGCGCCGGCACCGATAACGGTGACCCGAAAGGGCTGACTACAAGAAGTGTTCAGCGTTTGGTGGAAAAATATGCCAAGGCGGCCGGCATTGCCAAGCAAGTGACACCGCATACTTTGCGTCACTCTTATGCCACGGATTTATTGGTTAATGGCGCGGATATTCGTTCGGTGCAAACGATGTTGGGGCATAGCAGTATTATGACAACTCAGGTTTATACCCACATTACTAATCGTCAATTGAAAGAAGTTTATAAAAAATTTCATAATAAGAAAAACGATTTATGATTTACAAAATCAAACAACTTTTGAAAAAGATTTTACCGAAATGGGTGATGCGTTTGTATCATTGGAAATTGGCGGTTTTGGCCAATCTGCTTTATGGTTTTCCCTCGGAGAAAATGATTATTATTGGGGTGACTGGTACCAACGGCAAATCCAGCACCGTGGAGATGATCGCTCGTTTAATTGAAGCTAGCGGTTATAAAGTCGGTTTTACTTCCACTGTTAAAATCAAAATCGCTGACAAAGAATTTTTAAATAAAAGTAAGATGACCATGCAGGGCCGTTTTGCTTTGCAAAAATCATTGAAACAAATGGTTAAAGCCGGCTGCCAATATGCGGTGGTGGAAACATCTTCTCAGGGTTTGGAGCAATTTCGTCATTTGGGAATCAATTATGATGTGGCGGTATTTACCAATTTAACGCCGGAACACATTGAAGCGCACGGTGGTTTTGAAAATTACAAAAAAGCCAAGGGACGTTTGTTTGAGCATTTGAATAATAAAAATCGTAAAAATTTATTCGGACGACTTTGGGAAAAATGCTCGGTTATCAATGTGGCCGATGAGCACGCCGCTTATTATTTGAGTTTTCAAGCGGATAAAAAATATGGATTCGCTTTGGATAAAATTTATGATGCCAGCTTGGCTGAGAAGCTTAATCGTTTGTTGCTTTGCGAGCGTTATGAGTTGTCTTTGCAAGGTGCCAAGTTTTGGTTGAAAGATGAGGAATATCAAATACCGTTGTTGGGAAAATTTAATATCAAAAATGCTTTGTGTGCTTTAGCGGTGGCTAAATATTTACAGTTGGATGAATCAAAAGTAAAGAAAGCTTTGGCGGAATTGCCGATTATTCCGGGAAGAATGGAATTGATTAACGAAGGCCAGAATTTTACGGTTTTGGTGGATTACGCACCGGATCCGGCTTCGTTTGAGCAGCTTTATCAGGCTATTAAATTGTTGTCGCATAATAGAATCATTCATGTCTTTGGCAGTTGCGGTGGTGGTAGGGACGTGGCGCGGCGCCCGATTTTGGGACGTATGGCCGGCGAGTGGGCGGATTATTGTATTGTCACCAATGAAGATCCTTATGATGATGATCCGCAAGAAATTATTGATCAGGTGGCGGCCGGTTGTTTGGAAAAAGGAAAAATATTAAATGAAAACTTATTTAAGATTTTAAATCGTCGTGATGCCATTAAAAAAGCGATGTCTTTGGCGCAGGCCGGCGATTTGGTGGTAATGACCGGCAAAGGCGCCGAGCAGGCGATTATGTTGGCCAATGGCACGCGCGAGGATTGGGACGAACGGGAAGAGGCACGGAAGGCGCTACGTGGTGTGTAAGTCATTCCAGAAAATTTTGAACATAGTGAAAAATTTGTCTGGAATCCCGTGATAGTAAGATTAGCTTCGCCCACGGGATTCCGGGCTCTCGCCATCGGCTCGCCCCGGAATGACAGGATGACAAGGCCAACGTACAAAGAAAATATTTAATAAAAATTAAACCATATACCCATGCAAACCTACGCTGAATCATTGGAAAACCTCAATCCCGAGCAACGCCGCGCCGTGGAGTGCGTTGATAAACATTTGTTGATCGTGGCCGGCGCGGGGACGGGAAAAACGCAATTGGTGACCACCAAGATCGCTCATTTTTTAATGAATGATTTGGCGCGTGCCAACCAAATTCTGGCCTTGGCTTTCAATGATGATGCCGCCGACGAAATGGAGGCGCGAGTAATGGGTTATTTGCCTTTGAGTTACGCCACCGATGATTTTTGGATTAAAACTTTTCACGCTTTTGGTGAAAGAATTTTGCGGGAAAACGCTTTTGAAGTTGGTTTGGGCAATGATTTTAAAGTTTTAAATAAAACCGAGCAATATTTATTGGTTTATCGCAACTGGTCGCGCTTTAAAGTTCGTCACATTGAGAAAAAAGGCAGCACCATCACCTTGGTTAAAGCTTTGGTGGATTTTTTCCAGGATTGCAAACGGGAATTGATTACACCGGAAGATTATTGGCAGTGGACCGAAGATTGGCGTTTGAATAAAGATCTGGCCAAGTTTTACAAACAAAATTTTAATCTGAATTATGATGAGGACGAGGCGCCCACCATGTCCGAAATTAAGGAAACGTATGAAGATCACCGCGAACGCGCCGAAGCCTACGCTTTGTATCAAAAAATTCTTTTGGAAAATAATGCCATTGATTTCAGTGATATGTTGTTTCACGCTTATTTTTTGTTAAAAGATAAACCGTTGATTCGTCGTAAATATCAGGAGCAGTTTAAATATATTATCGTCGATGAATTTCAGGATACGGATTTTTTGCAATATGAATTGGTAAAAATGTTGTTGTCCGGCAAGAATCATTTGACCGTGGTGGGTGATGATGATCAATCTATTTATCGTTTTAGAGGAGCGTCCATTTATAATATTTTGCAATTTAAGGAAGATTTTCCGGAAGCGGAAGAAGTATTTTTGACCACCAATTATCGGAGCGGGCAAGAAGTTTTGGATTTGTCCTATCAATCCATTCAATATAATAATCCGGAGCGTTTGGAAGTTAAATTGAATAACAGCAAGCGTTTACTTTCCAAGGAAAAGAAACATTCCAATGTCGAAGTTGCCGGTTTTAACACTGACGCCGATGAAATGGAATTCTTGATCAAACAAATTGTTCAGTTGTCCAAAGAACAAGAAGATTTTCAATGGAAGGACGTGGCGGTGCTCGCTCGCACTCACGCCGCCCTGGATACGGCCGCTAAAGCCTTGGAAGAAGCGGGCGTTCCTTATTGTTTGTATTCCGCCAAGGGTTTGTATAATAAAAACGCAGTTTTGGATGTTTTGAATTATTTGAAATTATTGGATGATTATCATGAAAGCACGGCGATGTTCCGTGTTTTATCATTGAGTATTTTTGATTTGCCGCGCGAGGACATCATCAAATTGAATCATTATTCCAAACAAAATCAGATTTCCTTGTGGGAAACTTGCAAACAAGCGGCGACTTTACCTTTAAATGACGGCAGTTTGGAAAAAATCAGCAAGATTTTACATTTGATTGAAAAACACAGTGCTCAAGTTAAAGATAAGAGTGTCGGACAAATCATTTTGAATTTTTTAACCGATAGCGATTATTTGAAAGATTTGTTGCGTGAAGAAAACGAACAAACCAAAGAGAGCTTGAAACATTTGCAAACCTTGTTTGAGAAAATCAAAAAGTTTGAGAGCAGTACTTTGGATGCCAGTTTGCCGGTTTTTATCGCCAATTTGCAGTTGGAATTGGATTTGGGCGAGAGCGGCGATTTGGGCATTGATTTTGATTTGGGACCGGACGTCGTTTCTTTGTTGACGGCCCATGGTTCCAAAGGTTTGGAATTTAAACATGTTTTTGTGATTAATTTGGTCAATGACAGTTTCCCCGGATCCAATCGTGATCGTGGTGGTTTGGATTTGCCTGACAGTTTGGTTAAAGAAAAAAGCAAGGATGAAAGTCATTATACCAAAAAGGAATTGCATTTGATGGAGGAGCGCCGTCTGTTTTACGTGGCTTGCACGCGCGCCAAGGAATCATTATTTTTGACTTATTCCATTAAGCAAAGAAATTTAAAAAGAGATAAAAAACCGTCGGCGTTTTTGAGCGAATTGGAATTGGATAAGGGTGATTTGCAAGATTTTGGTAAAGATTCTCTGAGCTTTTGGAAAACTTATGGCGCCGCCGATCGTTGGATGGCGGAAATCAAGCCCGGTGCCGAGCCGGTTTCGGCGTTGCCGACGCGTTATTCTTTCAGTAAATTGAAAACTTATTCCGAATGTCCTTATAAATACAAATTGCAACACATTTTGCGCGTGCCCACCAAACCGGCCGCGTCCTTGAGTTTTGGTCAAGCGATTCATCAAACTTTTGAAGCTTTTTGTAAAACTTTGATGGCCGGCGGACAAGTCAGTAAAAAGTTTTTATTGTCTTTGTTTGATAAATCCTGGGCGGCCAATGGCACCGGTTATGAATCTCCCCAACAAAAAGAGGAATATCATGAAAAAGGTTTGCAAATTATGGAAATGTTTTGGAACGATTATGAGAGCAATCATCCGAATGTTAAAGAAGTGGAAAAGCAAATCAATTGGAAATGGTCGGAAAAAGTCGCTTTGGAAGCGCGGCTGGACCGTTTGGATGTTTTGCCGGATGGAGCGTGGCGCGTGGTGGATTACAAAACCGGACGCGGTAAACAAAAAATCGATGATAGTTACAAGAAACAGTTGGTTTTATACGCTAAAGCGATGCAAGCACAGTATGGCGTTTTGCCCGCGGAAATCAAATTGATTTACGTGGAAGATTGGTTAGTACACAATGTCAAAGTGACCGAAAAGGAAATCACGTCTTTGGATAAATGGGTGCAGGAAATTTTGGATGGAATCGCCGAGATGGATTATTCGCCCAATCCCAGCGAATTTAATTGCCAGTATTGTCCTTATCGTGATATTTGCGAATATAAAAAAGACACTTAATTATGGCTAGAAAATTGATTGATCAATCAATTGGGAATTTGATGCGGCGCGGCGCCGGCGGGGGCGCTGCCAAAATGGAGCAGTTGTTGCTGGCGCAGTTTTTGTATTATGCCAATGAAGAATTGAAAAAATATTTTCCCAAAATCAGTCAAAATGATTTGCGGGCGGTCTCGGTGCGCGGTAAAAGCTTGATGATTTCTTGTAGTCACGCCGTCTTGATTCAGGAATTGCGTGCCAAAGAAAAAATGATTTTAAAAGCCTTGGCCGAGAAAATGCCACAATTTCCCGTGACCGCGTTGCGCGGGCAAATTCGCAGTAATGAGGAGCGTTGGGAATAACGGCGATTTTGTGCTATGATGGTAGGAAGTTTAGATTTAAAAATTTTATACTATGCCATTACGACAATATTTGGCGCTCTTGATTTTAAGCGCCGCTTTCAGCTGGGCGATGTGGTTTTGGGTTTTTTATTATTTTCAGCCGGAAGGCGGTTTCCTGCACCGTGCCCTGTTTTTCGTGACCTTGTTCTTTTCCGTGTTTTTAACGGCATTTTTGGTGAATTTCGCCTTGCGCTTGATTAATTTCTATAAAAAAAATAAGATTTTAGGGAAAGAGCTTAATTTGAGCTTTCAGCAGAGTTTGGCCTTTTCATTGTTATTGCTGGTAATTTTGATTTTACAGAGCTGGCGAGTGCTAACTTGGTGGAATACCTTGTTATTGCTGGCGGCCGTGATTATCTGGCAATTTTTATTGCGATTCAGCCGAAATTTTAATTAATTTTCAAATATTATGAAACAAAGTAAATTATTCGTAAAAAGCAGAAAAGAAGTGCAGAGTGAGGAAACCAGCATTAACGCTCAGTTATTATTAAAAGCCGGTTTCGTTGATAAACTGATGGCCGGTGTTTATACCTATTTGCCTTTAGGTTTGCGCGTTTTGGATAAAATCAAAAACATTGTGCGCGAGGAAATGAATAAGGCGGGCGGTCAAGAAATTTTGATGCCGGCTTTAACTCCCAAGGAAATTTGGGTGCAAACCAATCGTTGGGAAAATTTTGACGCTTTGTTCAAGTTGGAAAGTAATAATCATGAATATGCTTTGGGCGCGACCCATGAGGAAGTGGTGACGCCGTTATTACAGAAATTTACTTTTTCCTATAAAGATTTGCCGCAAGCGGTTTATCAAATTCAAACCAAATTCAGAAATGAAGCGCGCTCCAAATCCGGTTTGTTGCGTGGCCGCGAGTTTTCTATGAAGGATATGTACTCTTTCCATACTGATGAGGAAGATTTAAATCGTTATTATGCGGAAATGGAAAAAGTTTATGAAAAGGTTTGGGAAAGATTGGGAATTGGTCATATTACCGTAAAAACTTACGCTTCTGGTGGGGCTTTTTCCAAATATTCGCACGAATATCAGACTTTTGCACCGGTTGGTGAGGATTTGGTTTATTATTGTCCGAAATGTAAGGTTGCTATCAATAAAGAAATTATTGAAGATTTGGAGCATGCGTGTCCGGAATGTCATGGTAAAGATTTGGAAGAGAAAACTTCCATTGAAGTTGGGAATATTTTTAAATTGATGACTAAATTCAGCGGGGCTTGTAATTTTAACTATACCGCCGCCGATGGCAGTGTGAAACCGGTGATTATGGGTTGCTACGGTATCGGGCCAAGCCGATTGATGGGGACTTTGGCGGAAATTTATAATGATGCCAATGGCTTGATTTGGCCAAAAGCGGTCGCTCCTTTTCAAATTCACTTATTGTCATTGGGGGATCGTGATGAAAGCGTCCAAAACGAGATTATGAGCGCGGCGCAAAAATTGTATGAGCAATTGACAGCTGCCGGTTGGGAGGTTTTATGGGATGACCGTGTGCAAGCCAGCAATGGTGAGAAATTTAAAGATAGTGATTTATTTGGGATCCCGCTCCGTTTGGTGCTTGGTAAGCAGTCTTTACAAGCGCAATCGGTTGAAGTAAAATTGAGAAATCAAGAAAACGGCGAATCATTGCCGATTTCGGAAGATTTGGAGAAAAAATTAAAAGAAATTTACAATAATTATGCTGTTTGATCGCTTGCTTAATCGTTTTTCCACGGATATTGGCCTGGATTTGGGAACCGGCTCCACTTTGATGTCTTTAAAAAATAAAGGCATTGTTATTAATGAGCCGTCCGTGGTAGCGGTTAACAGTCGCACTGAGCAAATCGTGTCCATTGGGCGCGAGGCCAGTAAGATGTTGGGGAAAACCCCGCCGTACATTACAGCAGTCAGGCCTTTAGACCATGGAGTGATTTCTGATTTTGAAATTACCGAGAAAATGTTGAAGTATTTTTTGGATAAAATATATCAAGAATCATTTTCCGTTTTTCCTCGTCCCCGCGTGGTGGTTGGTGTTCCTTTGGACATCACTCCGGTGGAGAAGAAAGCGGTGGAAGACGCCGTTTTGTCCGCCGGAGCGAAGAGTGTTTTGTTAGTACAGAACGTGGTGGCGGCGGCTGTCGGGGCTGGCTTAAACATTCAAGATCCAGCTGGTAATATGATTATTAGTTTAGGTGCTGGTTTAACAGAAATCGCAGTCTTGTCATTGAGCGGTGTAGTGACTTACAAAAGCATACCGATCGCCGGTGATATGCTGAACACTGATATTGTTCAGTATGTTAGAGAAAAATATTCTTTATTGATTGGTGACAAAATGGCCGAGAGTGCTAAACAAAAAATCACTAATTTGTTTGATAATAATGAGATTTTATCAATGGATGTGCAGGGACGTGATTTGGTGACCGGTTTGCCAAAACAGGTTCATTTGACTAGTCATAACATGAAAGAGGCCTTGGCGATTTCTTTGAAAAAAATCATCGCCGAAATTAAAAATACTTTAGAAGCCACTCCTCCGGAATTAATTGCTGATATTTATGAGAGGGGAATTGTTTTGTCCGGCGGTGGTGCTTTGATGAAAGGGATTGATAAGTTGATTTCCGATAATATTCAAATTCCAGTTACGATTACAGATGATCCATTGACCTGTACGATTAGGGGGATTAGTTTACTTTTGGAAAATGATAATTTATTACAAGAAGTTAAAATTCCAACCAGTAAAGACGAAAGTTTGTTGCCATAGTTTTTATAAATCAGACTTTAAAATATGAGGCGTTGGATGAAAATTTTTGCTTGGGCAATGCTAACGATTTTCGTCATTCTTTTTTTGTTGGTGGTTTTTAATCGTTCGTATCTTTTGTTTGATAAAATTGTTTATCCGGTGCAAGGATTTTTATATAATCGCAGCCAGGGGATTCGTGATTTATATGACAACTGGAAAAATTTTCGGGAACTGGAAAAGGAAAATAAATTGTTAATGGAGAAAAACATTCAATTGGAATTGGCCAATAGCCAATTGTTATCTGCTAAGCAAGAAAATGATGAGTTGCGGACCCAGCTGAATTATGTTACTGAAAACGCTTATAGTGTATTGGGGGCAGAAGTAATTGGCAAAAGCACATCACCTTATGAGCAGGTTTTGATTATTAATAAAGGGACAATTCACGGTGTTAAGCCCGGTTATCCGGCGGTCGTGGGCGAAGGCTATTTAATTGGAAAAATTATTGTTGCCCATAAAACTTATTCTTTATTACAATTATTGATTGACAACAATAGTGCGGTGGCGGCGACTGTACAAAATATTGATAAAACCAGTGGTGTGGTGAATGGTGAGTATGGTTTAAGTTTACGCATGAATTTTATTCCCCAAAATGAAAATGTGGTGGTTGGTGACAAGGTTATCAGCTCAGGTTTAGAAAAATACATTCCTCGTGGTTTATTGATTGGCGTGGTGGAGGAATTAAAAAGTGAACAAGGGGAACTTTTCAAGACCGCGGACATAAAAACAATGGTAGATTTTAATAAAATCACTTCCTTATTAATTTTGAAAAGCAATGATTAGAAATTTTTTAATAGTTTTAATGTTATCACTGATCTTGCTGTGGCAATTCAGTTTTTATAATTTTTTCAGTAATTTTTTACCAATTACTTTGGTTCTTCTGTTGTTATTTTTATTCTATTCTTATCGTCGTGGGGCTCAGTCATTGTTGATTGTTTCCATTATCAGTTTTGAATATTTTTCTGGCCATTTTTATGGTTATTATGTTTTATTGTTTGTGATTTATTATTTTTTAATGAGTTTTTTATTAAGACATTTTTTGGTCAATCGTTCTCGTTTGAGTTTGGTGGTTGCTTTGTTCTTGAGTGAGATTTTTTACTGGATTTACAATCGGATTTTTCTGTGGCTGGAAAATTTAATATGGCAAAAAAAATATATTTATCCTTTTGATTATTATTTGTTATTAAAAGATTTTTTCTTTAATTTGTTGATTATTTTAGCGCTGTATCAATTGGTGAAATATTTAAAAAATAAGTTTTGGTCCAGTAATGAAATCATCATTGCCTAATAATGTTGGAGATTTTTTTGAAAGTACCTCCTTGCAAATCCAGCTTAATCAAGAAAAATCTGGAGAATGGGTGGAGGAGTCTTATTTTACGCAAGAATTAGATGGTGATGTTTTAGGGGTATCGGTTGATAAAAAGCGTTTGTGGTTTTTTGGAGTAATTATGATAATCGCGTTAACGTCATTATTAGGGAGAGCTTTTTATTTACAAATTATTAAAGGTGATGAATATAAGGTTTTATCTGATGAAAACCGAATTCGCAAGGAAGTGATTAAAACTAATCGTGGTTTGATTAAAGATCGCAATTATTTACCGTTGGTGGAAAACAAACCTTATTTTAACGTTTTTATTATTCCTTCCAACTTAAGTGATGATCAGCAAAAGCGGACGGAATTTTTGCGCTCAATGGCCGGTTTATTGCGCATGGGCGAAACGGATATTCATCAAATTTTGGATAGTATTCCGGAAAGAGATAGCCAATATTATCGTCCGCAGTTGATTAAAAGCGAGGTTTATTTGGAACAAATCTGGCCGATTTTGATTGCCGCCGAACAGTATCCGGCGATTTATGTTGAAGCTGATAGCTACCGTCATTATTTATTAGGAGAAAATAATTTATCTTTATCTCATATTTTAGGATACGAGGGAAAAATTAGTGCCGAGGAAATGCAAATGTACTCGGAAAAAAATTATTTATTAACGGATAAAATCGGTAAAAGTGGTGTGGAATTAATGTATGATGATTATTTGCGTGGACAACATGGTTTGAAGTATTGGGAAGTGGATGTGTTTTTACGTCCGCAAAAGATTTTATATGAACAAGATAAAGTGATCGGTGATGATTTGGTTTTAACCATTGATTTAAATTGGCAAACACAGTTGGAAAAAATTATCAAAAAACATTTGGCAATGAATGGTAAACGTAAAGGGGGGGCGATTGTCATGGATCCAAATAATGGAGAAATTTTAGCAATGGTTAGTTTGCCATCTTATGACAACAACGATTTTGCTACCGGAATCAGTCAGGAGAAATATCAAAGTTTGGTTAATAATCCTGACAAACCTTTTTTGAATCGAATGTTGGCCGGAGAGTATCCGCCCGGATCAACTTTTAAATTGGTGGTGGGCGCGGCCGCCTTGCAAGAAGAAGTAGTGACGGCACGTGATACCTTTTTGAGTAGTGGCGGTATTAAAATTGACCAGTGGTTTTTTCCAGATTGGCAGGCTGGTGGCCATGGGATTACTAATATTTATAAAGCCATCAGTGATTCGGTTAATACTTATTTTTATATGGTAGGGGGCGGTGATAAGAATTTTAAAGGTTTAGGTGTTTATCGTTTGGCTTTATATGCCGATAAATTTAATGTTGGTCGAAAATTGGGAATTGATTTGCCCGGTGAAAAAGGCGGTTTTATTCCCAGCCCGGAATGGAAATTAAGCACAAAAAACGAAGAGTGGTATATTGGTGATACTTATCATATGTCAATTGGACAGGGTGATGTTTTGGTAACACCCTTGCAGGTGGCAGAATACACGGCCTTTTTTGCTAATGGCGGAAAATTATATACACCCCATGTATTAAAAGAAATTCATAATGATATCACCAATGTTCATGAGGTTTTTGAGCAAGTGATAATTAGAGAAGGTATTATTTCCGATAATAATTTGGAAATAATGCGCCAAGCCCTGCGACGCACCGTAACAGACGGCAGTGGCCGCACTTTACAAGATTTGGGCGTGAGCGTGGCGGGCAAGACCGGAACAGCCCAATGGAATTTGGAAGAAGATCCGCATGCTTGGTTCACTTGTTTTGCACCTTATGAAAAGCCGGAAATCGTGGTGACGGTTTTCGTGGAAGAGGGCGAGGCCGGTGATAAAATCAGCGTCCAGATCGCCAAGGAGTTTTTAAGTTGGTGGGAACAAAATTATTATAAGAAATAAGAATAATTCTTATGTTCAGTGTTAAATTTAAAACAAAAAATAAGTCCAGAGGGCTTATTTTTATTTTAGTGGTTTTTATCAGTACTTTATTTCAACCGTTAATTACTCAGGCTGTCGAGCTTTCCACCAAAGAAATTGCTACATTGACTACGGACTCAAAAATTTTGGAAAGTCCTGTTGCCAGTTCTTCCACCGAATTACGAAATGGCGAGTTCAATACTTTACAGCCGCATTTGATCAGTGGTGAGTGGCAAAACCAATTTTTAATTGGGGAAAACGCCCCCAGCCCGGAAAGTGCCAAAGATAAAATGCAAACCGATTTATATTCCGGAGCGGCCACTTATAACTATGATTTTAATTTCCCGGCTGGACGTAATGGTTTGGGACCGGCTTTATCTTTAGTTTATAATAGTCAGAATTTGCAAAACACCTCTGCCTTCGGTTATGGTTGGGACTTATCAGGGTTACTCAGCATCCAACGCAACTTATCAGACGGGGTTGATGTTTTGTATTCAAATAAACGATTTGTTTTTTCCGGTGGCGGTGATTTGGTGCCGGTCGCTTTAACTGATGATGTTCATGGCGAATATTTATTAAACATTGATAATGGTGATTATTTAAGGTTTTTTTATTATCTCAACAATTCCTGGAAAATCGTTGATAAACAAGGAATTAGTTATTTTTTGGGGGCCAGTGCTGATAGTAAGGAGTCAGGAACTTCCGGGGTAGCCATTTGGAAAATCAATAAAATTCAGGATAAAAGTGGTAATTTTGTGGTTTTCACTTATGATAATCAAAATGGTGTCGCTTGGCCCAGTAAGATTACTTATACTCACTATGCTACAGAAACGCCATTGTATGAAATTCGTTTTTCCTATGCCAGTCGGAATAATTATCAGGAACATTACCGTTTGGGTTTTAAACAATTATTTGACCGTAAAATCAAAAATATTCAGTTGTTCGTGGGGGGCGTGATGCATCGTGATTTTCAATTTGTTTTGCAGGAAGAAGCCTCAACCTTATTATTAACTTCGATTGGTAGACGAGCTTTTAATTCTGTTAACTCGACTTGGGAAAGTTTAATTCCGACTACTTTTGAGTATAATTTACCGGTCGCTAATAATTGGCAAATGCAAAATTACGGACAAGTAGATTTTTCTTTGGATTATTATAATGGTTTAGAGGTTTTTGACTTAAACAGTGATGGTTATGATGACGTGGCGATTGCCAATGATTTTGTTTATGATTCAGGCACAATCCAGAATGAAAGAAAAAGTTTTTTAAATAACAAAAGCAATGGTTTTTCTGCCAACAACAGTGCCTGGTATTTACCCGTACCCTTATTTAATAAGCGACAAAATGATTATAGCTTTTTTACTGATTATCATGTTTTTGATTTGAATGGTGATTCCTATCCGGACGTAGCAAAAAACAATAGTGTTTATTTATTTAATAAAAATACCCAACGTTGGGACGTTAATAGTAATTATCATTGGTTTGACTATTGGCTTTATGATAATAATGTGGCGATTGAAACCGCTGGCAATCAAGATTTTAATGGGGATGGTTTGCCGGATTATATCCATTTTTTGAACAAACGTGTTTATTTGAACAAATGGGCCAGTAATCAAAATAATTTAATTTATGGTTGGACCAGTTTACCGGTAACTATTTTACAAAGTGATTATCGCAATAAAGGATGGAAATTGATGGATATAAATGGCGATGGTTTGGGGGATATGATTAAGGCGCAAGAAACCACTTACAATAATAGTGGTGAAAAAGGAGTTTACGTTAATAAAGGCGATGGGCAATGGTTGCCGGAGATGACGCGGTGGTTGTCACCATTATATTTTTGTCGACAAAGTACCTTGTTAGGTAATTGTTTGGATCAGAAGGTTTTGATTTTGGATATTAACAATGATGGTCTAGGTGATTTCTTGGATTCAACCGGTAATTTTTATATTAATAATGGTCATACTTGGGTTTGGGATACGCGTTGGACATTACCGATTTCCTTGGTGGCCAATAATCAGTGGACGACTTTTCGTTTTGCTGAAGTTAACGGCGTTCCTGGCGTTGATTTGTTAAAGAGTGATGGTCCCTTAAGTAATAATTTATACTCTTTAAATGTTTATCGTAATCCCAGTCCCCATATTTATTTATTAAATAAAGTTAAAAACGAAAATTACGGAGAAATTAATATTGAATATGAAGGATCTGCCAAGTTTAATAATAATCAAGGACCAAGTTTTAGTGTGGTAAAACGAGTCAGTGTTAATGATGGTTTTGGGCAAACACAGGTTGAGGATTATTCTTACGAAGGATCTTTTTATTACTTTGACACTATCTGGCAACGTTGGCGAAGTGGTTTTGGTAAAATTGAAAAAAGCCTGGCGGGCAATCGTCAAGAAAAATACTATTTTCATCAGGGAAACGGCGATAATTATCCTTTTGAAATAAATGATCAACCGCAAAAAAGAGGAAAGTTATATTATTGGGAGGTTTGGGATAATAATACTCCCTTGCGAGCTAATTTGAATGTTTGGCAAGCCACTGAAGGACCACTTAAGCATTATTTGCTTTTATCGGTTAAAGATTTTATTTTCTATTTTGATAATTCTTATCCTAATCCTAGTAGCATTATTTTGTTAAGTAAAACCTATAATTCTCTAACTGGAAATTTAACCCAAAGTGTTGATTGGGGGGCTGTGACTTATCAAAATCGCCATGAATTTACTGATTTGCGTCCGGATGATAATCGTTTTGAGTATTTCACTTACGCTCTCGATAAGAGTAATGAACTGCGAGCGGCAGTGAGTAGCCGAAAAGTGATGAATAGTAGTAATCAAATTTTATTACAAGAAAATTTCGAATATGACAATTTGGTTTTTGGACAAGTTTCTAAAGGATTACTTAGTAAGCACTCCCTATTAAATAGTAATAATATCTGGATTACCGAATCTTTTTCTTATAATGCTTATGGCTTAAATAGCAAATTTACCGATTATAATGGTAACGTCCATACTTATTTGTATGATAGCTATAATTATTTTCCGGCCAAAATTACCAATCCTCTGGGGCATATTCAAGAAAATAAATATAATTATAATTGTGGGATTTTAAGTGAGCAGAAATTGGCCAATGGGGGAATAGAATTTGATCTTTATGATGGTTTTTGTCGTTTAAAGCAAAAAGGCCGTAAATATTCTAACCAAACGGAAATAATTCAGGAATTGGTTTATGATCAAAATTTTCCGATGTCTGTTTATCAAAAAGATTATTTATCTGCTGGCGTTTATGGTGAAAGCAGGACTTATTATGATGGACTGGGAAGAACAATCTTAAAATTTAAAAAGCAAGATCAAAATTTATGGTCCGGAATTGCTTTTCAGTATAATGATCGTGGTTATTTGTTTAAACAATCACTGCCTTTTGCCAGTGGCCAGGGACTTTGGCCTGCGGGCAGTGTTAGCGGTTGGGAAGTTTATAATTATGACGCCTTAAATCGTTTGGTCAGCTGGAGTAATGAACAAGAAAATGTTTCAATTGCGTATAGTTCTTTTGATAAACGTTCTTTGTATTTAAATGGACAATTGTGGGGAAATTATCAGTTTGATACCCGTAATAATTTAGTAAAAATAACTTTAAATAATGGTCAATTATTTCAGTACGATTATGATTTATTGGGGCGTTTGTTAAAAATGACCGATTCTAAAAATAATATTCGTCGTTTTACTTATGATTTGTTAGGTCAGCCTTTAATTCAGGAGGATTGGCACCAAAATAATGATGTTAATTTTGGTATCTGGAGGTATAAATGGGATGCCAATGGAAATTTATTAGAGAAAACCGAGCCCAGTGGAATTAAAATATTATATCAATATGATCGTTTAAATCGTTTGATTCAAGAGGATGATTTGGGCACGATTAATTTGGATTATCAGTATTTATATGATGGTTCCACCTTTGGTATTGGCAATTTAACCGGTATTAAGAATCGAGATTTTTCCATTGATTATACTTATGATTGGCGTTCATTTCTAATTGGTGAAAGTTATGCCATTAGTAATTTTTTATACACATATAATTATGCTCGTAATTATCTTGGTCAGCCAACCGTGATAATTTACCCTGATAAAAGCAGTTTGGAGTATGCTTATAATAATCAAGGATCTTTACTAAAAGCTAATTATATTAACGATAATGTCAGTAAACCGATTATTAAAAATCGTACTTATAATCAATTTGGAGCAGTGGATTCAGAAGCCTTGGGCAATGAAAGCGTTCGTCAGTTTGAATATGATAAATATGGAACTATAACGTCCGAAAGCGTGGAAAAGAACAATCAAGTTTTATGGAAACAAGATTATACTTATGATCAATTTAAGAATTTACAATCATTGAGAATTTCCGGTGCTTTTTTGCCGACTTATCAATCTTTATTTACTTATGATAGCAGTAATCGTCTGCGTTCTTATAATGTTTATAATAGCCAAAACCAAAGTGTTGCTAATGGAACATTTACTTACAATGATTTAAACGCATTGGTCACGGGTGATCAAAAGAATTATCAATACGAAGCAAATTTAGCCAGTTATACTAATCAATACGCTCCAATCGCCAATACCGGAGCGGGAAAAAATTGGCAAGGGGAATATGATTTGTCCGGTAATTTGAGCAAATTGGGCCCTTATGAATTATTTTGGGATGCCAATCACCGCTTACGTGTTTTAAATTATGATAATGGTCAAAAAACTAAGTATTATTATTATTTACCGGATGGCCAGCGTTTTATGACCCTTCGTGATAATGGCACAAAGCAAATTTGGGTTAATAATTATTACAAAGATGACGCTTTAGACATGGAAGAATTTATTTATGGACCATTGTGGCGTCAAAAAATCAATGATGATGAGTTTTTCTATTATCAATATTACGACAAATTCAATAATTTATCTTTGGTTTTAGATGAAAATGCTAATTTGGAAAATTATTTTATTTATAAACCGAACGGCGAAATTATTGTACAAGCACAACAACAGGATTCAGGACATTTTTATCACCAACAATGGCGTGACGCACAGGAAGAAAATTTAGATTACAAGGGGTCTCGTTATTATTCTGTTGATTGGCAACATTATTTGTCACCGGATCCGGTACACTATGATTTTTCATTGTTATCGTGGGAGGAGCAACAGCAAGTCTTGGTTAATCCGATTCGCTTGAATCCTTATATTTATTTAGCCCATAATCCTTACCAAAACGATGATAGTACCAATGCCATTTGGGAAACCGCTTTTGACTTAGTGTCTTTTGCTTTTAGTATTAAGGAATTTATGAATAATCCAACGTGGTTGAATGGTTTAGCGGCCACTTGGGATTTAGCGTCGGTTTTGGTGCCATTTGTGCCGGCGGTGGGTCAGGGTTTGAATAAACTAACACAAGCGATGTTGACCAAGTGGTCTAATTTGAGTGCTAAATATCAAAATGAAATTAAAAAGACTGCCCAATATTTAAATAAAAAAGCTTCAGATGTCTGGCGCTTGATGCAAAAACAACTGGGAAAAATTGATTCAAAAATGGGGAGAATTATTAATAAATATTGGCGTAAAGGGAAATTTGCTAGCTCGGAAATTAATTTTGTTGAACATTATGTTAAACATCGTGGGGAGTTAGGGAAGTTTAATATCAATTCCATGGAAGATTATTTGAATTTTTCATCTAATTTTATCAATGTCACCGGAGATAAAATTATTACTGAGTGGGGGCAATTCTATCGATTGGTTGATAACCAGGGGGCTAATTTATTCTTTAATCCACACAATAAATTAATGGTAGTGCTTGATTCTGATGCTAAAGGGCAGTTTATTCGTAGTGCTTATGAGGTGGAAGCTGGTAATAAATTAAATTGGTTGATGGGGTCGGTTTTGGGAAGAGCAATTTATTGGTTGTTTAATAGTTTTTCAGTGGTGACGCAACGTCTGTGGCATTTGCCCCTACTGTCAAAATTTGCTATAATACAATAGGAATTTGTTTGAGTGAGGTTTAAAACAAAAAAGTAAAACGAAATGAGACAAATTTTAAAAAAGGCAGGAAAATTGTTGATTATTTTGTCGTTAGGCATGGCTTTGGTCTTGCCATTTTGGCATTTTGCCAGTGCCGATTTAAGTACTGATATCAAAAAATTGGAGAGTAGTATTGATGAAAAAGCCAAGAAAATTGATCAATTAGAAGCAGAGCGTAAAAAATACGAGGCTTTGGTGCGTAGCAAACAACAAGAAGCCGTTAGTTTGGGAAATGAAATGTCAATTTTGGAAAGCAAGATTGCACAGACTCAAGTATCTTTAGAAAAATTAAAATTGGAAATTGAAAAATTGGAAGAAGAAATTGCTTTTTTGGAATTAACTATTAAGCAAAAAGAAGAAGATATTAATCGTCAAAAGACATATTTAGGCGGTTTATTAAAAGAAATTAATTTTCAGGATGAATTAACTGATGTCAATATTTTGTTGTGGTACGAGAATTTTTCCGATTATTTTGAACATGTTAGTTCTTATCAATCTTTACATGAGGATTTACAATTAACCATTGATTCAATTTATTTGGAAAAAACTCAATTGGAAAGTGAAAAAGCCGATTTAGAAAGTAAAAATAAAGCCCTGAGTGATCAAAAAATTGCGTTAGAGCATGAGGAAAGTAAATTAGAGGAAGAATTGTTAGTAAAAGAATTTTACTTGGAAGAAATTAAAAATTCGGAAGAAAAATTTAATCAGTTATTGAGAACCGCACGTGACAATGAAAATAGCATGGATAGTGAGTTGAAGTCCTTGGAAAACTCTTTGCGTGCCAAGTTAAAAGAAAAACAAGAAGCCGATAATAAGAAAACTAGCGAACAAAAAGATCAGGGCTTAGAATTTTTGAATCAGTCAGCGATTTTGCGTTGGCCGTGCACTCCCAATAAAGGTGTTTCTTCTTATTTTCATGATAAAGATTATCCTTATCGACGTTTCTTTGAACATTCCGGTATTGATATTCGTTTGTCGCAAAGCTCACCGGTTTATGCAGCGGAAAGTGGTTATGTTGCCAAAGCTAAAGACAATGGTTTGGGGTATAATTATATTATGGTGATTCATGGTGATAATATTTCTACGGTCTATGGTCATGTTAGTCGGATTGACGTGATTGCCGGCCAATATGTAAAGAAAGGCGACCAAATTGGTTTGAGTGGTGGGGCGCCGGGGACGCCTGGGGCCGGACAATTTTCCACCGGTGCACATTTGCACTTTGAAGTTCGTTTAAATGGTATTCCGGTTGACCCATTGATTTATTTACCATAAGTTTAATATGAAAAATCTCTATAAATATTTAATACTTTTGAGCTTTTGTTTATTAGTTTTGATTTTGTTGTTGTGGCAAATTTGGGGACGTGGTGAGAGCGTGGCTATTAACCCTTTACCTTTGCCGTTTGTCGAAAAACCTCAAGAAACAGTAGTTGAAGAGCCGATTTCCTGTGAAATTGATGATGATTGTCGCGTGGACGAAGCGGTGGTCCATTGTCCGGCTGAGGCGCGTTGCGTGGAAAATTTTTGTCAGGTTTATTGTGTCTATGATGATGTCAGTGATTTGGAACCGTTTAGTGTTTCCGAATGTAAAGAAGATGTTAATCCTTTAGATGTACGTCCTGAGGAATATCAAACAAAATGGTTAAATGCCACAGATTTAAAGATTAGCTTTGATATTGTTTTGGCTTGCAACATCGATAATTTGAGCGGTTCCTATGAATTGGATGATCACAATAAAATCACTTTAAATTATGAATATCAGGTTAAAGAAGCGGCTGGTCCGTGCTTGTGCGTCCGCCAGTTAAAATATCGTCTGCCAAACCTGGACGATAAAATGACTTATGAAATAAAAATAAATAAAATTGAAAAATAAATGTTCGCTTTTTGGCCGTTTTCAAACAATAAAAAGCAAAATCATCAATTAACGGAATATTGGCAAGCCATTGAAAAAATTGAGAAACGTTATTTGGAATTGACGGGAAAATTATTGGTTTCACAGCCAAAATGTTTAAATTTAAACAGCGAAAAGAAAAAATTTTTGGAAAAATACAAGGCCGGTGAAGTTTATAATCCGCAACTTCTTTTCAAAAAAAAACAATTTGACGGACGTAGTGTTTTGGCACTGCAACGTTTTTATGAAAGCATCACTTTAAAGGATGATTTTTTTTATTTCAAACAACTTTACAAAGAAAAAATCAAAAATTTATTATTGATGATTGATGCCTATCGGCAGTGGGGCGAGCCGGCTTCCACCAAGTTTATTATCAAGGCCAAAGGCCGTCCTTCTTGGTTTTTGTTTTGGCAAGCCAAAAGATTTTGTGCCAATTATCATGGCCATCGTTTAAAATACAAGCGAAAAATGACACCGCAGGAAGTCGGAATGGCATTGTTAAAATATGTTAAAGAAATTAGTGGCGAAACCCTGTCCGTGGTTTATAGTCGATATTTGGCCAGCAAAGCGATTATTTATCCTAAAAAACATTTATTAAAGATTAATAGTAAAGCTAGTTTTAATGATGCAGAGCTGGAAAGATTGAAAGTTCATGAGATTGGTGTGCATTTTACCCGTTATCACAATGCCAAAAAGCTGGGACGCCTGATTTTGGAAATCGGCGCAGCCAATTATTTGGAAACGGAAGAAGGTTTGGCGGTTTATAATGAAGAAAAACAGGGGGTTTTGAAAAGCTCACAAATGTTTGTCTATGCCGGACGGGTAGTGGCGGCGTATTATGCCTTGCGTTGCAGTTTTTACAAGGTTTTTAAGATTTTGCGGGGCTATGGGTTTAGTCAAAAAGAAGCTTTTGAAATCACTTTTAGAGCCAAACGTAATTTAGCCGATACTTCTTTAGCTGGTGCTTACACTAAAGATTTCGTTTATTTTAGCGGCTATCAAAAGGTTAAAAAGTATGCCAAACAGCATCGTGCCAAGGTTAATGATTTGTTTTTTGGAAAATTCGCGTTGGCGGATTTGCCAAAACTGGAAAAATACTTAAAATATAAGGAATAAGGGGATCATTAGGGAATCATTTAAGAGATTCCGGGTTCTATCCTGCGGATAGCCCCGGAATGACAGCGTGGGGGATTATGTCAGAGGTTTCAGGTTCTATCCTGCGGATAGCCCCGGAATGACAATAACAGGAAAACTTAATTAAAAATTTACAATAATCTTATGAAAATGCGAGTCCGTTTTGCGCCGTCACCGACCGGTTACCTGCATATTGGTAGTTTACGAACAGCTTTGTATAATTATTTGTTAGCTCGCCACAATCAAGGAACTTTCTTTTTGCGTTTGGAAGATACTGATCAAACTCGTTATGTTCCTGAAGCTGATAAAAAATTAATCCAAACTCTCAAAGCTTGTCATTTGGACTGGGATGATGGCATTGATTTGAACGAGGCCGGTGAAATCGTGGATAAGGGTGATTTTGGGCCTTACACGCAATCACAGCGCAAGGAAATTTATCAAAAATATATTCAAGAATTATTGGCCAGTGGGAAGGCTTATTATTGTTTTTGCAGTGCGGAGCGTTTGAAAGAATTGCGCACCATGCAGCAAAACCATAATTTACCGCCAAAATATGATAAACATTGTGTTAATTTAAGTCCGGAAGAGGTGCAAGCGAAAATCGCCGCCGGTGAAAAATATGTTATTCGTTTGAAAGTTGAGGGAAACCAGACAATTGAATTTACCGATTTGATTCGTGGCCCGATTTCTATCAACAGTAATGATATTGATGATCAGGTTTTAATCAAATCCGATGGTTTGCCAACCTATCATTTTGCCAATGTCGTGGATGATCATTTGATGGGCACAACTCACGTGCTTCGCGCAGAAGAGTGGATTTCCCCCACCCCTAAACATGTTTTATTGTATGAATATTTTGGCTGGGAAAAACCGCAATTCGCCCATTTGACATTGTTGTTGAATCCGGATAAATCCAAGTTAAGCAAGCGCCAAGGCGACGTGGCAGTGGAGGATTACCTGGCCAAAGGTTATTTACCGGAAGCTTTGGTGAATTTCGTGGCTTTATTGGGCTGGAATCCCGGTGATGATCGAGAAATCTTTACTTTGGATGAATTGGTTAAAGAATTTTCTTTGGAAAAATGTGGTAAGTCCGGGGCGGTGTTTGATTTGAAAAAACTGGATTGGATGAACGGTATTTATATTCGTCAATTGAGTGAACAAGCTTTGGTTGATAAAGCCAAACCTTATTTATTGGAATATTTGGGAGACAAGAAAAATCAATGGTCTGATGATTATTTGAATAAGGTTATTTTAGTGCAACGAGATCGTTTGAATAAGTTAAGCGATATCGCTTCCGATGATTTGTCTTATTTTTTCAACGATGATTTGAATTACAATCCTGAATTGTTGGTCTGGAAAAAGTCTGATAAGGAAAAAACTACAGAACATTTAAAGAGTTTGCAAAGTGAACTGACCGCTTATGCCGGCGAGTGGAGCATTCAAGCTTTAAATGATCATTTTATCGCTTGGATTAAAGAGCATGGCTGGAATAATGGTGATGTTTTGTGGCCGTTGCGCGTGGCATTGTGCGGGCAAGAAAAATCCCCGTCACCTTTTGAATTATTGTGGGTTTTGGGGAAGGAAAAAGCGGTAACGAGATTGAATGTTGCAGTGGGAAAATTATCATAATCGTGGTTTGAAATTACCGTAGGGGCGTATTGCATACGCCCTTTGACAATCACCATTTGAAATTATCAATCAATCTGTTATAATTATCAGGTAATAAAAATAAAATCAGTATATGAGCAAGAAACACAAAAAACGTAACTGGGCGACAATCATTGTCTTTTCCGTGATGATTTTGTTAATGGTTTTATGGACGATTTTACCGTTTTTTGGATAAATCACAGTTTTCGGTAAGTATTTTCCCTTCGTTAGTAATTAATTTTATATAAACAAATGAAGAAAACATGGCTTATTGCCCCGAACGTGGGGCAGTCTTTGCTTAAAGAATTCCCCGACTTGCCGCCGGTAATTTTACAATTATTGAGCAATCGTGGTTTTAACAAAAAGCAAGAAATCGAGGAATTTTTTAACAGTAATTTTCAGGAACATGTGCACGATCCTTTTTTATTTAGGGACATGGAAAAGGCGGTGGTGCGGATTTTTGAATCAATTGAGAAGCAAGAAAAAATCGTGATTTTTGGCGATTTTGACGCTGACGGCGTCACCTCAACAGCGGTTGTGGCCAGTGTTTTAGCGGCTTTTGGTGCCAAGTTTGATTACTATATTCCGCATCGTGAAATTGAAGGCTATGGCTTGAACACAGAAAGTATTCAAACAATGAAAAACGATGGTGCCAATTTAATCATCACTGTGGACTGCGGAATCAGCAATCACGAGGAAGTGGAAAAGGTCCATGAATTGGGCATGGAAATCATTATTACCGACCATCACCACGAACCGTTGGTTTTGCCAAAAGCTTATGCTATTCTGAACGCTCATTTAAAAAATGAAACTTATCCTTTTGAAAGTTTGGCCGGCGTCGGCGTTGCTTATAAATTGGCTCAGGGAATGTTGCGTTATGCCCAGAAAAAGGGGATTGCCATGCAAGCCAAACACAAGGAATTTTACGGTTCTCCGGAAAATATGGAAAAATGGTTGTTGGATTTGGTGGCGATTGGCACGGTGGCTGATTGTGTGCCATTAATCGGTGAAAATCGTACTTTGGTGAAATATGGTTTGATGGTTTTGAAACAAAGCAAACGCAAAGGCTTGCGTAAATTGTTTGAAAAAATGGGCATCACCGATATCAATGCCACTCATATTGGCTTTCAGATTGCGCCGCGCATCAATGCTGCCGGTCGCTTGAGCCACGCTTCAACCGCTTATGGTTTGTTGATGGCGGAAAGCGACGAAGAAAGCGAAAAATTAATTGAAGAACTGAATAATATCAATACTGAAAGACAAAAATTGACCGAGCAGATTTTTAAAGAAGCCAAAGATCAAATCGCCAGTCAAAAAACCGACAAAATGTTGATTGCCATCGGCGAATCGTGGTCCGTGGGAGTGATTGGTTTGGTGGCCGGTAAATTGACCGAAGCTTACAATACGCCGAGCTTGGTTATCAGTAACTACAAAGGCTTATATCAGGGATCAGGGCGCAGCAATGAACATTTTAACATTGTTACCGCCATGCAGTCGGTGGAGCAGTATTTGGCGCATTACGGCGGTCACGCGCAGGCTTGCGGCTTTACTTTGAGCAGTAATGACAAATTATTGGACTTTATTCAATCCTTGAAAGAATTGGCTAATAATCAGTTGCAAAATACGGATTTAAGTCCGGTTTTGAATATTGACGCCGAGCTGGGCTTTAAAGAAATCAACTGGAAATTGTGGGAACATTTGGAAAAGTTTATGCCTTTCGGAGAAAGCAATTCTCGACCTTTGTTTATGAGTAAAAACGTAAAGATTTTGCAAAAACAAAGTGTTGGCAAAGACAATAAACATTTGCGTTTATTATTGAAGCAAGACGAATCAAATTATATTTGGAAGAGTATCGCTTTTGGTTTGGGGACGATTTGGGGCGATGTTTTGCAAGCCGGCGATTACGTGGATGTGGCTTATCATATCAATTTGAATGAGTGGAATAATAACAAAGAACTTCAATTGGAAGTGAAGGATTTGAAGTTGAAGGATAATGTGTAGGACATTGATATAAATAAAAAACCCCCAGAGTAGTTTTTTAACTGGGGGACTGAAAACTAGTAAAAGGTTGTAGGGTATGAATTATAGAATGCCATCATATAATTCATTTTTCTTTTATGAGCTTCAGCCGGCGGATACTTTCTATCAAAAAAAGTATACACCGAGTGAACCATGGCGCTCGTTTGGAAAAAAGTGGTTTCTTTCCTTGAGCGGGGAGCTTCTTTAAGGAGTGCTAATATCAGCCCCGGATTTTCTCTGGGGGGTGAAATTGCAATTGCATCGGGGACTTGCTTTTGATATTCCCCTAAGAGCTTTTCATACAACAAAATTTCTTCTTCCAAGTGGCGTTTGTAGTCTTCACCGCCAATCAAAAGCATTATTTTATTTTGAAAAGTATGTGCCAGAATTTCCTCTTCCAAGTATTCCGGGGTAACTTGTTGCTCTGAAGAAACAATACCCTTTATTTTCTTGGAATAAGAATAGGCGTGGTAGGCTTCATGCAGAAAAATCATGACTTTTCCATTATCTGTAAAATCATAAAATGATTTTAGGATAATGACATTGTTCGTTGGCATAAATACCGCTACGGCTGTGCCATCAAAGAAACTTTTCCATTTCCCGATTTTCTCATCTCCGGGGAGTAGCGGAACGAAGGTTAAAAATTTATTAACCCCAATCTTAATATTGGGATTTACCCCAATATGTTGATGTCCGTATTTTACCGGTTTTGCAACGGTCATATGATTGTAGACATACTCCCAAACTAGGTTAACTTCCGGATCATTTATTTTTTCAACGAACTTTTTGGTTGGATCGGCCCATTTCACAAAAACGGAAAACCGTTTTTGATCAGCACTAGGCGTTTGCTTGTCGCTGAACAAGTAAACCGCCAACATGACCACAAGGGAGAGCAACACCGAAGCGATCGTGAAAAACCTTTTTTTGTTAGAGAATAAGGGTTTTTCTTTGACGGGGGTTCTGTTTTTACGCGAATGCTTTTTCATTATAAAACTCCTTTTTATTGTAAAAGTACTTTTACTAAAATTAAAACAATTATCATATTTTGTCAATCAAAATTTATGCGTTCAGCGGTTTTTTGTTTTTCTGTTTAGCAAACAGGGGAGCGCGCCCTATTTGACCGGGAGCGTGGTGGCTAGTATAATCTAAACGTCAAGGTTTATTCATAAAAACCAATTTTATGAAAACAAAATTTCAAGAAAAGAAAAAATTTGTTAGAGATGATTGTCTTAATATGGATTTTACTCTGGAAATTTTGGATCTGATTGGCTGGAATATGGAAGATTGGTTTTTTAAGCGTGAAAATACCGGTAAAAGAATTATCAAAAATACTAAACGTCTTAAATAGTTTTCGATTAAAAAGCACCCGGAGTAGAGGATTCTTTTTTGTTTTTAGCTGCCTTTGGCCTGTGTTCTTGAAATGTACTTGGCGTCGCACAATATATCTTATGCGACACTAGGTTATAATAAGAACCGCGGCCGGGCCTTATTTGGGCTAATACAAAAAAGAACCCCTTTCGGGGTCATTTTCTGTTTACGCAGCAATTTCTTCATCAGTTTTGACTTCTTCGGTATTGCTATCATCAGTTGGTTTAACTTCTTCTTTAGGTGTTGCTTCAGTGTTTTCCTCAGTACCTTCAACAATTGTTTCCGGTTTGATTTCATCGGTAGCATCGGTTGGATTAACATTTGTGTTTGGATCGGTCATAAAATTTTTTTTATGAATTAGATTTTCCATTCGTGGACGAACTATAACAGGTATCCGATAATTAAACAACCTTTAATCAAAAATCCTTATACCCTAGCCACGTTTTTGTATTTAGCTGAGCTCCAGTACCTCCCATTTCAACCCAGCGCGATTTTGGACCACAGATTACGCTGATGAAGATGATTAAGATGATGTTGTCTGAACTTTGATTCGTCTGAGGACATTTCATAGAATAATTTTTCTGAAACTGAAAATTCATCCATATTTAATGTCTTACTGAAAGACTATGATAAAAACTCAAAGTCCATCAGGTAAAATGACAAATACGGTAAAAATATCAATTTATGCCAAAAATAGCTTACGAAGACACATCAGACGAATCACAGTTCAAAAACATGACTAATCACCAAAGCCACGTATTAAAGATCCCGAAATAAATTCGGGATGACAGACAGCAATCAATATACCAACGATAATGTTCATCAAAAATAACAAAGTTTATCAAAATCAAAGTTATTCAAGTGAATCAGACGAATCAGTGTTCAAGACCAATCATGCGTCGCAAAATATTGCGGCCCGCAATTTGAAATATTCAAACTAAATATATTTTCTCTCAATCAACGGATTGATTCTGGTGACTACTTCATAATTAATGGTGCCGATTTTCTCGGCGATTTGATCAGCTGTCTGCCCCGCTCCCAGTAAAATCACATCATCATTGTAACCCAAGGCAGGTAAATCACTTAAATCAATCATTGTTAAATTCATGCAAATACGTCCTAAAACCGGGCAGGCCACTCCCCTAATGATAACTTCCCCTTTGTTGCCTAACCGACGATCATAACCATCCCAATAGCCAATCGGTAAAACGCCCAAAATCGTATCACGTTTGACTTGATGACTGTTACCATAACCGACAAACGAGCCGGCCGGAATCTTTTTGATATGAATCAATTTAGTCTGCCAAGTCAAAGCCGGTTTTAATTGGACTTTATGCCCAAAATGCGGTTTTAAAGATTTGTCCGGCCACAAACCGTACAAACTGATGCCCAAACGTGTCAAACTAAATGCGCCCAAATCTTGTAAAACCAAACTCGCGGCACTACAGGCAATATGATATGACAAATTTGATTTTAAGACTTCAAATTGATCCCTAAGCGCTTTAAATTTATCTAGTTGCGCGATTGTATATTCCAAATTTTCCTCAGATGAGGCGAAATGCGAGTAAACACCTTGCCAATCTAAAAACTTTTTCTCAGACAAAGCTTGGGCCAAAGCAAAAGCCTCATCCGCCAAAACGCCGACGCGTCCGGCACCGGTATCCACTTTTAAATGCGTTTTTATTTTCTGATTGACTGACGCACCATAATCGTCCAATTGCTTCAACATTTCTTGATGATAAACCGGTAAAGACAATAAAAATAATTTATCAATGGGAATGGATTTTAACTCCGCCGACGACCAAAAACTTAAAACAAAAATCGGACAATTTACCCCCGCTTGTAATAATTGCAAAGCTTCTTCCAGAGAAACAACCGCCAAAATATCTACTTTATCCGCTAAAAATTTGGCCACTTCAAGCATCCCATGACCGTAAGCATTACTTTTAACCACCGCCATAATTGGCGTTTGGCTACTGAGTAATTTTTTATATTCTTGATAATTGTGTTGAATTGCCGCCAAATCAACAATCACTTGACTGGAACTCATAAACGTTAATTACTATTGATAAAAGATTTTCTCCTTAATACGCAGATCAATATATTGCAAAGCGTTTTTATCCACTTGCTTTAAATAAAACTTATAAAAAACATGGAATTTTTTCAACTGGGATAAAACATCCAGGTTTAAATCAAAATAAATATCAAAACCATGTAAGGTTTTTACTTCCAAATTACGACTGATATCATCACGGAAAGAAAAATCAACCGGTTTTAACAAATCATAAAATTTTAAATAACTGAAAACTTCCAAAATTTTTACCAAAGTTTCCGGCTGAATGGGAATGTTTTCATTGGCCGGACATTGCGGCTGCCAAGTTTTAATAATTGGATATTCCCCTAAACCGGACATGTTAATAGTACCAAAAATCTTATTATCGCGCGTCTCCGCTGATTCAAAAAAAGAATTATTGGCTTTCACATCATTGATTAAACGGCCGTCACTTTCAAAAGCGTAAAGTTTATTTTCACATTGCCAGTAACCGGCGATTTCTTTATAGCGTAGTTCGATTGTGATGGTGTTCCTTTCCACTTTGCGAATCAACACATCGGACAAACCGGAATCAAAAGCCAATAAACGATTTTTCAATTCAGCCTTATCCATCAAAAACAAATTACTTTCTTTAAATCCCCAATGACGTTCCCGCAAAAAATCCTGGGCCAAACTTTTTATCGCGTAATCATCGGCGATGTTTAACACTTCCACATTTTTAATGTTAAAAAATGAGGAAAACAAAAGCCAATAAGCAATCACCAATAAACTAATCATCAGGGAAGAATAAAATAAAAAATCAGTAAAAGCTCCCCAATTCCAAGATGAGAAATCAAAACGTTTTTTACTCGGACGACGATCAATAAAATACGGATTAGCCGAGACGCTTTGATGACGATGATACTTTAATAACGGTTTGTTTGAATTTTTTTGCTGAAACATTGCGTTTCAATTTTTATTTTTGATTCAAAATAATTTTTTCACGATTGAAGAAATATGGTTGTAAGGCTTTCGGTATATTGATATTACCATCAGAATCTTGATGATTTTCCACAAAAGCGATGATGGCACGCGCCAAGGAAATCGCCGTACCGTTTAAGGTATGGACAAAAGCTTTTTGATCGCCATCACTGTATTTGATATTCAAGCGACGTGCTTGGTAATCGGTGCAATTGGAACAGCTGGTGACTTCGCCCCAATCCCCCATAGGATGATTTTCATCACGCTTCATGGTCATCCAAGCTTCCAAATCATATTTTTTGTAAGCCGGACCGCCCAAATCACCGCTGCAGATTTTAATAACGCGAAAAGGAATTTCCAAATCATTAAAAATTTCCATTTCAATTTCTTTCAGTAACTCCAAAATTTCCGCACTTTGTTCCGGTGTGCTGAAAATAAACATTTCTAATTTGCTGAATTGATGGACACGATATAAACCTTTGGAAGTACGACCATAAGCGCCCGCTTCAGTGCGGAAACAATGAGATAACCCCAAATATTTTAAAGGCAAAAGCTCTTTATTCAAAACTTCTTCCTTATGATATCCGCCCAAAGAAATTTCCGCCGTACCGATTAAACTGCTGTCTTCACCTTCAATGTTATAAATTTGTTTTTCAGCGCCGCGCGGATTAAAACCGGTTCCCAAAATCACTTCGTTCAAAGCCAAATCCGGCGTACTGAACATTTGAAACCCAAATTTATTCACCACCTTATCTAAAGTGAATTGGATTAAAGCTTGTTCCAATAAGGCGATATCATTCTTTAAAAAATAAAATTTAGCCCCGGAAACTTTGGCGCCACGTTCAAAATCCAAATAATTATCATTCAATAATTCGGTATGATCTTTTGGTTCAAAAGCAAATTTTACTTCTTTCACGGAACGATAAATTTCCACGTTATCTTCATCGGTCGCGCCAATCGGACTGTCTTCACTGGTTAAATTCGGGATTTCCAACCAAATTTTTTTAAATTCCGCCTGCGCTTCTTCCAAGCGGGGCTCTTTTACTTTCATTTCTTCTTTAATTTGATTGACCTCGGCTGATAATTTCTCTTTCTCACTATCCGTGGCTTGCGGGAATTGCTTGCTGATTTCGTTGCGCTTGGCTTTCAACACATCCAACTCTTGAATCAAACGATTGCGCTCATCCAACAAATCATAAAATCGCCCGATATCCACTTTCATGTTGCGGTTCTTGATGTTTTCTTCCACCAAAGCCCGATTTTCCTTTAAAAAGTTTAAATCCAACATAATATTTATTCTTTATCTTGATTATTTTCTTGATTTTGTGACTTCGGGCGCATTAACGGGAACAAAACCACGTCCCGCAAATTGCTTTGACCGGTCAATAAAGTCAAAATACGATCCACGCCCATACCCCAACCGGAAATCGGTGGCATGCCATATTTCATGCAGTCAATAAACTCATCATCACCATACATTGCTTCTTCATCCCCTTCGGCTTGTGCTTGAGCTTGCTCTTTAAAACGTTGTTCTTGATCCAAAGGATCGACCAACTCGGAATAAGCCTTGCCCAATTCCCAACCGTTTAAAATAATTTGAAATTGATCAACCATTTCCGGATTTTTATCATTACGACGAGCCAAAGGTTGCAATTCCACCGGGTATTCATACAAAAACAACGGACCTAGTAATTTCGGTCTAGACATTTTTTTGTAAACATAATCAACCAAAGTGGAATAACTCATTTTGTCTGATTCTTCGATTTCGATCCCTTTCTTGGCAATGATTTTACGCAATTCTTCCACGGTTTTCACTTCATTCAAATCAATACCAGTATCATTTTTAATTAATTCCATATAACTGATACGTGGCCAAGGGGTAGTAAAATCCACTTCTCTAAATTCGCCGTCCTTACCCTGAATGGACATTTTTCGCGGCAAATTCAAAGTATCAAACAAATAATCAAACATTTTTTCAGTGAATTTGATATTATCTTCAAAATTCCAATAAGCGCAATAATGTTCCAAATGAGTATGCTCAGGCAAATGTGACGGATCAAAACCCTCATTGCGGAAAGCTTTTCCCAATTCAAAAATCTTTTCAAAACCACCGACAATCAACTCTTTCAGCGGCAGTTCGTGGGAAATGCGCAAATAAACGTCAATATCCAAACCATTATTATGCGTGATATAAGGACGGGCGTTGGCGCCGGTCGGTGAATGCAACAAAGTGGAAGTTTCCACTTCTTGAAAACCCTCTTTCCAATAAAATTCACGAAGCGCTTTAATAAATTGGCTGCGGAATAAAAATCTATTCATGGTTTCCTGATCACTAATCAAATCCAAATAACGTTGGCGATATTTCACTTCCTGATCTTGCAAACCATGGAACTTTCCCGGTAATGGTTTCAAAGCCTTGCCCAAGAACATAAAATCTTTCACCAAAATGGTTTTCTCACCTTTATGAGTGACAAACAATTCTCCTTCCACACCGATAAAATCACCCAAATCAAAATGTTTTACAAAAAAATCATATTTGTCTTTGCCGACTTCATCCGCTTTAAAAGCGATTTGATAACGGCCGCTGTAATCCTGAATATGAGCGAAACATAGTTTTCCCATATCACGAATCAAAACCAAACGTCCGGCGGTTTTTACTTTTTCCCCTTCCGCCAATTCAAAAGTATCCTTCAGAGAACAATCTTTATCATAACGTTCAGGATAAGTTTGCACGCCCATTTTTTCCAAATCGCGTAACTTTTTCAAACGAATCAACTCTTCATTGTTGACATCAATTTCCGGATTAAAATTTTCGTCGGCCATAAAATTATTTATTTAATTTCTAAAATTTGATATTCCATTTTGCCGCTCGGTGTTTCCACCAAACACTTGTCACCCACTTTCTTGCCCATTAAGGCTTGGGATAACGGTGATTGATCAGAAATTTTCTTTTGTAAAGGATTAGCTTCGGCAAAACTGACAATTTCCAAATCCATTTTCAAATTATTATTAACGCAATTCACTAAAACCTTAGACCCCAAACCCACGCACTCAGTGTCCTGGCACGTCCCTACCACTTCCGCGTACTTCAAGATTTCCTCGATTTCTTTGATGCGACCTTCATTAAAACCTTGAGCATCGCGTGCTTCATGGTAAGAAGCGTTTTCTCGCAAATCCCCCATATCTTTGGCTTTTTTAATGTTTTCGCTAATCGCCGGCCGTTGCGCAATGCGGTCTTCCAATTCGGTTTTTAACTTGTCATAAGCGCTTTGCGTAATTTGTGCCATAGCAATCGTTTTTTACTGTTTTAACTATCTAATTTTACTTGATTAAAGGGGATTTTTCAAGAAGCAATCACCGCCCCGCCGATTACCTTCCCGCC
>DYGC01000003.1:40362-43441 GCA_020724925.1 Candidatus Paceibacter sp.
TGCCCAATGGTAAAAAATTGATGATTTTCATATTTTCCCAAAACCTTATTGCTCCCCGCTTCAATAATTTCACCGCCTTTGCGTTTTTTAATGCTTTGTTTCAAAAAAGTGTTCAAATCATCAGCCGGCACAAAACAAATTTCTTGGCTTTCACCGCTTGGTAATAAACCGACCGGCAACACATCTTTCGCCAATTCTTTAACTTCAGTTTTTACGAATTTACCTAAAGGAAAAATCAATCTTTTTAAATAAGCCTGGGGTAATTGATATAAAAAATAAACCTGATCTTTTTTCTCATCCTTAGCGGGACTTAAATAAACATAGTTACCCTGCTTTTTCAAAAGAGCATAATGGCCGGTCGCCACTTTTTTAATTTTTAATTTATCCGCCATGTCCATCAATTCTTTAAATTTAAAAACGCGATTACACAAAATGCAAGGATTTGGTGTTAAGCCCCGAGCGTAATCCTCCACAAAAGGTTTAATAACGCGTTTAGAAAAACTCCCACTAGATTTTAAACGATGCAGTTGCACCTGCAAATAATCGGCGATTTTTTTGACGTTCAACCAATTGTTTTTAGAAGCGTCACTTTTTAAATTATTCAAATAAACACCAATTACTTCGTAACCTTGTTGGCGCAATAAATGCACGCTAAAACTGGAATCAATGCCACCGGACATGGCGAGCAATACTTTTTCTTTTTTTGATGGTTTTATATTATTCTTTTTCATAAACGATAATCACATTAGGCACACTCACTAAAGAATTACTGGACCATTGTAATTCATCTCCCAAAACACTCAAACCACTGGAACTGCCACCATCCAAATTTAAAACATTTTCCACCCCATCTAAATTTTTTCCGACCCAAGCCATCATTTCTTGCAAAGTAAAATAAAAAGATTCAGTATTAATAAAATAAATAAATTGATTATCTTCAGCGATCAAAGAACGTCGTGATCCTTCCCCACCGTTTTTCTTTAATAAAATTTTCCCATTGCTAATTAACATTGGAAAATTAACCAAAACTTGTTCATCATCTTTTAAAGTTTGCAAATTATTGCTTGGTAAATATTGCAAAGATAATTTTCCATTGGCGTCAATCACTAACGCACCGTCATAACTATTATTGCCGGTTAGACTAATAATTTTTCCTTGACCTTTCAGCCACAAACCACCGGTCGCTTTATAATTCTCATCAAAGAATGAACCATTAATCACCGCCAAGGCATTTTGATTTTCAAAATGCCAAGCATTGACGCTCAGTGGTTTATCAGTATTTTCTTTTATTTCAAAAGTGAATTTGTTTTTATTTAAACTCAAAACATTGATACGCTCTTTTAGAACACCTTGATCGTCTCGAAATTCAAAAATTTTCAGATGAGCACTGTTGCTTTGATTTACCGGAGTCCAATCTGAATACAAATCTTGTTCAATAGTTTTTTGACCCTCTAGTGGCAAAACCGTAATTGTTCCATCGCCTGATAATTCACAGCCACTAAAAACAAAAGCCGACAAAAACAAAGTGATTGTTAAAAAATGTTTAGACACAAATTTATTTTTTACCTAATAAGATGCCGGGGACATTATTGCGACTTTCAGTGCGCTTAATCCCCGCCTCTCCAAAGTATACCAACTGGTTATGAGTAATGGAAGCGATACCCAGTTTTAAACGAGTGGCATTACTGGCATATAAAGTAAAAAGTTTTTCACCTTTCTTGATCTTTTGTCCGTATCGGCAATGCATGTGCATACCGGCATATTTGTCTTTTGGCGTCCCCAAGTTCATACAAACGGCATTGATCGCCTTGCTATCAATGTAAGTAATTTCACCAGACTTTTCGGCCAGCACTTGGTATTTAACCACTTTCTTAATCACTTCTTCAGAGGAAATATCGGCTTTTCCGCCTTGGGCAATAATAATTTCATTCATCTTATCCCAAGCCTTACCATTTTTAAGCTGTTCTCTGGCTAATTTTTCACCTTGTCCTTTACGACAAACGCCTTTCAATTCTAAAATCCCGGCCACCAAATGAATCGCCTTGTTTTCCAAATCCAAAGGACGATATTGATGTTGCTGCAAAACTCGCAAAACATCGCGCGCTTCCAAAGCCGGACCGATACCGTTACCGACCGGTTGCTTGGCGTCACTCAAATTAATACCGACCTTAATGCCAAAACGCGCGCCCAAACGCTTAAATTTATCGCCAACCAGCTTACCAACCTTCATATTGGGAACTTTGGCACTCGGACCAACCGGAATATCAATCATCAAATGATCGACGCCCATCGCCACTTTTTTAGCCATAATACTGACAATCATTTTATCATAAGGTTCCATGGCCAAAGGACGGGAAACACGAATAATCTTGTCATCGGCCGGCGCCAAATTCAAACCGCCGCCCCAGACCATACAACCGTTGGTTTTTCTAACGATTTTTTTGATTTCTTCCATGGAAAACGAGACCGGCGCCAAGACTTCCATCGTATCGGCGGTGCCAGAGGGCGAGGTTATCGCGCGGGACGAGGTTTTGGGAATAATCAAACCCAAAGAAGCGATAATCGGAATCACTACCATGGTTGTGCGGTTGCCCGCCAAACCGCCAATACAGTGCTTATCCACGACTTTCTCAGGCAAGTTGATCATCTCACCAGTTTCAGCCATTGCCTTGGTTAAATAATACAATTCATCTTCGGTATAGGGACGCACAAAACTGGACATGGCAAAATAAGTTAATTCCACTTCACCCATTCGGCCCTGCACAATATCACTCATAATGGAATGAATTTCCTCATAATTCAAATCTTCACCGCGCATTTTCTTTTTAATGGCCTCAATTGATAAAGGACGGGAAACCAAATTTAATTCCACGATATCTTCCGATTCCACGTCAAATTTCTCGGTGATTTCCTTATAAATTCCCAAATAACCGGGCTTTAAAGTGCTGGAAAACTCAATATCGCAAATTAATTCTTTATTTTTGGAAAAAACAATTTGCACCTTGTCACCGGCTTGGATGCCATAATGAAAAGCCTCGTCCTCACGAATCGCCGCCACCAAACGTCCGCCGGTGGAAAA
>DYGC01000027.1 GCA_020724925.1 Candidatus Paceibacter sp.
TTGACTAAAGTAGGAACATCCCTACTATAAGCGAGATCCTGGATAAAAATTTTCTTACAGAAAATTTTTTCCAGGATGACAAAACCCCACTTTATCCTGGACAGCCCCGGAATGACTACTAAAGAGCCCGTGTGGGCGAAGTCACTCATAACAGAATCACATACAAAACAATATTATATAAACCGTAATTAATAATAAACAACAACTATGGGAGTATTCAGTCAATTGAAACAAATCAAGGATTTGAAAAGCCAAGCTAAACAAATGCAAGCACAATTATCAACCATTTCCGAAACCGTGGAAGTCGGCTGGAGTGATAAAATCCGTTTAACCATTAATGGTAATCAAAAATTTACCAAAATTGAAGTTGATCAAAATCTATTAAATCCTGATAAAAAAAATAAATTAGAAGAATTAATGTTAGAAGGGGCCAATAAAGCAGTCGAAAAGGTTCAGAAAATTATGGCTGAACAAATGATGAAAGCTGAAGGTGGCCTCAGTGGTGTCTTGGGTAAATTAAAAGATTTGGATAAAGCGCAAGGCGAACAAAAATAATTTAACTGGTCGTCAAAATAATGCGCAATAATCCTCTACTCAACGAATTACTGCAGAAACTGGCTTATGAAATGAGCAAACTTCCGGGCGTTGGTCCAAAGACCGCGGAAAAGTATATTTTTTATTTGCTCAATCAAAATGAAGAAGAAATCAATCGTTTAGCCAATTTAATCGCTCAATTGGCAAAAAACATTCGGCTCTGCGAGCGCTGTCACAATTTTACATCCGTGAACGAAGCGCTCTGCCCGATTTGTCAAAACAAGCAACGCGAACAAAACGTGATTTGCGTAGTAGCGCGGCAGCAGGATTTGATTGCCATTGAAAATCTGCATGAATACAATGGGCTTTATCATGTTTTACGGGGCACACTTAACCCAGTAGAAGGCGTTACCCCTGATAAATTAAGCATCAACAGTCTACTAAAACGTTTGGAAGAAAACCAAATCAATGAAATCATTTTAGCACTGGATGCTGATATTAACGGCGAAAGCACCATTCTTTATCTACAAAAAATTCTTAAACCATACAATTTGAAAGTAACCCGCCTCGCCAAGGGCATGCCGATGGGCGCGAGCATTGAATACGCCGACGAAGCGACTTTGGCTAATGCCTTTAAAGGCAGAAAGGAATTGTAAGATTGCTATCGATTGATAATAACAAAAAATCCCCCGGCTAGGGGATTTTTTTATACTGTCACCCACGATTATCAACATTAAAGGGCGTTGCAATCCACCTTCGCTAAAGCTACGGCGGACACAGTGCAACGCCCCTACAAAAGAATCCCCATCTCATACAAAAAAAGAAGCGAATTTATTCGCTTCTTTTTTTTGTATCAATTAAATTGATTGGATTTCTACCACAGTTTGATGCTGACGATGACCATGCACTTTATGATGACGGGTCTTGTTTTGGAATTTACCAACACGAATTTTTCGTGAACGTTTTTGTTCCAAGACTTTCGCCACAATAGTTTTGCCGGTATTGGGATTTCCCAAGTCCAAAGCAGAACCATCTTCATCAGCAATTAACAAAACATTGTCAAATTTAATTTCACTGCCGACTTCAGCGTCCAATTTTTCAATGGTAATTTTTGATCCTTCTTTCACGGGGTATTGTTTGCCACCGGTTTGGATTACTGCGATTTTAGCCATAACATCAAATATAAATAATTTAAAAATTTGAATAACAGATGAAATTATATGGTATTAACTATGTTTTGTCAACAATTTAGGCACTTATTTAGCCAATTCTTCATCAATAATTTGGGCAAAATACTCATATGGATAGGCCCCAGAAACAAATTTATCATTGATAAACACGGCCGGAGTGCCTTGCACGCCATCAGCCATCGCCATGCTCATCATTTCTTGAATCAAGCCATCTTTGCTGGCACCGTTAAAACATTGAGTAAAAGTCCCCTCGTTCAAGCCCAATTCCTTGGCCCAAGTGACGAAAATACCGGCAGTTCCTAAAGAAGCTTGATTGCTAAAAATTTTAGCATGCATTTCCCAGAATTTTCCTTGATCAGCAGCACATTCACTGGCTTTAGCAGCCGGATGAGCATTTTTATGGAAATCTAAAGGAAAATGACGATAAGCAACTTTAATTTTGTCACCATAAGCTTTCTTGATTTGCTCCATGGTAGTAAAATTTCGGCTACAATAAGGACACTCAAAATCAGAATATTCAATGATGGTCACTTTAGCATCTTTATTGCCATAAACATGATCTTTGGCGTTTAACGCGGTTGGTTGGACCACTTCCGGAGCCGGATATTGTCCATAACCGGAATCAGCCACTTCCCCGGTTTCGTTAACGGTTGTCCCAGTAGCACTGGCACTAGAATTATCAATGCCATTCAACTTCCACATCAAACCAAACAAGACGAAAAACGAGACTAAACTGATAATGCTCATTCCTACGAAAAATCCCAACAAAAACGATGGTTTTTCATTAGTTTTGTGTTCTTCCATACCTTATTTTTATTATTTAGACTAATTAGGTGTAATTATCTTAATATATCATTAAAGCTTTGGCAAGATAGTACCGGTTGATAACTAGTGCGGATAAAAAACCACACCGGTTATCCCCGGTACTGCCCTGCACTTCATATAATAATACGCAAATAGAAGAATAATAATTTCAAGATAAAACATTCTTCATCTACCTGATTTTCCTGCTACCTTTTGCGTGTGCAAAAGGTAGCACCAAAAAACGCCCCCCCAATGGTCCGCACGGATAATTTTGGGCTCGTTTTTCGTTTCCTCGCAAACTCGTCACCGTTTTGCCTTTTACAAAGACAAAACGGTTGACTCAAACAAAATGCTCGGATTTTGGCTTTGCCAAAACCACTCAAACTCACCACAAAATTATGTCCTTCGCGGACCAATGGGCGGCACAAACAAAACAATCGTTTTAAAAAATCTCTCTTTTGTATGGGCGTATGCAATACGCCCATACAAAAACAACATATCAATCCGCCCACACGCTCTTCACATCATCCGGCGGCAAATTCTTATCTTTTTTAAACAAAGATAAATACAACATTGGCACAACCCCGCCCCACGAGAGTACCAAACACAAAATAAACCACGCTATTTGCCGATTTCGAGCGGCATACCACAAAGCAAAACCCTGCCAAACCACGCTCCAAATGCTAAAAGGCAAAAACGAAAACCACGAATCAACCGTAGACAGCAAGGAATCGCGTAGAAATTCCAAAATCCAAGATAAAATAAACATATTTTTTTATTAAAATTATCTATGGAAATTATAGCAAAGCTAAAATTTAAAAACCAACCAGAATCATCAATACTCCAAATTATTTACGCTTCGCTTTCACCCGCGCTTCTTCGGTTAACTCTTTTTTACGCAAACGAATGTGATTCGGGGTGATTTCCAAATATTCATCATCTTTCATAATATCCATACCACGCTCCAAAGTCATCAAATGCGGGGGCGTTAATTTAATATTTTCATCAGAACCGGAGGCGCGCATATTGGTCAAATGTTTACCTTTAATCGGATTGACAGCCATATCCTGGCCTTTGGCAGTGTTACCGATAACCATACCTTCATAAACCTCAGTATTTGGATCAATATACAAAGTGCCACGCTCCTGCAAAGTAAATAAAGAATAAGCCAAAGCCTTACCGGTTTCCATGGAAATCATGGAACCTAAATCGGTGGTGGAAATATCACCGGCATACGGTTTAAAACCGATAAAATGATTACACAAAATACCGGTACCACGCGTATCCACAATAAACTCATTACGATAACCCAACAAACCACGAGTGGGAATTTCAAACAATAAACGAGTATCCGCCAAGTTCGGTTTGATTTCTTTTAACTGACCTTTACGTTTGGATAATTTTTCAATAATCGCGCCGGTATAAGATTCCGGAACATCAATTTGCAATTCTTCAAAAGGTTCCAAAGTCTGGCCGTTTTCTTCTTTCAAAATAACTTGGGGCATGGAAATCTGCATTTCATAACCTTCACGACGCATGTTTTCCAACAAAATGGCGATATGCAATTCCCCACGACCGAAAACTTTATAACTATCAATCAAGGAAAAATCAATTTTCAAACCGACATTCATTTCCAATTCCTTTTCCAAACGTTCTTTTAACTGACGATTGGTAACGTATTTACCGTCACGACCGGCAAACGGTGAATTATTAACCAAGAAATTCAAACAGATGGTCGGCTCATCAATTTTAATAGCCGGCAACAAAGCGGTTTCCTCATTAACACAAATGGTTTCACCAATATCAATATCCGTTAAACCGGACACGGAAACGATATCACCGGCTTGGGCTTCGGCGATTTCCTGACGCACGGTTCCATAAAAAGTAAAGATTTTACCGATTTGTCCACGACGAATCCCCTGCTCATTTTTAATGAAAACATTTTGCCCGGCTTTTAAAGTACCGGCATAAATGCGCACCACGGCCATGCGCCCCAAATAATTATCATAGGATAAATTAAAAGATTGAGCAGCCAAATCTTGATCGTTCAAAGCTTCGTCACAGGCGGGTTCAACGTGTTCCAAAATCATATCCAACAATGGATTCATATTATCACTGGTATCGGATAAATATTTCTTGGCCCAACCTTGCTTGGCAACGGTATAAACCACCGGGAACTTCAATTGTTCATCATTGGCACCAAGGTCCAAAAACAATTCATAAACCATTTCCACCGCTTGTTCCGGACGAGCCGCCGGCTTATCCACTTTACTGATGACGACAATCGGCTTTAAACCCAATTCCAACGATTTTTTCAGCACGAACTTGGTTTGGGGCATCGGGCCTTCCTGGGCGTCCACCAAAAGCAAAACCGAGTCAATAGAGCGCAAAACACGTTCCACCTCAGAACTGAAATCAGCGTGGCCGGGGGTATCAACAATGTTAATTTTGGTGGTCTTTACTTGCCCGTCCGTAGCCTTTGGCGAAGGCGGGTAGAAGATAGAAGTATTTTTGGAATAAATAGTAATACCGCGCTCCTGTTCCAAAGCGTTGACATCCATACTGACGAACTTCTTTTCCGCCGAACCGCATTGACGCATCAAAACATCGGTCAAAGTGGTTTTGCCGTGGTCAACGTGGGCGATAATGGCGATGTTACGAATTTCCATAGAGGTATAAATATAGTGAAATAAAATTGTATAAAGCAAAGAAATCTGTTCGTGCCTTAGGCGAGATCCTCCTGACATTCGTCAGGATAAATTCCTAAATTTTGTGATATAACATTGTTTTTCACAAAAAAGTTCGTCTGTACCGTAGGCGAGATCCTGGATAAAAATTTTTTACAAAAAATTTTTTCCAGGATGACATTACCACAGGATGACAATAATCAAGGAATACCCCAAATCCATAAGAAAAAATAAAAACGCCAAATGGCGGTTTTTGTATGTGTTTGGGGGCTCCGCGGGTCGGACTCGAACCGACGACCAATTGGTTAACAGCCAACTGCGCTACCACTGCGCTACCGCGGAAAAGCTGAAAGTATTTTAGCCTTTTTAAAAAATTGTGTCAATAATGGCGGGGTGGGTTTTCAACTACCGAGCTTTCCTCGAGTATTACCTTTATTCTTAAGAAAATTACTATTGCTAATAATTGATTTGCCGGTTTTTGATTCAAGCTCACAACGAGCATTTTTGGCAACCGCGCCACCTTGTTTGGCCGGAATTTTATTTTCTTCCAATCCAGTCGCATCCATACTTTCAGCGATTTGCTCAGTGGCCATCTCCGCAAACGCCGTAAA
>DYGC01000028.1 GCA_020724925.1 Candidatus Paceibacter sp.
CGCAAAGCATGTTGGAACAATATGACGGACCAAGCTACACCATTGATGACATGCGCAAGTATTTAAATGTTTATAACCGGCCGATTTTAGGAACAATCGTTAAACCAAAAATGGGTTTAACAGCCGCGGAATATGCGGAAGTCGCCTATGATTTTTGGGTGGGCGGTGGTGATTTTGTCAAGAATGATGAACCGCAAGCTGATCAAGATTTCTGCCCCTTTGAAAAAATGGTTAAATATGTCAAAAGTGCCATGGATAAAGCAGTCAAAGAAACCGGACAGAAAAAAGTCCATTCTTTTAATGTATCCGCACCTGATTTTGATACCATGATTGAACGCTGTGAAATCATTCGAAAAGCCGGTTTTGAACCGGGAAGCTATGCTTTTTTGATTGATGGCATAACTGCCGGTTGGATGGCCGTGCAAACCCTCCGCCGCCGCTATCCTGATGTTTTCTTACATTTCCACCGCGCCGCCCATGGTGCTTTTACTCGTCCGGAAAATCCGATTGGCTTTACGGTTTTAGTTTTATCAAAATTCGCCAGATTAGCCGGATCTTCGGGAATCCACACCGGAACTGCCGGCGTCGGAAAAATGCAAGGCAATCCGGAAGAAGACATTGTGGCTGCTCATAATATTTTATATTTTGAAAAACAAGGTCATTTCTTTAATCAATCATGGTCAAAAATCCCCAAACAAGATAAAGATGCCATCAAATTGACACAAAGTGATATCGCTCATCATTTAATTTTGGAAGATGACAACTGGCGTGGTATGAAAAAATGTTGTCCGATCATTTCCGGTGGTTTGAACCCGACTTCATTAAAACCTTTCATTGATTTAATGAAAACCACTGATTTCATCACCACCATGGGAGCCGGCTGCCACGCTCATCCCAAGGGCACGAAAGCCGGTGCCAAAGCTCTGGTACAAGCCTGCGAAGCCTATCAACAGAAAATCGATATTAAAGAATATGCCAAAAAACATAAAGAATTAGCTCAGGCCATCAAGTTTTTCACCAGCAAACAAAAATAATGATTATAAAAATGAAACTTCTCAAAACCCTAGTTTTAAGCGTTGGACTGCTACTCGCTCTCGCTCCGGCCACGCACGCTGCCGAAGGCACGTTTCAGGCCGAATATTTGATTAGTGATAAAGATTTCGCCAATCACAACAGCATGAGCGAACAAGATATTCAAAATTTCTTAGATCAACAATTTTCGCCGTTGCGTTTGTATATGGATACCAATCCAGAAAACAGTGAGAAACAATGGTCTTGGCAAATCATCAAAAATGCCGCCAAACAATACCGCATCAATCCGCAAGTTTTAATTACTTTATTGCAAAAAGAACAAAGCTTGATTATCGGTTCCTTGTTAAATTTAACTGGCCGAATGAATTGGGCCATGGGTTATGCTGTTTGTGATAGTTGTTCCACTGATGATCCGCTGATACAAAAATATAAAGGTTTTGCCAATCAGGTCTTTTATGCTGCTAAACGCTTACGCCAATGTTTGGATGAACCAAGCAAATTCCGCATCAGTTCTAAAAACAGCTATACCATTGACGGACAAGCTCTTACCCCCGCTAACCAAGCAACTGCTTGTTTATACAACTACACGCCGCACATTCATGGAAATTTGAATTTTTGGAAAATCTGGAATCGCTGGTTTGCCTCGTCTTATCACAACAATATTTTAGTTAAAGCCAAAAACACCAACAAAATTTACTGGTTGAAAAATGAAATTCGCCACCTGATTACCAGTCCGTCTTTGCTGCAACAATACAATCAATATCCGTTACTGGAAATGGAAAACTGGGAAATCAATCAATACACCCTTGGTTCCCCCATCAAACATGAGCTTTATTCTTTGTTAAGTGATGGCAAATCGGGAATTTATTTGATTAGTGAAGAAAATACATTGCGGGCGATTAGCTCACCGGCGGTTTTCAAAAAACTTGGTTTTAGTATTGATGAAATTGAAATTGTCGAAAAAAGCGAATTACTATCTTACAAACGCGGTAAAAAAATTGATGAAAATGCCCTCTACCCACTCGGTGCTTTAGCTAAAAATACTGGTGGTGGCGAGTTATACTACTTAAAAGATCGCAAAAAACACTTTATTTTGGAAATGAACATTATCAAATATTACTGTCCCAACTGCCAAGTACAAGATATGACTGCGGATGAACTGGCTAAATACGAAACTGGAGAAACCATTTTATATCCGGATGGCGTCTTACTCAAAGCCAAAGATGATTCCAATGTCTATTTAATCAAAAATCGCACTAAACAAAAAATCGCTGACGAATACACCTTCAAAAAACTGAATTTCCGCTGGTCTGATATCAAAACCACCAGTTTGGACGTCTTGCAACAATACCCGGACGGCGTTACAATTGATTTCAGTGGTTTAGACTATGATATCAGTCATTTACCAACTGAAGAAAGCCACGATAACTATTTATTCATTAACGAATAATTTTATGCCGATCGTTTTAACCGGCATTGTTCCTCACCCCCCGATTCTCCTGGAAAGCATTGGAAAAGAACACCGCGACAAGCTGAAAAGCACGCTCGCCTCTTTTCAAGAACTCAATCAAGAATTGCTTAAAAATAAAGTTGATACGATTATCGTCATCAGCTCCCACGCCCCCCAAATTTCTCGCTCTTTTGTGTTAAATCTGGGGAAACTGGAAAATAACGAGATGATTTATCAGGCGGACTTTGAAGATTTGGGTGATTTCAAAACCAAATTCTCTTGGAAACCGGATATCTATTTGAGCTATAAAATCAAATCTTATTTGGAAACGCGGGCCCCCCTGCAACTGGTCAATCAAGACAAATTGGATCACGGCAGCGCCATTTCTTTGACTTTATTAAGCGCCGGTCTGGAAGATTGCCAGGTTTTGAGTTTAAGTCCGTCCGATTTGGATGGCGAAGCCCATTGGCAACTGGGCCGACTGCTAAAAGAAATTTTCAGTAATGAAGATAAAAATATCGCGATTTTCGCTACCGGTGATTTATCACATCGGGTAGAAGAAACACTTAATCCGGAACAACTGAATTTTGACACGCAATTGTTGCGTTATTTAGAACAAGGACAAGGCCAAGAAATCGCCAAATGGGATTTGGAATTTGTGAAACAACATTCAGCCTGCATTTATCAGCCATTATTGATTATGCTCGGCTTACTGGAAGATTATCAATGGAAATTCATTAAATTATCTTATGAGGCGCCGTTTGGCGTCGGATATTTAAGCGGCTATTTTAAACTGCACTAACTATGTTCGCTGAAATCATTCCTCTGACAAAGTTGCCCCGCAATTTGGCTTATTTTGACTACTCCGTACCGGTTGAGCTGGAAAAACAACTGCAAATCGGACAAATTGTGCTGATTCCCTGGCGCCGTCAAAAAATTCACGGTCTGGTTTTAAAATTAAAAAAACAAACTGATATTGATGCGAGCAAAACCAAAGGAATTCTCAGTTTATTGCCATTTGTTTTCAGTGCCGAGGAATTGGCTTTCATGATGAATTTCAGTGATCAACATTTTATTTCTCCGGCGTTGGCCTTGCAAGAATTTTGGCAAGCCGCGCCCCTCAAGAGTCATAATATTAAATTTGATTGGCCAAAATTTTATGGTTTTGATGGCGCCGCGGGGGGCGGGGACGCTGATAAAAATATTGATTGCCAATGTCCCGTAGGGGCGTATTGCAATACGCCCCTACAAATCATTGCAAAACATAATAACGCCCCGCCCCCCGCGGCGCCGCCCTTCACGCTTCTTCTGAACAACCAAAAATCTTTCAAACATGATTTATACCGACAAATGGTTGAGCAAGCGCGCACCATCGGTGAACAAATTTTGTTGTTGTTCCCCAATCTACAAGCAATGAACGATTTCGCGCAAAGCATCAACACCGATGATTGTTTGCTAATCAGTCATAAAATCCAACAAAAGAAAAATCTAAAACATGCCTGCTGGCAAGCGATTGTCAACAATGAGAAAAAAATTATTTTAGGCACACGTTTGGCCTTGTTTTATCCTTGGAGAAATCTCAAACAAATTGTGGTGGATCAAACCGAACATCCCGATTACAAACAAGAAGACGCCAATCCGCGCTATCACGGCGTGGATTTAGCCATCAACCTGGCGGAAACTCTAAAAATTCCTTGCTTGCTGGAATGTCTGACGCCACGCCTCAGTGATTACTATCGCGCCAAAACCCAAAGTAAAACTTGGAAAATCAGCAATCATTGGGAAAAAATCAGTGCCCGCCAACGCTGGATCAATATGCCCAGCCGCGACAACGACCATCCGCTCATCGCCAGCGAATTGGAAGAACGCGCCGAAACCGCCGCCCACGACGGCAAAAACGTCTTGATTTTGCACAATCGTAAACACTTCTCCAATGAATTATACTGTCCCAACTGCCAAGAGATTTTACTTTGTCCGCAATGCCAAACTTCTTACGTTTACGATCAAAAAAATAAGCGTGTTTATTGCCCCAATTGCCAAGGAACCTTAAAAGACAACCGCTGCCCACGCTGTCACCAAATGGATTATCAATACAAACAATTCGGTTTGGAAAATCTACTGCAATATTGGAAAAGCAAACATCCGAACACTAAAATTTTAAGCATCGAACAAAAACAATATTCGGAAAAAGAAGAAAATACCTTGCGCCAAACTTTATTAAACGATGCGCCCGGAAAAATCATTCTGGCGACCAATTATATTTTCAGTTTATTGCCCAAAAATTACTTTCAGACGATTGCCATCACCCAAAGTGATCAACTGCTCAACATCGCTGATTTTAACAGCCACTGGCGTTTATTTTCGCAGCTGGCGCAACTTCTACAACAAGCGGCGGAAAACGACTTGGAATTGATTTTGCAAAGCTGGCAAAACCAACATTTTGTGATGCAAGCCCTCAAACAATACAATTACCCGAATTTTTACAAAGAAGAACTGCAATGGCGGCGCGCTTTTAATTATCCGCCTTATCAAAAACTGATAAAAATCATTTACCAACACGACAATGCCAAAACCGGTGAAAAAATCGCCACTGACACTTGGGATGATTTACAAAAAATCTTATTGAAAAATATGCCGGCCGGTTTCGCCGCCGCTGACTCCGGAATCAGCACGAACGTGGATGGCGGCGTCCAAGCGATGCACAAGCAAGTCATCCAAACGCAAAAAAATACCCGTTGGCGCTGGCTAATTTGGTTTAAAATAGACGAAAAAGCCTGGTCGCAAAACCAAGCTTTAAACACTTATCTCAAACAACTGCCGGAAGACTTTTTCGTGGATATTTCTCCGGAGAACCTTTATAGATAATTTTCTAATAATCCCGCAATTTCCCAATAATCTGGGAATTTTTTAATTTCTCCAAAGCCTTGGCCTCAATTTGACGAATACGCTCGCGAGTGACGTTAAATTCCTGTCCCACTTCTTCCAAAGTGTGGGCTACGCCATCCACCAAACCAAAACGCATTTCCAAAATCTTTTGTTCCCGCGGTGATAATTCGTTAATAATTTCCCGCACGTAATCTTTTAACAATTCCAAACGCGCCGCTTGTTCCGGGCTGATATTTTTAACGTCTTCAATAAAATCTTCCAAAGTGGAATCATCATCATCATCGCCGACGCTCGTAT
>DYGC01000029.1 GCA_020724925.1 Candidatus Paceibacter sp.
ATTAGAACAGAATTGGACGTTTTCAAATTCCGGTTGTAAAATGAATTCATGGAAACATCAATCAATTGGTCGGCGCCTTTAGCGGAGCGCATGCGACCGAATAAACTGGAAGAATTTATCGGACAATCCTCGGTGATGGACAAGGATGGTTTTTTGCGTAAAGCCTTGAAAGAGAAAAATATTTCTTCCATGATTTTTTGGGGACCGCCCGGTACTGGCAAAACCACGCTGGCACGCCTTATCGCGCAAGAAATTGGGGCGCGTTTTTCGCAGTTGAGCGCGGTGGAGAGTGGGGTTAAGGATTTGCGTTCAATCGTGGAGAGCGCCGAGCAGTTTTTGCGTTTTGGCGAAAAAACCATTTTGTTCATTGATGAAATTCATCGTTGGAACAAGGGGCAGCAAGACGCTTTGTTGCCGTACATGGAAAAGGGCACGATTATTTTGTTGGGTGCGACCACTGAAAATCCGTCATTCGCTTTGAACTCAGCCTTGTTGTCGCGTAGCCAGGTTTTGGTTTTAAATCGTTTATTGCCGGAAGATTTATTGGTGATTTTACAGAGCGCCGTTAAAGATAAGGAGCGTGGTTTGGGAAAACTGAAATTAAAAGTGGACAAAGACGCCTTGCCGTTTTTGGCTAACTTGGCGGACGGCGACGCGCGTATCGCTTTGAATTTGTTGGCGATTGCTGCGCAGTATGATCGACATATTACGCTTGAATCCATTAAAACCGCTTCCCAACGCAAAAATTTGGCTTATGATAAAAACGGTGACGAGCATTACACTTTGATTTCCGCTTTGCATAAATCGATGCGTGGTAATGATGCCGATGCCGCTTTGTATTGGTTGGCACGGATGGTGGAGGGCGGCGCCGATCCTTTGTATATTTCTCGTCGTTTGATTCGTTTCGCGTCGGAGGATATTGGTTTGGCCAATAACACGGCTTTGTTGATTGCCAATCAGGTTTATGAGGCGTGTTCGCGTATCGGTTTGCCGGAGTGTGCTGTCAATTTGGCGCAGGCGGTGGCTTATTTGGCGAAAAGTCCGAAGAGCGTGGCGGTTTATATGGCTTACAATAAAGCTAGCCAGGACGCGCGTGATCATGGCTCTTTGCCGGTGCCGTTGCATTTGCGCAACGCTCCGACCACGTTTATGAAAGAGTTGGGGTATGGTAAAGATTACAAATATACTCCCATGGAAGACAGCAGCGCGCAATCGTATTTTCCGGATGACTTGAAGGGGAAAAAATATTTTTAAATTATTGTATTGACAATAGGGCTTGCTCGTGTTTTACTTTTGACAAGGAATGGAGGATTATCATGGATAGAAGAACCTGTATTTTTCGTTTTGTGAAAAAAATTTTTAAGGTCGTCTCGGTACGACCGCTTGCTCTGAAAAAATTTCCGGGACTGGCCACAGCCTGCACTCAGCAGTGTTGTGGAAAAACCATGGAGGCAGGGCGCTACTTTGGGCTTTACAAATGTAAAACCTGTGGCCGTTCTGTTGAGGAGTTAGAGGAAAAACTCGAAGACGTTGTGGTTTTCCGCTGTGCTCAGTGCGGAGCGGAAAAAAAGTTTATCATTGATCGTTGATAAACTGTTTTTTAAAAAAATCGGCCACCGATGAAATAAGCGGTGGTTTTTTGTTGCTAGCCTCACGGGGAATATGCTTCGCGCCGTTGGCGCTTGCATGAAATCTTCATTCGCTCGCCAATGAAAAATACATTTTCCATTGGGCTCGCTTCATTCGATTTTCCGAACCCCATAGTGTTCTTTCAACATAAAGATACACAAAAACAAAACACCACCCTTGCGGGCGGTCTTTTATTTTTGGTAGCCTCACGGGGAATCGAACCCCGATTGCCAGGATGAGAACCTGGAGTCCTAGCCGTTAGACGATAAGGCCAAAAATCTTTTATATTTTAGTATGAGTAGTAAATACTGTCAAATAAGATGTGAATTTAAATTAAAATTCCTGTAACACAATTGACTTATTTGCAAAAAATGTTAAATTGAGTTTGCGTTTATTAACACGCTAAGGAGGGATAAAATGAATATTCACGGAAAACTAGGATTTTTTTTAGGAGTGTTTCTATTGATGGTTTGTTTTGGGGGATTTATTTACATTAATGTCATTTTGCGGTGTCCGTTCAAACAACATTGTGAAGTTCATTTGCAAAGGGCGGCTACTGCCCCTACCATTGAATTGGCCAAACAGGAATTGGCGATGGCTATTGAATATTTGGAAAAAAATAGCTTAACCCATGGATACACTTCTGTTTTTGGTAATCTCCCTGATGACGATATCGGTTATTGGTATCGGAGTCTTAAGGAGGCACATTTGTCTTTGTCGAACATTGGTAATGATGTTAGCCAATCAGATAAGGCAATAGTTCTTTGGAATTTAAGGCAAACATTATTGGATGGTGATGGGGATGTCGTTTTTCCGGAGGGAATACACAAATATCCTCACAATAAAATTTATTTTGGAATTTTATTCTTATGTGCTTTGTTATGGTTTCCTGGGATTGGTTTGTTGGCATATGTGTGGAGCGAAACCGATCTTAACAAGGCAAAAGGTTGATAGATTGATGTTGAACATGACGAGGAACTTTTTCTCGTCTTTTTTTATCTTTCCAAATAATTCATAATCTCGGTGAACCATTCTTGCACAAAACGTGATTGTTCGTCAGCACTGTATTTGTGATTGAGTGCGAATTCGCTGATGATTTGGTTTTGATTTTTATCAATGCCAATTGCTTTTTCCAAAGCCGAGAAGGTATTTCCCAAACCACCACGGTGGTTGGCAAACAAAACCAGTTTTTTATTTTTAATCGGATTGTCTTTTAGAAAACTTCTAATGGCTGGCGTGAAAGAGCCAAACCAGACCGGTGTGCCAATGGCGATTAAATCATAATCATCAATATTTACTTGTTTGTTGGTAAGCTTTGGTAAATGTTTGCGCAACACGTGCCAGCCCCCTTTAATGTAATTTAAAAAACTGGGATTGCCCAAGTCCGGATCAGGTTGTAATTTTAAAACATCGGCATTTAACAAAGTTTGTAGTTCTTTACTTAATTTTTCAGTGCTACCACTATGGGAATAGTAAACGATGAGGCTTTTCATAGGTGTATTTTTAAGAATATTGATTAACTTAATGATAAACATATTATTTCATATTTTTCAATAAAAAAATAGCATTGGTTTACATTTCCTGAGATAAATTTTATAATTAAAATAATTTTTATAAAAATTTTATGAATATCTTTTTTCTGGATCGTGATATTGCCAAAAACGTTCGTTACCACAATGATAAACACGTGGTAAAAATGTGTTTGGAATACGCGCAACAATTGAATACTGTCGTTGCCGTTTTTAATGGTGATGCGATTTATCGCCCGACGCATAGTCATCACCCCTGTGTTTTGTGGTTGATGGAATCGCGTGAGCATTGGTTATGGTTGAAAAAACTGGCTTTGGCTTTGGGGGAAGAATATACTTATCGTTATGGTCGTCGTCATAAAGCGATTGAGGAAGTGGTCAAAAAACTGAAAACGCCCAAGCTGCCGGATGTCGGTTGGCTGAGTGATCCGCCGCAAGCAATGCCGGAAAAGTATCGCGGCACGGACGCGGTGGCGGCTTATCGTCGTTATTACCAAAATGACAAGGCACGGTTCAGCACTTGGAAAAAACGCCCGACGCCGAGTTTTATGAAAAATTATCTTAAAAAGAATGATCAGTAAAAAATCTATATTCAAAATTATCGGCACGTTCGTGGCTTTCGGGCTGAGCGGTTTTTTGTTGTTGTATGTTATCAATTGGCGAATTGTCAGTGATAATCAACCATTGATTTATGAAGATTGGCAGGCCGCGCCCCACGCCCAAGCCGCGCTCCTACTGGGGGCGCGCGTTTATGCCGATGGCCGTTTGAGTGATATTTTAAAAGATCGTGCCAACACTGCTTTGGATTTGTATAACAACGGTCAGGTGGAAAGAATTTTGGTTAGCGGTGATCACGGTCAAACCACCTATGATGAAGTCAATGCTTTGCGTGATTATCTGCTTGAAGCGGGGGTGGCGCCGGAAGACTTATTTTTGGATCATGCCGGTTTTGATACTTATGATAGCGTTTATCGAGCGAGACATATTTTTCAAGCGGGATCTTTGTTGATTGTCACGCAGAACTTCCATTTGCCGAGAGCCTTGTTTATCGCGCGGAGCGTGGGGGTGGAGGCTTATGGAGTGTCCGCCGATCGTCATCAATATGTGATGGCTCGTTATAATGATTTACGAGAAATTTTGGCGCGTGTTAAAGCTTTTGGGGAAGTGTTAATCAACGCCAAACCGAAATATTTGGGCGAAGCGATTCCTTTGAGCGGTGATAGTAAAAAAAGTTGGGACAGGGAGTAGTTTTCATTTGTTGGAAATCCGTGTTATGATCAAAAAAAATATAGTTATTAATAAATAAAAATTTATGTTAAAAAAAATCAGTTTGTTTTTTGCCTTCTTTGTATTTTTATCAATGACAAGCGCTTGTTCTTTCTCCGAACAGTCGGTTGTGGATACAAGTTCAATTGATGGATCTGAATATGTTGTTGCCACTAATGATTTCGTTAATGCTCATAATCTAATTGATGAAAATGCCCCCGGTGTTTTGACTGAGGATGAAATCGCCGGTTTGACATTGATGCGAGAAGAAGAAAAGTTAGCGCGAGATGTATATTCCGCTTTATACCAAAAATGGAATTTAAAAATTTTTGATAATATTGCCGGTTCGGAACAAACACACACTGACGCGGTTAAAACGTTGTTGGATTTATATCAGATTGAGGATCCGGTTAAAAATGATAAAATGGGGGTATTTTCTTCCCCGGAATTGGCATCTTTATACCAAACTTTAGTCGCCAGCGGCGAGAAATCATTGCTTGATGCTTTAATTGTTGGAGCGACGGTGGAGGATTTGGATATTAATGATTTGGATAAATTAACCGCACAAACCAATAATCAAAATATTATTGCGGTTTATGATAATCTAAATCGTGGTTCACGGAATCATCTAAGAGCTTTTGTAAAGCAGATCACTCGTAATGGTGGGGAATACGCACCGCAATACATTACGAATGCGAAATATCTGGAGATTGTGAATGGTGCGCAGGAAAATGGTAGTGGGAGAAATCAATAATCAAATAATTCTATGTATTTCATCACCGGAAACAAACATAAATTTGCCGAGGTGCAAGCGATTTTGCCGCAAGTGGAGCAGCTGGACATTGATTTGCCGGAAATTCAGGAAATTGATGCCAAGGAAATCATCAAGGCTAAATTGTTGGAGGCGCTTAAACACCAGTTCGGCGAGTTAATCGTGGAGGACACCTCTTTATATTTTGAGGCGTTGAACGGTTTGCCCGGACCGTTAATCAAATGGTTCAGAAAAACTTTGGGCAATCAAGGTTTGGCTGATTTGGCGGCGAAGTACGGCAACAACCGCGCCCAAGCCAAAACGCTTATCGGTTACGCCCGCAGCGCCGAAGAGATTTATTTTTTTGAGGGCGTGGTGGCGGGGCGGATCGTGCCGCCGAGCTGTAATTCCGATTTTGGTTCGGACCCGATTTTTTTACCGGACGGTTATGATAAAACTTTCGCCGAGT
>DYGC01000004.1 GCA_020724925.1 Candidatus Paceibacter sp.
ATTCCCACTCCAGCATTATTACCCAGCGAACGAGGCACCACCACTAGTAGTTATTCTTTAGTGCAAAATGTCAGTCCCAATATCAGTAAAGGGGCGACTTTAAACAGTAAAAGCAACGCCTTAAATTACTATGATTATGATAGCCAAAAATTTTATAAACTAGACGCAGAAGGCAACAAAGAATTACTCTCTGATAAGCAATTTTACAATGTTCAAGATGTCACTTTTTCACCAGTAAAAGATCAAGCGATTTTGGAATACCCGGATGGTACCACCATTATGTACGATTTTGATAAAGAACAACAACACACCCTGTCCAACACCTGGACTGATTTTGAATTTACTAATAACGGTGAACAAATTGCTTTTCGAGAAACAAACGCCCAAGCTGATTATCGTTGGTTATCAATTGCCAACCCTGATGGGACCGGAAAAAAATTAATTCAACATTTAGGTGAAAATGATGAAAAAATTATTGTTAATTGGTCACCGGATCAACAAATTGTCGCCCAATATCCGGAACTGGAAAGTTTATCGCGCTCCATTGTTTATTTCATCGGCCAAAACGAAGAAAACTTTAAGGCAATTTACGTTGATGGGGCTGATGTCCGTTTGGCCTGGTCACCCAGTGGAAAATATCTTTTAACCAGCGCTTACTCCCCTAGCTCTGGTTTTAATCCGCAATTACAAATTATTACTTATAATCCCATTACCAAAGAAGCCAGTGCCAAGAAAACCATCAATTTACAAACTTGGGCTGACAAATGCACTTTTAAAAGTGACGAAGTAGCAATTTGTGCTGTTCCCACAACCATGGTAAGCGGGGCCGGCATGCAACCGGATGTAATGAAATTCACCCCTGACAATTTATATGAAATCAACGTTAGCACCGGTAATACAAAAAAAATCTTGGACAATCTCCAGAACTACACCATGACCAATTTAAGCATTGGCCCGGATGGTCAACTCTATTTCATTGATCAAAATGATGGTAGTTTAAATAAGGTATATTTACAATAATGATTATGATGATAAAAAAATTACTTCCATTTTTTCTAGCATTTTTTTTATTTTTCACAATTGCTTATGATATCCCGAATTGCTATGCCCAAATGCAGGATGATCCTGAGTTTGTAAAATTGGATTTGAGAGGTTTTACTTTCAAAAATCCAAAACCTGTTGTTCTAACTAGTGACACAACTTCAGACAACTGGGATCCTCGTTTTAGAATAAAAGGTATAAATAAATCAGGAAATATAGCCCCAGCAGAAGCGTTGATCTTTCCAGTAATCAATGGGGGAATTTTTTACAAATTAAATATTTTACAATACATTGCCGAAAACAAAGAACACACCGCTGTCGCAATGCTCGGTGATGAGTTTATTAATTTTGCTGTTAATACAATCAATCTTGCCAAAACAAAAGATTGGACAAGTAATGGTGGTCAATTTTTAGATGCCTATTATTTTGTACCAGGAAATTACCAACATTTTCTTAATATTGATAAAAAACTACAAACATTTTCTGGTGCCTATACTGAAAAAAAATCTGTTTTATTTTTCGCCGGCATATCAAACATAGCCCCCACCAGCGACCCTTATTTTTCCGAAGAAATCATGAAAAAATTAAAAACTTTTTTAAACATCGGTGAAAATGCAAATAATGCCTTCTTTTATCCTACAAAAGTATTAGAACTTTCAACCGCTAAAGATAACCCTATCGCCTTTGGTGCTTGCTATGAGATACGACCAGCCGGGGAAACAAACAAATGTTTAAATACAACCAAAGAAGGATGCGACAAAAAAAGAGCAGAATCTTTCCAAAAAGATTTAAAAGATCCTGACAATGCAGTAATGATAGAACTACAAGGCGAAAAAGAATTCGAGGAAATGACTGATAGTACTTATTTTGCTTACGGTATATCCTGTAAAAAACTAGATTCTTTGTTAAACAATGAACGATCACAAACCCAACAAGTTACTTACAACATGTTAATATATTTTCACGGTTTATTTACTGGAAAAGAACCCTCTCGTGAAACTGTAAAAGCTGGTTTTGAAAAAACTGTTTTCAGCAAAATGACAACCATCAAAAACAATTTTATAACAGTTTGGATGGACCAACCCAAGACTAATTTTCTAACAAAAGACCAAGGTGGAGAAAGCTGGTCATCAGGAATCCCCTTTGCTGATATTGTCAAAAAAGTTTATGCTCATTGTTCTGACAAAGGAAAGCTAGGAGGTGATTCATTTAAATGGGATATCTGGAACCAGCTTCCCATTAAAGATAATTTAACAGCCACTGTTCATTGCGGTTACTTAACAGATGCTGGTGCTTTTGATAAAGGGGCTCAAAGCCTAGATGAAATTAAAGTTTTTGTGGCCGGACACAGTGCCGGTGGTCAACCAGCTAGCCAATCAATTGGTAATTCCAGTGTAAAATATACAGTTATTCTGGATGGTCTATATTATTCACCGAATAGCAGTGCCAAGGATTGTAGTAAATGGTGGGCTATTCAAACCAATAAAGATATCCCTGATGACAAAAATGGACAAAAAGCGATTGCCAGCTGGCGAGCTCTTTGTCCTAATAACATTGTTAAAGGATCAACCGATGACCATTGGCAAGTACCTGGTGATCTTCCTCCTTTTTTAATGAAAGGGACTGATACCAATGCTGCCAGTAATCCCTCCACCGTCACAGAAACCGTCGCTGACACCCCCCTGCCCGACCGAGAAAAAACAATTTTTAAACCACAGGTGGCTTTTGGGGGAATTACTACCGGCACCAATTTAGCTAATTATCTTAACAGTATCTATAAATATTTATTGGGATTTGCCTTAGTTACTACCGGTTTTATCATTGTTTTAGGTGGTTTAAAATATATGATGGGAAAAGCTGATGGCTTAGCGATGGTTAAAAATGCCTTTATTGGTTTAACCTTACTAGCGGGCACCCATCTCATTATGAAAACCATTAATCCCCAAGCCATTGAATTACAAATTGTTGAAGTAACTGAAATTGAGGGAGTATCAATAAAAGGAGGAAGTGCCACTAGTTCCAGTGCCAGTGCAGGAGGAACAGTTTCAGGGACAAGTAGTTTAACACCAGGTACCGATCTTTCTCCTGACCCGGCAATTCAAATTGGTTCAGGTTGGTATTTTCCAGTCATCATTAACCATGTTGATACCCCTCAGTTCAAATATAATCTCAGTAATAAATCTGCCGGTGGCAGTTTTGGTTATTTTCGAAGAATCAGTGCAAGTTCAATTACAAAAACAACACCAATCCATTGTCATGCTGGCGTTGATATAAATACCTTATTTGAAAACACACCAGCTGAAGTTCGAGCCATAACCGATGGAGTAGTAGTTACTGCCGGCAACACCTTCACTGTTTGTGGAGGGGGCACTCCCGATAAAAAAAGACGTCATGCTGGATCAATAATTATCGAACATCTTGATGCTAATGGAAAAAAATTCTATGTTCGATATGCTGAAATAAATGTTAATTGTGCAAGTGCAAAAGGTGAAAGTACCATAAACGGAAAAACTTATAAAAATAATGATGGGTGCGGAAGCCGAGCTCCGTATTTAGAGAATTTACCTATTATAAACCTAAAAAATGAATACTATCGTGGAAGAAAAATAGAAGCTGGGCAAGTCTTAGGCAATGCCACTTATTGTGGTATGCTTCATTTTGAATTACTAAAAGATGGACCCAAAGCAATTGCTTTTTGGGATATGAAAGGCGATCTTTGGACAACAATCCTAACAGAATTAGGATTTTCGACAGAAATCATTTCAAAATTCCCAACACCCGAATCAACATTAATCAAAACAACAAATGAAAAGGGGGAAACTGAATGGGGAAAGCAAATTGATAAACCTCTAGAAAAGAAAAGTTGTTTAGATTCACCGACTGCCATAAGCAATAGGGGGGGGGAAGGAGAAAACTTACTAAATCCAACTCCTTTCCTAACCGAACTTTGGAATAAAACCGGTGCCGTTGGAAAACAAACAACTGATTAAAAACTCATTATATGCCCTACCTCTGCCAAGCCTGTAACAAAACGACCAACAAATGGTCAGGAAAATGTCCAAATTGCGGTCAATGGAACAGCATCATCACGATTGAAGAAAAAGATATAAAAGGCCAAGCCTCACGCTTTGGTAATTATCAAGCGTCTTATCATTTATCAGAAGATTCTAAAGTCCCGCAAGCCCTATACCAAGCCACCACCATGTCAGAACTGAACAATGTTTTGGGCGGGGGCGTGGTGAGCGGTTCTCTTATTTTATTGAGTGGCGAACCGGGCATCGGCAAATCCACGCTGATTCTGCAAATCTTAGACTCCATTAAAAACGGTTTATATATTTCCGGAGAAGAAACCGCCCAACAAATTTTGTGGCGTGCCAATCGTCTCAAAACCAATTTGGATAATTTTAAATTTTTGGATGAAACGGTTTTGGAAAACATCATTGCCACGGTTTTGCAAGAAAAACCCGGCTTGGTGGTGGTTGATTCCATTCAAACCATCTACTCCACGCAAATCCCCAATGAACCGGGCAATCTCTCGCAAATTCGTTTGTGCACCAATAAACTTTTGGAATTAAGTAAGAAAACAAAAATCCCGATTATTATCATCGGCCATATTACTAAAGACGGTGCCGTGGCCGGACCGAAAACCTTGGAACATTTGGTGGACGTGGTTTTATATCTGGAAGGTGATGAACAATACGGCTACCGACTGCTCCGCTCCAGCAAAAATCGTTATGGTTCCACCAAAAATATCGGTTTGTTTGAAATGACCGGCGAAGGCTTGAAAGAAATCAAAGATCCGACAATGTTCTTTTTGGAAAGTGAATTTACCGCCCAAAAACCATCAGTCTTCACGATTGTTACCGAAGGGCAAAGATATTTTATGGTGGAAGTGCAAGCCTTGGTCAGCAAAACGATGTTTGGCTATCCGCAACGCAAATCGGTCGGTTATGATTTGAATCGTTTACATATTTTAATTGCGATTTTAAGCAAGCGCTTGCATTTACCTTTGGATAACCAAGATATTTATATCAATGTCACCGGAGGACTAAAAATTAAGGATTTAAGCGCGGATTTGGCCGTCGCCGCCGCAATCCTCAACTCGTTTTATAATCATCAACTAAATGATAAAATTTTCGCCATGGGCGAAATCGGTTTGAACGGTGAGATTCGTTCTTTGCCGTTAATGGATGAAAAACTGGCCAACGCCCTATCCCTCGGTTTTAAACAAATTTACGCGCCCAGCGGCAAAGCCACGCGCAAAGGCGTGAAAAATATCAATACCCTGGCGGAGCTGAACGCAATTTTTAAACCGTAAAAAAAATCCTCGATTCATCTCGGGGATTTTTTTTATTTCTGAGGATGAATATATTTTTGTGAATTTTCTCTAAGCCCGCCTGTTGCTGAGCGAAAGTTAGAATTTGGAGGTGAGTTGAAGTGGTCCCGACCTCGTCGGGATCCGAGCAGTTTGTTTGAGTCAATCATTTTGTTTTCATAAGAAACAAAATGATGACGAGTTTGCGAGGAAACGAACAACGAACCCCAAATTCTCTGTGCGAAGCAGAGGCGGTGTCTTTTGGTGCCACCTTTTGGACACTCAAAAGGTGGCGAAAACCTATTGTAACGCATTCAACTGCTCAAAATTCGCCAGTTTAGCGGCCAATTGCGGATAATGTGCCAGCTTCAAATCTTTTTGTAAAATAAATTGACTGGCCTCGCGTGCCTTGTAAATCAATAAAGTATCAGTGATTTTCGCTAATTTTAAAGACAACATACCGGACTGATTGGTCCCGAAAACCTCGCCCGGCCCGCGCAACTGCAAATCATACTCGGCCAACTCAAAACCGTTATTAGATTTAACAAACATTTCCAAACGCGGAGAAATTTTATCACTCGGTAAAAGCAAACAATACGATTGATGCTCCCCGCGCCCCACGCGCCCCCTAAACTGATGGAGCTGTGCGAGACCGAAGCGCTCTGCCCCTTCAATCATCATAACGGTGGCATTTTGAATATCAATCCCGACTTCAATCACGGCCGTACTGACTAAAATATTAATTTCATTACGCAACATGCGCGCCATAATCTCGGTTTTTTCCTGGCCTTTCAATTTGCCATGCAAAATCGCGATTTCATAATTGGGGAAAATCTCTTTCAACTCAGCCGCCGCCGCCCCTACTGATTTCACGCCCAACTTGTCGGACTCGTCAATCAACGGACAAACCACAAACGCTTGGCGCCCAGCTTGAATTTCCTGACGCAACAAATCATACGCAGCCACTTTATCATTAGGATCAATCAACTGACTGACAATCGATTGGCGTCCGGGTGGTAATTTTTCAATAATGGATAAATCCAAATCACCATAAATCGTCAAAGCCAAACTACGCGGAATTGGCGTGGCGGTCATCGCCAAAAAATGCGGATAAACATCTTCGCCCAAACCGGCCTTATCTTTAATTTCATCGCGTTGCTTAACACCAAAACGATGCTGCTCATCCACAATAATCAAAGCGATATTATGAAACTCTGCAGCTTCTTGTAACAAACTGTGCGTCCCAATAATCAATTTCGGACTATTATCATTTAAAACTTCTAAAATTTCTTTTTTGCTCAATTCCTGGACCAAATCTTTTTGGGCCACAAAACGTTGGGTGCGAGTATATAAAACCACCTTAAAATCAGCATATTTAGCAAATAATTTACTAATATTTTTCCAATGTTGATCAGCCAAAATTTCCGTCGGTGATAACAAAATGGCACTGTAATTTTTCGCTAAAACATTTAAAATCGCCAAGGCCGCCACCACGGTCTTACCAGAACCAACGTCGCCCTCTAACAAACGATTCATTGGTTTAAGCGGTTCTTTCATATCACTGATGATTTCCCAGGCTGATTTACGTTGCTCCTCAGTCAATTGATATGGCAAAGAAGCGGTAAATTCTTTACTCAACTCTTCATCCACCGGAATCGCCGGCGTAGCGTATTGTGCTAATTGATAACGAATGCGATTACCATGCAATTGCAATAAAAATAGTTCTTCAAATTTAAAACGCTCCACCGCTTTATTCGCTTCTGTCTGACTACTCGGAAAATGAATCTCTTTCAAAGCACTGGCTAAATCCATCAAACGATATTTTTGAATAATTTCCGGTGGCAAAAACTCCGGATATTTATCCAAATAGTGCAAAGCACTGTTAACAAAAAACCTCAGCTGTTTAGAGCTCAGGCCTTTAGTAATAGAATAAACCGATAAAATACGGCTGGTTTGACGATTCACAGTGGCACCCAAACTGCGTTGGGCTTTTTCATAATTGGGATTGACGAATTGCAGCGGATCACTTTCTTTAACCTCACCGGATAAATAAATCCAATCGCCAACCTGCAAAGTTTTGGCAATATAAGGCTGATTGAACCACACCACGCGCACCGAGCCGGTTTCATCACTGATTAAAGCTTCGGTCAAATTAATTTGACGAGTGCGGCTACGACGACTATTCAACAAATCGACGCGCCCGCGTACCGTGCAAGCCTGACCGGCCTGTAAATTCTCAATCGAAACAACTTCGCTGTAATCTTCGTAGCGATAAGGAAAATAATACAACAAATCAGCAATGGTATTAATCCCAAGCCTTTTCAAGTGACCAAGCGTGGCTTTGCCGATTCTCGGCAAAACTTGAATTGAGTCATTCCAATTTAGCATAAGCGATCCCGAAAGGAGTTGAACCTTTGGCCTCAAGTTCCGCAAACTTGCGCTCTATCCAGCTGAGCTACGGGATCAAAACAAATGAGCTCTAAAGTCCTTAATATCCTACTAAAAAACTTCTAAAAAAGCAAGACTTACAAACGAAGCAATCGCGATAAAATATCCCAAAAATCCCGCTCCGGTGGATTGGCATTTTCAGACACTCCGCCATCAAGTAAAATTTGTCTAATTTTTAAGGGATTTACCTCACCAAGCAACATCAAACTATACTGTTTTTTTCCGAATTTATCATCACGATATTGCCAATACAGCTTACTCAAGCCGGTAATATCTTCGCTAATCCAAAAATCCTTTAAAGCTTTATAACGATGAGCTTCCCCTTCAAGTAATAAATAATCAGGAAACATTAATATTTTCAATTCGGAAACCGGCTGATAATTCATCAACATCACCAAAAAAACAATCAATAAAATAATAATCGCCAATAAAAAATTATCTGACCAAAAGGCATAAAACAAAAACAAGCCAACAAAAATGGCAAAAACCACGTACCATAATTTTCCCCGATAAGTGGGAATACGATTAACTGTTTGCCAACGATACAATAATTGGCCATTGGCTTGACCATCCTGTAAATTATCCATGTTTTTTTGTTTTTAAACTTAAAGACAATGATATTATAGCAAATTTTCCACTTATTTGACAAGCAAGTAAAAAAAATCTAAAATACAAAGGAATTTTGTATTGGAACGACGATTTGGAGAGATGCCTGAGTGGTCGAAAGGGGCACCCTGCTAAGGTGTTATCTCAGAAATGGGATCGCGAGTTCGAATCTCGCTCTCTCCGCTAAAACGAAAACGCTCGGCCTTGTGCCGAGTGTTTTTGTTTTATTGGAACAGGATGAGAAGTTTACACCACCTGATTTTCATCAGGTCAGGCTCCGGGTGAATCCTGTTCTCTCCGCTAAAACGGACTTTTAATATTCTTCAGTTTTGGATTAGTAACCTGCGTGTAAATCTGCGTAGTGCGAATATTACTATGCCCAAGAAGTTCTTGCACATAACGAACATCTGTTCCGTTCTCCAACAAATGCGTGGCAAATGAATGGCGTAAAGAATGAAAAGTCGCCTCTTTCATCACTTGAGCTTTGACCAAACTTTTACGAAACATTTTTTGCAATGAAGTGGTGGTCAATTTACCACCACGATTGGAAGCACAAACAAAATCATCTTTATTTTTACCGGCAATAAAATTTCGCAAATCATTTTGTAATTTTTCCGGCAAAACGCTGATTCTGTCCTTTTTCCCCTTCCCTCCTTTGATATGAACCAGCAATTCATCAATATCCAAATCCGCCACTTTTAAATTGACAACTTCACTAACCCGCAAACCACAAGCATAGCCAAGAGAAATCATCAGTTTATATTTTGGATTATCAGTAACTTGAATGATTTTTTCAATTTCCACACGAGACAAAACCACCGGTAGTTTTTTGCTCCGTTTCGCATATTTCAAATCAATTTTCTGTGGATCTTTTAAAATTTCCGCATAAAAAAATTTCACCGCATTAAGGGCGAGATTTATAGTTTGCGACGATTGCTGACGATTAAGCTTATCTAGTAAAAAATCTTCAATCGCTTGTTGCTTGCTTTTGATTTCCGTTTTTTTGCAAAATTTGATATACTCTTTTATATAGAGCAAATAAGCTTTACGAGTTGCCGGAGAATAGTTACGCAAAAGCAAAATTTTGTTTGTTTTTTCTAAAATATTTTCCATAAAGCAATCATAGCAAAAGTTTGCATAAGACACAAATTTTTGCTAGATTTAATATATGAAGGCTGGATAATAACCAGTTAGGCGAAATATTCCTTTTCTTTTTCGGGCTATCGCCCAATTGTTTTAAAAAATTTTCAAATTTCTTTTTCTTTTTTTATAAGGGGAAATTATGGTGTTTCCTCCGCTCCGCTACGGAAACGATTTATTTGATGAGGGGAATATATGGAGTTCCGCCTATCGGCGGAACGATCTAAAAAATATTTGACAATATATTTAACATACAGTACCATACAGAGTGTATGGATAAAACAATAAATCTCACAACAAAAGAACTTGAAGCCACGCGACATATCCGCAACTGGCTGATACATCATGGACGCACTCCCTCAGTACGTGAGCTTATGCGTGAGCTAAAATATAAGTCTCCTCGTTCAGTACAAGATTTATTAGAAAAGCTTGAAAGTAAGAAAATCATACAGCGAACAAAGACCGGAAATATCCAATTGAAAAACGATCCAGAATCAACAGCTTCTCATGCTCAAACCATAAACGTACCTATTGTTGGAACAGTAGCCTGTGGCAATCCTATCTGGGCTGAAGAAAATATTGAAGGTTATGTTGCCGTTTCCACCTCCCTAGTAAAAACAGGATCAAGGTATTTTTTACTTCGTGCCTCCGGCGACTCAATGAACAAAGCAGGAATAAACGATGGCGATCTGGCATTAGTAAAACAACAGCCAACTGCCCAAAATGGTGATAAAGTAGTGGCACTTATTGATGACGAAGCAACAATCAAAGAGTACAAGCACGCTGGCAAATCAATTATCCTACAGCCAAAATCAACAAACCTTAAACACTCGCCAATTATTCTTACCGAGGACTTCCAGATTCAAGGTGTTGTCGAGAATGTAATTTCTAACACTCAATAAATATGTCGAACTATCACGTTACAAAAGCCAAACAAGGCGGTTGGTCAGCAAAAAAGGCAGGAGCGGAAAAAGCCGCTGGAATTTTCAATACTCAAGCGGAAGCTGAGAAAGCGGCTAAAATATTTTCCGCCAATAGTGGTGGTGGCGAAGTACGCATTCATGGCTTAAACGGAAAAATTAGAGATAGCGATACAGTGCCGCCAGCAAAAGACCCTAACCCACCAAAAGATACTAAACATTAAAATTATGGCAATTTCTTCAAAAGAAATCTTATCCAAAATCTTTAAAAATCCCGAGGACGACCTCGCGCTTTTTAGGAACTTGGACGTACTAGAATTTTACACCGACGAAAAAGATCGAGTGTATGTAAAAACACTCGAATACAACGGAAAGGATAAGATTGTCTTAACGGACAAAAAAACTGCACCTGAAGAAATTGTACGTCAGTTATTTTTGCATGAACTTTTGCACGAATACAAATACCCCAAAGACAGAATCAAGTTAGAAGTCGATGTGCAATTTGGGCGTGAAGTAGGCAAAAAACGAGCCGACATTGTTGTTTATCGGGAAGACATGCAAACACCATATTTAATGGTAGAAGTTAAAAAACCAGATGTAAAAGACGGTTTGGGACAGCTGAAAAGCTATGCGAACGCAACAGGTGCACCAATTTTGGTACTCACAGACGGAAAACTGCAAAATAACCTACTCCGAACCGACCCGAATCTATTTGAAGATTTACCTGACTTGCCAAAATTAAATGAAACAGTTGAAGACGTGCAAAAGAAAATCATTACTTTTGATGATCTTGAAGAAATCACCAACCTTAAACAGCTCATTCTTGACCTCGAAAATGCGGTACTGGCAAATGCCGGTGTTAATTCATTCGAAGAAATTTTTAAACTCATCCAAACAAAGCTCTATGACGAACTGGAAACACCAAGAAATCAAAATCGCCGTTTCCGTGTAATTGCAGGCGCAAGCAATAAAGAAAACCTAGATAACATTTCTCGTTTGTTCGCGGAATCCAAAAACCAATGGCGAGACGTATTCAAAGAAAAAGACGACATTGAAATCCCAGCCAATGCCATTGTGCCAGCCATTTCTCTTTTGCAGAAATATAGACTTTTTGGCTCAAATCTGCAAGTTATTGACGACGCTTTCGAGTATCTCATCAACCAAGATGCAAAAGGTGGAAAAGGTCAGTATTTTACGCCACGTTTTGTGATTGATATGTGCGTCAGAATGCTAAATCCCAAAAAGAACGAAAACATTGTGGATACAGCTTCGGGCAGTTGTGGATTTTTGCTTCATGCCATGCAACATGTTTGGAGAACTGAAATCACCGAGGAAAATTATGGCAATAGCTATGAACTAAAACGTAAAGAATACGCCGATCAACACTTATTCGGCATTGATTTTGACCCACGAAGCGTAAAAATCGGTAAAGCGATGATGTTGATTGCAGGAGATGGAAAAACAAACGTCACCTATGCAAACTCACTTGATAGCGAGCTTTGGGATGGTGAAGCAAAAGCACGATTTAGCAAACTCTTACACCGTTTTGACGATTTTGACTTAAACACAAAGAACAGAGAGAAAATGACGGATTTTGATTTTGATATTGTAATGACAAATCCACCCTTTGCAGGTGAAGTTAAAGGAACGCTACTTAATAAATATGATCTTGGTTTCAAGTATGACAAGAATTTTGAGCGTACCAACAAGCACCAGAACAAAATGACACGTGATATTTTGTTTATCGAGCGAAACCTTGATTTTCTCCGTCCAGGCGGTCGCATGGCGATTGTTTTGCCTCAAGGGGTCTTTAACAATACAAATCAAGAATACATTCGGCGCTACATTATGAAACGCGCACGTCTTTTCGCCGTGGTCGGATTGCATGGCAACACATTCAAGCCACACACAGGCACAAAAACTAGCGTACTTTTTTTACAAAAATGGCATGACGACAAAGAAAGAGAAAAAGCAGGAAATTATCCTATTTTTATGGCAACCAGCGAAAAGCCAGGGAAAAACAACAGTGGTGAATACGTCTATGCAATGGATGAAAACGGCAATATCAAAAAGAATGCGAACGGAGCCTATGTTTATGATACGGATTTAGACGTAATAGCAAACAAGTTTGTTGAGTTTGCTGAAAAAAATAATTTCGACTTTATTTGATATGGCACAAATAGCAATAATAAACATCAACGACTTGGGAATGGCAGTGCGCTTTGACGCACAGTTTTATCAACCCAAGTATTTAATTGATACAAGCAAGGGTAAATGGCTCAAAATAAAGGACGTTCTTAAAAAATGTGAGTATGGTCTTTCTCTCGCGATGAATGACGAAAAACAAGGTGTGCCGATGTTTAAGATGGACGATATTAGCCATGCTTTTCTCGTTTCGGACAATGTAAGGTATGCCGAAGTAAGCGACAGCGAGCACAAGCGTTTTAAATGCAAAGTCAACGATGTTTTTTTTAATAGGGTCAACTCGGAAGAATTTGTAGGAAGGACAGGTATTTTTAAAGATTCAAATTCAGATTCCGTTTTTGCTTCATATTTAATCAGATTACAAACAAAAGATGACTTAGTTCTACCTCAATTTCTAAACATATTTTTAAACTCAAAATTCGGGCAAAAACAAATTGATCGCTATAAAAGACGGGCTGTTAATCAGGCAAACGTAAACGCTCAAGAATTGCAGGAGTTTTTTATACCAGTTCCAGCAATTAGCTCTCAAAGAAAAATAGCCGATTTGGTAGATGAATCATGGCAACAGCTTGAAAAATCAAAAACATTTTATAAAAAAGCAGAGCAAACTTTACTTCAAGAGCTTGAACTTGAAGATTTTATACCAAAATGGTCAGACGGGTATGAGTCTGATTTTGAAAGCGTCATAAATATTTTCCGCATAGACGCTGAATATTTTCAGCCGAAATATAGAGCTATCGAGACGAAAATTAAAGAATACAAGCACGGTTGGGATTATCTGCCAAAATTGATTGAGATTTCAAAAGAAAAAATCAAAATTGAGCCTGAAAAAAAATATGAATATGTGGAATTGGCTGATATAAATGCCTCCATCGGCATTGTAGATAGTACAAGTACAATTTTTGGGGCAGATTTACCAAGTCGTGCACAAATGAAGCTACGAAAAGACGATGTTGTAGTTTCTTCGGTGGAAGGATCAATTGATAAAGTCGGGTTGATTTTGAGTGAAGACGAAAATCTTGTTGGCTCAACAGGCTTTCATATTCTCAGATCAAAAGGATTTTCACCCGAAGTAAATTTAATTCTTTGCAAAAGCCCTGTTTTGCAGCACTTATTTATTCGTGAAGCCTCCGGAACAATCCTAACAGCCGTTTCCAGTAACTCCCTTGGCAATATTGTTGTGCCAAAACTAGCTAAAGCAGTGCAACAAGAAATTACAAAACTTGTACAAGAAAGCCATAAATGCGTACTTGAATCACGACAGCTCCTTGAACAGGCAAAGCGAGAAGTAGAGGAAATGATTGAATCTAAAGCCTAGCTAACTATAAATTATGATCTCCGAGCAACAATTACAAACATGGGCATCCGCGCCAGCAGCGAGTAAATTCAAATATACTCATGAAGAGGTACGAAAAGCGCTTGCGAATTACTTGCCCGACTTTGCAAAAAGCAATCATGGCTACGAATTAAAAAACGAAAATTACGAAGTTTATTTGCAAGGTTCTTATGCAAACAGCACAAACATTACTGGCGAAAGCGATGTTGATATTGTTATTGAGTTAAACTCAATATTTTCTTACGACATAGATCAACTGACGGACGAAGAAAAACAAACTTTTCATTCTTTTTATTCTAGCCCCAGCCAATATAAATTTGCTCAATTCAAAAAAGACGTATTTGCTTCTTTGGAAAAATATTTTTCAAAAACCACGCTTGAATATGGAGCTAAAAGTTTAAAAATACCGAAAAACAGCTCTCGAGTTAATGCCGATGTAATTCCAGCATTTCACCATAGAAAATATGGTCGTTTTACTTACTACACCATTGATCAGTATGTGTCTGGCATAAAATTATATAACACAAAAACAAACGATCTGATTATCAATTACCCAAAAGAACACAAAAAAAACTGCGAAGCCCTCAATCATGACACAGAAGGAAAGTTCAAGGATTCAATAAGGATTTTCAAAAATTTCAGAAAACAACTAAAGCAAAAAGATGAGATTGATGACTCTTTGGCACCGTCATATTTTATTGAGAATTTGATTTACAACTGTCCAGCTCCTGTTTTCAACGGAAGCTATCAGAACATTGTGATTAACATATTGCAAAACGTTCTAAATGACTCCGAAAATGGATCTCTCCAATATTACAAATGTGCAAATGGTCAAGACATGCTTTTTCTATCAAAACACACTTGGAATACAGATGATGCAATGAGCTTTGTTACAAAGTGTGCAAATTTAGTCCTCGAAAAAATATGACAAAACTTAACCTTAAAAAGATCGTTTCAATATCGGTACTACTAACATTTGCTTTTTATGCTATAAGCAACCAGTTTCCAAATTTGGATTTTTGGAAATATAGCATTGTATCAGCAGTAATCTTTTTAATCCTATATTTGCTAAATTATCTCTACGAAAATTACTTTTGGAATAAGCACTGGATCATAAAGAAAATTTTTATCCTATTAGGCTTTCAAGAATACCCTAATATCGTGGGTAAGTGGGAAATGGATTATTTCAGTTCTTATAAATATGACTGGGAAAAGTCAAAATACATTACGACCGGAAAGGGTGACGTTATTATCAAAAAAATAGAGGGAGGCTTTTTATATAGTGGGAAATTTGGCGAGTCTGAATTTAAAAGCTCATCAAATTATTTTGAAAGAAACAAAGATGATCAGCAAGAATGGATACTGGGTTATAAATACACAAACAACCCTAATGAAACCAATGTATCTGAAACAGGCTTTGTAGGACATTGTGGATTTTCAATACTGAATTTTGACCAGGAAAAGCCAAAAGAAATGACAGGCTTTTATGGAAATGATGAAAACAGAAAAACAAGAGGAAAAATGGTTCTAAAAAAGAAGAAGTAGAGGTTTTCGGTCGGGGCAATTCACCCCTTTTGTTCCCCTCTTGCCCCTCCCTCAAACAGAAATAGGAGTTTTGGGCTTCGGGCATTCACCCCTTTAATTCCCCTCTGCCCACCACCCAAAACGGAAAAAGAAATTTGAAAATTTTTAAAACAACCGACTATCGTCGGAAAAGAAAAGGAATACATCAGCTAACACTGCGTATGCGGCTACGGCTTGCTCCGTTCCTCCGCAAGCCTCCACCCATATTTGCCAGTGGTAAGCACTTCGTGCAATTATACCACTGGCAAACATCGCATACTCAGAAACGTTAGCAAAAAAAATTAACATTAATTCATATGAGAATCGGTATCATCGGCCCTAACTATTGCCCTCAATTATCTAAAGAAAATTTAAAAATCAGAAAAAACAATCTTAAAAAGCTTGCGAAGGTACTGGCAAAATCAAATTTTGAAATCCTTTTAACTCCCAACAAAAATTCCTTATTGGAATTGCTGGGAAAAGAATACTTGAAAAATAAAGGTAAAAAAATTTTTGAGGTCGTCCCCTTAAATGATAACTTTGAAGAACATTTAAATGTTGAGTTAGGAGAAATTATTTCTTGCGGAAAATGGCCTAATCAACCTTCAAAATTCAATAAAGAATGCGATGTGATGTTTTGTGTCGGTTATGGTGGCATGGTTTTGGCTGAAATTGGCTTTTCCGGCTACTATAATCCCAAAAAAGTTTATATTATAAAAGAGTTCATTTCACAAAAACTCCCCAAAGAAATAGGTTTGAACCTAGAATATATTGACTTGGCTGAGGTAGAAGATGTTTTGAAGAAAATCAAAAAACAAAAATCTATAATTAAAATGAAAAAACTTCCTTCAATATGAAAATATTTTTCATACGACACGGACAAACCAATTATAATGTATTGGGATTATGCAATGATGACATTTCAAAAGATGTTCATCTTACCGATTTGGGAAAACAACAAGCCGAAAGCATACAAGAACAAATCAAAAATGTCTCCCTGGATTTAGTAATAACATCAGAATTTCCCAGAGCAAGAGAAACCGCATCAATCATCGCAAAAGATCAATCCGTAAATTTTAAAACCGATTCAAGGTTAAACGATAGAAAAACCGGCGAATTTGAAGGTAAACCGGCCGTGGATTTTTTAAATTCTTTAAAAAAAGATAAATTTAATTTAAAGTTTGAAAATGGTGAATCTTTTCTGGAAGAAAAACAGAGAGTTCATGAATTTTTGGCTGAATTACCCAATTACAATCACCAACATATTTTAGTGGTAACGCACTGTGAAATCTTACAAATCATCAATGGTTATTATAATAAGCTGACTGATGACGAAATATTAAATGTTAACATTGATAATTGCCAAGTTTTAGAAATAATCATCTAAGACCCCCGCTCCCCCAACACTCTCTCCAAAACCGCTGCCAAACACGCCACCGCGATTGGAAAACAAGCAATGGCTGCGCCGAACAATAACATGCCGGGCGCGTCATCGGCTTCGGCGATGGGCAACAAAAGCGGCATCCCACCAACATACAAAGTGGCAATCACTCCGGCCCCGTATTTGATATTTTTCAAAGTTTTTAGCGCTCCCCCTGACAAAGCCTGATTTTTATCAATGTAATTTAAAAATTTAAAAGCATTCCACAAAACCCAGTAAAACGGCGGAAGCGTGGCGTATAAACCGACCATAATCAAACGAATAGCGTAAACGGCGAGCGTCCCGGGAAACTCCGCCGCGCTACCCTGCCACATACCGGGCAAGACAAAAATCGCAAAAACCAATGATAATGCGAACAAAACTAAAATAAAGAATCGTAAAAAATAAGTGGGAAATCGTTTCATATTTTTTGCTTAATGATTTAAATTAAGTATATCGCACGGATTAGGTATCGTCCACCAAACCTCAACAAAATTGCCCTGCCGGTTTATTTTTGATATATTAAAATCAATAATCCATAATAATAAAACCCTATGGACTTTCAAGAATTACAAAAATTATTGGTGGCCAATGCCTTAAATTATGGAGAAAAATACAATGTAAAAATTGATGAAGATTTCGCAATTTTAAAACTGTACGAAGAACTTGGCGAATTCTCGCAAGCCATGCTGATTCATCGTCGCAAGAGTCGTCCGGAAAAACACCTACCCGAAGAATTATCCAAAGAAGAAGTAGCCAAAGAATTGGCTGATGTTTTGGGAATGACAATTGTCACTGCTAATTTATTGGGTATTGATTTGGAAAAAGCCCTTAATAAAAAATGGATTCACAAGGATTCTTAAAAATATTTGAAAAAATAATCAACAATAACTATGTCCAAACCAATCCTCATCACCCTCGCCCTGATCGTCACCATCGGGCTAGGCGCGCTCGCCACGCTCCTGCTAAGAAACGAACCGAGCGTCGGCAACGCAACGGAAACACAAACAACAACCAGCACCACAAAAATAAATGATAAAAAAGCAACGCCACCGGTGGAAAAATCTGTTTCCCTAAACGAAACACCGGTTATCAACGAAACGTCCTCAGCTGATATCAATCTTATCAATAAAACTTCTAACATGATCACCATTGAAACCAATCACGGCACGATTGTTTTTGAGACTTACAATCAAGACGCGCCCAACACCGTTGCCAATTTCATCAAACTGGCAAGCAACGGTTTTTATGATAACCTAACTTTTCATCGAGTGATTCCCGGCTTTATGATTCAAGGTGGCGATCCGAACGGTAATGGCACCGGTGGTCCTGGCTATCAATTCGCCGATGAATTAAATCCCAATACTCCATCTTACAAAGAAGGTTATAAAAAAGGCGTGGTGGCGATGGCCAATGCCGGTCCAAACACCAACGGCAGTCAATTTTTCATCATGACCGCTGATTATCCTCTACCGCATGATTATACCATTTTCGGAAAAGTTGTTTCCGGCCAAGACGTGGTTGACGCAATCGCCAACGTCCCAACCGGCCGCAATGATCGTCCGGTAGAACCGGTAATTATGAAAACCGTTAAAGTGGAATAAAAATCTTTTCTAATAACAAAACATATGACAAAAATTCGTCTGGGAAAATTGCTCGGTTTGGCAATTTTAGTGTTTTTTATGGCTTGGGCCCAAGCCCCGGCCACGCACTCGGAAGATTATTATGAATGCCCGGCCAACAGCCATTGGGGCGGTGACCAATGTTATTGCGACAGCGGTTATGTTTCCACCGACGGCAGCAATTGCGTTTCAGAAGCGTCAATTTGCGCGCCCTACGGCCCATCACACTTGGTGGGAACAGATTGCGTTTGCAACGACGGTTACGCGATTCTGGAAGGCAGTTCCAAATGTCAATCTTTATCAGCGGCCTGTGCCAAATATAATGCGGTTTGGAACGCGGGCATCGGCGATTGCTCCTGCCCGAGTGGCACGCACCTCAATGAGAGCACGGGAATGTGCGTGAGTGACGTGCCAAAAACCACAACGCCAACTCCGACCACAACCACAACACCAACGCCGACGACCACCACCACAAAACCTGTTGAAACTACTACCACAACGGGCGTCAGCGCCACCCCCGAACCTGCCAAAGTCACGACTGAAGAAATAAAAACCGAAGAAAGCACACCGTTTGCGGCGGTTGATCAATTGATGGCCGATAACTATGCTAAATTGGACCAACAAACCCAAACCGTGATTGCGGAAAATCAAACTATTATTCCGCAAATCGCCGCTCAAACCTTTGAACCGACGCCGGATATTTATAATTCCAATGTTTTAAGCGCTGATATTTCTTTTAAAGAACCGATTGTGGAAAGTTTGAATACCTTACCGAAAGCCGAACAAAACATCGCCAAGCAACAATTGGCGGTGCTGGAAACTTTCAACGATGGTAGTAATGAAGTGCAATTAACCGGACAAAGCGTCATCAAAAAAGTCCATGAAACTTTTGTGGATGAAACCTACGAAAAACAATTAAACGATTGGCGCGTGGCCGCTAGACAAGCGGAAGCCACAAAAAAATTAAAGGAAGGTGTCGATGCCAAAAAATATGATGATGATTTGGAAATGGAACAACGCTTGAAAATGCAAATCGCTTCCTTGGAAAAAATCAATGATTACAATCATCGTCGATGCTTGGAATCCACCAAAAAATTACAATTTGATACCATGGATAAAGATTACAAAGCCTATTTTAATAACAAATCAGCTGATAATATGTTTGAAGGCGCAGAAGAAGGTACCGCCTTTACCAAAGCGACCGCCAACGCCAATGGTGCTTCCAAACAAATTCGTGAATTGAAAGATGAATTGAAACGCAAATATCCGAGCGGCTGGAAAAATCAATATTTGGATTTACCGAGTAAACCGAATCGTGAAAAAATTTCTCAAGAAGATGAAAATATCTTCAAGGTTTTTGAAAAATTGCGCAAACAAAAATAATCATCAATAAATCAATATCAATATGGAAAAAATTTTAAATTTTTTACGTAAAATCGGGCTTTTGCGCAGTAGCGGTGGCAGCTGGAAAGGTGATGCCAAAAACCGTCCGGTCAGCGCCGGTACCGACGAAATCTACAACGATGAAGACAAGCCAAGCAAAACTGAAAAAACATCTAAAAATAACGGCTACAAAGCCAGCTTGTCTTTAAAAATTCTGTTTAACATCAATATTATTTTGTTCGTGATTGTCTTGATTTCCTTTGTCGGCAATGACACTTACAATTTTTGGTTTTTGTTGAATTTGATCGCCTGGGGATATTTCTTTTATTTGTTGGTAAAGGCTTTGCAAAATCGCGGTCCGAACATGAAAAATCTGATTATCGGCACGATTATTTTGAGCATTTTCAGTTTTTTGAGCTTCTTCTCCATCCCAAGCACCACCGCCGGTCTGGACTATGAAACAAAAATGGATCCGCTCGCTTTGATTGATTTGAGTTTGGAATTGGAAGAAAATCTCTTATTGGAAAACGTGCGCATCAGTGAAAGTGCCGGCGATATTTTGGACATTCGCGTGAAAACTCCGGACAATGTCTCCCAAGAAGCGATTATCGGGGCGACCGCTTATATTTTCAGTTATCTGGAACCATCCATTGATGAAAGTTTAAAAACCTTCCGTCTGATTATGACGGTCAATGGATTTGATGCCACGATTATTGAATGCCAACGCGCGCAACTGGAAAATTGGATGGCGCAAAAACAAAGTGATGAAGCGTTTTTCGCCACCTTACAAATCAAAAACTTGTTGAAATAACTAAAAAATCCGCCGAAATGGCGGATTTTTTAATCTAAACTATTTACTCTTTTTCGGTTTTTTCTTTTCCTTTCTTTGGGAATTATTACCCTTGGCCATAGAAATTTTTCTATGAATAATAATATATTATTAGCACAAAATTGAATTTCTCACAAATTTTATTTTTTGCGGCCGGTACTCAAACGCAGTCTTGGGGCACGCGCTTTGGCGGCGGCGTCAGTGCCTAAATCTTCTTTCATTTTTGGCAACTTAACGTGGCGTTTGCCGGGTGCGCAGCAAGCGGAACAGCCGCCGCAACCTGATTTTGTTGTAGTCATTTTATTTTTTTTATGAATAAGCTTTTCAAGTCCTAAAAACATTATAGCAAAAAATATTGACATGGTATAATTATGATGATTAAAATTATTTCAGAAATCATAATCATACACTTGTGGAAACCCCAAATTTCAATCGTTTGTTGACAGAACTGAAAGAATTACAATTACTCATCGGGGAATTCGCGCTTTGCGGCAGTGCCCCCATGGCGGTGCGTGGCTTGCGAGACAGCCATGATTTGGATATTGTTGTTTCAGAAAATTTCTATCAAATATTGAAACAAAAATATTCCGAGAAAAAATACCAAACGACACTCGGCCCCCTAAAAATAAAAGATCTGGAAATCAGTTGCACCTGGCTGAATGATCCTGATGAAGCGAAAAAAATCATTACCGAGGCGGAAATAATCAATAACTGGCCATTCGCCCCCCTAAAATACGTGATTGCCTACAAACAAATGCTCAATCGGCAAAAGGATCTGGATGATTTGAAATTGATTGAGGAATATCTTTTGCAAGAAAAATCTTGAGTGATATAATAGAAGTGTCGGTATTAACTCATAAATAACAATTTTATGGGATTATTTCTCTGGACCAACGACCGCATTAAAAACCTTACTTGGGTGGATATGGCGTTCACCAAGCTCGCGGTCATGGCTTTCATTTTAACGGCTGCCAAATTATGGCCGGCAATTCTCGGTTTGGAATGGTATTGGTATGGCATCGCCTGGATTTTATTGGCGATTCGCCCATTGTACAAGTTTTTCAAAAAATAGAGGCTGGAATTAACCAAACACCCGAATTCACCTGGCCACTTGTCTTATTATTGCCAAAAATCAATTATTCTTTTAAAATACTAGCACTGGAGAGATGCCTGAGTGGTTGAAAGGGACGGTCTTGAAAACCGTTAGCTGTGTTGAACGGCTCGAGGGTTCGGGGAATCGAGCGGATGAGCGAAATGGCAAAGCTTGCTTTGACATTTCCCCCGGCTATAATTTACCGTTATTACTAAATCACGTGCCGGGGCAGGCTAAGCGATGATTGCCCTGGCAGCCGAGCGTAGCGAGGATGACAGTATCCCGCTCTCTCCGCAAAAAGTTTTTTCACAATTTGTAAAATTTCATTAAAAATCTGGAGAGATGCCTGAGTGGTTGAAAGGGACGGTCTTGAAAACCGTTAGCTGTGTTGAACGGCTCGAGGGTTCGAATCCCTCTCTCTCCGCAAACTAAACCGCCTACCGGCGGTTTTTAGTTTGTGGAGAGAGAGTTTTGTGAGAACACTACAGGTTCGCAAAATCAAGCGAATGAGCGAAATGGCAAAGCTTGCTTTGACATTTCCGAAGAAACGAAGATTTTCTTTGCCACCGTAGGTGGCAAACATCCCTCTCTCTCCGCTAAATAAAAATGCTCGGCCTTGTGCCGAGTGTTTTTATTTGTTGAGATATGAGGATGATGAGAACACTCCGGGTTCGGGCAATCAATTGAGCGAGCGAAATAAAAATTTATTTTTATTTCCGAGCGAATGCAGATTGCCCTGGCAGCCGAGCGTAGCGAGGATGACAGTATCTCGCTCTCTCCGCTAAAACACCGTGATAATATGAAAAACTTAAAAAACAACCTATTTATTAAGGCTTTTTTTGACTTTAAGTTGGAATAAAGATAATATAAATTTATATATATAAAATAATTAATTTTTTATATGGAAGAATTAGAAAGATTAAATCTGCTTATAAAAGGGTTTTCAGATTTAGTTAACGAACATAAAGAATTAGATGTTCACAAATATAATAAATTTAATAAACAATGTGGAGATCTTTTTAAAGATTACAATTATCTGAAAATTATAATTGAGAGAATTGAAATGGCCGATTCAAACAAAGATATAGTACAGCTTAATTTAGATTTAAAAACTTTATATATTTTTGGTAGAGTTTTTTCTGAATCTTTAATATATACTATTTCTTTATTTATTAAAAACAATACCAAGCTTGAATGGACTAAAATAGGTCCTTTTTTATCTAGTGTGAAAAACAATTTTAATTCCGAATCCGATGAGTTTAAGAATTTTTGGAAAGAATGTGAAAAACCTATTAAAATTTTATATGATCTTTTTAAATATCGAAATTTTGTTTTGCATGAGAAAGATAGTAATACAGAATGGACCTTTTCATGGCCCAATAAATCCAATCTAGATAATGTTTACATATCAAATGTCCCATGGGAAGAAGATAAAGATAATAAAAAAGAAGAAAAAACCCTGAATGCTAGAAACATTATAAATAAACTATATATTGAAAGTTATAACATTATTAATTATATAAAAAAATATATAATTAATATACTTTATAAACCCAAGAATCTATTAATTTAAAACAAAAAAAAATAAAAATGATTTTACTAAATTTACTAGAAATTTAGTTTCAGACTAAAGATTTTCACTAATTAAAATTTTTACATAAAATTGTTATGAAATGGTTTTCAAAAAATAAAAAAAATGAGGATACAACTATTATACTTAATGGGTTTCCCGTATGGGCAACCATACATTCTATTAATCTAATCGACGAATTACAGAAAAATGACAAATTAGGATGGGCAGAACTTATTAACAATAATATAAAAAAATCAGAAATTATAGATTGTTTTCTTGGTGCTCATTTATTTTATTTAAACAATAATGTTGCGGGGGATATTGTTAATTCATTATTTGGTAATGATGTTTTTGAAAAAATCCTATCTACCTTACCAGAAAGAGCAAAAAAAATTGCTGTTTTATCCCATACCTTACAAAAAACAAACGATAATGTTCTCATTACATCTTCATTAGAAAACTTTTATAATATAAAAATAAATCCATTTGATGCATGTGTTGCATTTGTGATTGACCAAGAAATAAATAATAGTGATGAATTTTCTAATAAAATAGGTGGCCTTTTACCGATATTAAACCGTCTTCAAATTGAACAATTAGACTGGCTTAATGAACTTGTAGAAAAATGGTCAAAATTAAAATAAAAAATATATAATTTTTAAACTAAAAAATCTTTTTATGCCCACATCCGACTGGTATTCACAAATTATTAAACCAACTTGGTCCCCGCCGGCCTGGCTTTTCGGACCGGTTTGGTCATTTCTTTACATCTTAATCGCCGCGTCGTTCGGCACAGTGTTTTATAAAACCATCACCGGCAGCCTATCTTGGCTGGTTGCTTTGCCGTTTGTGCTCAATCTTGTGTTTAATTTTGCTTTCACTCCCCTGCAATTCGGTTTAAAAAGTAATATTTTAGCCTCAATTGATATCATTTTAATTTTAGGCACACTGATTTGGGCGATTATTGCCATTTACCCACATTTGCGCTGGGTTGCCTATCTGCAAATCCCCTATCTGCTTTGGGTTTCCTTTGCCACGATTTTGCAATTAACGATTACCTATTTGAATAAATAAGAATAATAAACCATCGAATTCTATGACAAAAAAATTAAAAATTGTCATTTCCGGATCATTTAGCCGTAATTTTGAAGGAATAAAAGAAACCATTAAAGAATTCAAACAATTAGGACTTGATGTTTTATCACCAAAAGATTCCAAAGTGCTCGATACTGTTAATGATTTTGTATTTTTAGACAGTGATAAAAGCACGGATATAAAAGTACTGGAACAAGCGCATCTTGATGCCATAACATCAGCAGATGCTCTGTATATTTACAACTCCGAAGATTATCTTGGCGACTCTTCAAAAATGGAACTGGGCTGGGCCTTGGCACTTGGCAAACCAATTTTTTGTAAGGAAAAGCCCAAGGATTCTACCATACAATTATTTTGCGGACAAATTGCCACCCCTGAAGAGACAAAAAACATCCTTGAAAATCGCTCTCCTTTAGATTCCATAAATGAACGCTCCTCGGTGGCCGAACTTCAAAAATATATTCATGAAATGGTTATTCGTCGTGGTTTTGACGAAGAAAGTCCACGGGATGCGATGTTAATGATGGTTGAAGAAGTCGGTGAAATGGCCAAAGCCATGCGTAAATATATTGGATTAAAAACTGATCAAGAAAAACAAGACCGGTATACAAAATTGGAACATGAATTGGCAGATGTTTTTATCTACCTTTTGGATATTGCTAATTTACTGAACGTTTCTTTATTCAAAGCACTACACGAAAAGGAAAAAGAAAACGAAACAAGAACTTGGAATTAAAAAAATTTTATGATCACTCACGAAACTTCACTAAAATCGGAACAAACTCCACAAAACCAACTGGATTTGGAATTTGATTCGTTAGAAACGGAATTTTCCGGACACGACCGACTGCTAATGACCAGACAAATCATGGAAGAAATTTTTCGTCCTGACGTCAAAAAGACTTACCGCTGGTTTATTGAAAATGAAAAAGGCGAAATCGTTCCCAACAAAAATTATCCCAAAGAAAAATTTGCCGGTTCTTTGCAAAACAAAATGGCGCGTGCCGGCGGTCCACTCAAACATTTTTTATTACCGGATATCCCCGGCGGTAGCGGTGATTTACAAAGCATCCGCGAGGCTTATGATTCACGCAATCTTTACAAAAAAAGCGACCGACACCTTTTCATGAAAATCGGCCAAGGTGAAATGTGGGCCATCCCCCGCCAAGAAAATCCGTATTTGCTCGTTTCAATGTCCGAGTGTAGCACGCTAGTCGGCAAAACCACCGATAAATTGTTTGTCGCCCATATCAGCTTCTCACTAACGAAACAAGTCACTGAAACCGTCAAATTTATGCAAGCGCAAGGCGTTGAGATAAACAATATTTACGCCATTGCCTGCACCGGTACTTATCAAGAACAAAAAGCTCAACAAAATCATGAGCGACGCGCCACGCAAATCCAAGATTATCTGGATTTGGGTTTGCCGCCACAAAACATCACTGAATTCTCTTATAATCTCGGGCCTGATGATGGACTGGGCCGATTTACCATGAAAAATCTCACAGAAATTATTATTTGCAATGACGGAATTTTTAAATATTCTTTTGATTTGCTCAATGATCAATATGCGCCGGGAGCTTATCATCAAACTTTTGTGGAAGGTTCTTATCGGGATGAAGAAATAATTACATTTTAATAATTAACAAAAACAAATTATGTCAGAACAAAATTTTGGCGGAGAACAAAAAAATTTTAATGTGGAAATTCAAAAAATTACAGAAACCGTAAAAACAGAAGCTTCACGCGTTAAACAACTGGGAAATTGGCCGGCGTGGGTCGGCGAAGAATCTTTAACCGCCCGCATTCCGCAAAATAATGAAAAGCCCGCCCCCGGTTTTGATGCCGGCGTCGCTTGCGCTCTCAATTTAATTCCTGAAAACAAACAAAAATTGGCCTCAACATTACATGCTGCCTACACCCCCGAGGCGGTAACACAAATTCGTCAAGAAATTGAAAATATGAATGCCGATTCCGAAACCGCTTGGTGGTTGTCTGCCAGCAGTATTTGTGATGAAGGTGGCGTAAATCAAGAAAAGTTTATTAAACAAATCAATGATTTCACAAATTTAACAAAAAATCCTGAGCCCCGAAAACAAGCGGCGGAAAGCATGCTGAATAATATCAAGCATTCCTTCGCTTTTAATTCCGAATTGGGTGACAATGTACCTTTCGGTAGCAAAGACGGTTGTATTCAAGCAGCCTATGTTGCCGGGCACAAATTCGGCGTGCAGTATGCGGAAAATTATGGACTGTATTTCATAGGTACCTATGAACCATCATTGGGTTTGGAAAATTTTGCATGGTCTAATGAGAAAGACGAACAAGGACGCGCCAAAAGCGGACCGGTTTTCGGAAGCAAACAATTTGTAAAATGCGCCACCAAAGAGGAACTTAAAAATGCTTTGGAAGCAGTGAAAAAACAGTTGATCAATGAATAAAAAAAATCGGACCTAAATCCGATATGATAAACATTTTTGCCGATTTGCCGAGCCGGTGTTTACTTTTTGATTTGCTCCAGCTCTTCGCGGTGATAGGCGGCGATGCTGCCGTCCTCGTGCTTGACCCACCAGAGCGAACCACTGTGCTCCGGCACCTGGCCATCCACCTTGCCGACGACGCCCTTTTTGCGCGTCTGCATATAGTTAGGGTGGACGTTCATCCAGCCGGTGTCGTCAAACAACTTCACCACCTGGACCTGCATTCCGTCGTCAATACGCCGTTTTCCCATCAAAATCCCTCCTTCTGAGACACTTGGTCTCGGCTAAAGAACTGCTGATATTTAACCCCGTTTTTAGAAGAAAGTCAATCTTGAAATTAGCTAACCATAGGCTTTTTTTATTTTATAAATATGCTACAATAATAGTTATAAAATAGTTTTCCAAACTAATAAAAATTTTAATTAAAAACAAGTTCTATGAACACAAACACGAAAGGACTTTTAAAAAGTCTTTTGCTGGTTGGCGCTTTTATTTTAATGAGCGTCTTACCGGCCAATGCCTTGATTCTCCAATGGAATTTGACCTATTACTCCGGTGATCACGGCGTGATTGTCGGTGATGGCAGTCAAACTGTTTTGGATGGTAACGACGGCACCCCGGTTGGTGTCACCGCCGACGCCGATTATTTCTTTTATCGTTGGTCTGACGGTATTACCGACAACCCACGCACCGACTTGGCGGTCACGGAAGATATCACCGTCACAGCCGAATATTTATTACTCGCTCCGACCAGCGTTTACGTTGATGATGATTATTTTGACGGTGGCGCCAATGACGGTCACATCTGGGGCTATGATGCTTTTGACAATATCCCGGACGGCGTCTCCAGCGTAGCGGAAAATGGCACGGTTTACGTGGCTGCCGGCGCTTATGAATATACATCTGAAATTGGAATTTCAACTCCCGGCGTGACTGTTACCGGCCCGACTCCGGTGGACATGGAAGCTTTACCGGCCGTCAAAAATTATGATTGCGGCCGAGTCTTTAATATTACCGCCAACGAAGTCAGTATTATCGGTTTAAAATTGGAACAAACCGACGATATGTATAATTACTGTTATAATTCACCGGTTGTCCGTGTCGGCTTGGTTACCGATACCACCATTGAAAGCAACGAAATCGCCGGTGGTTATGTCGGTATTGCCAACTATTACGAAGGTGGTGACAGTATCATTTCCAACAATATCATTCACGATAATGACCAATACGGCATTGTGATTTGGCAAGGTGCGCATAGTATCAGCGGCAACGAAATCAGCAACAACAGTTGGGGTATCGGCATGGCCTGCGGACCGGATGGTTGTGGCAGCAATTATAACTTGAGCGGTACCACCATTTCCAACAATAACATTTACGGTCACTCCCAAGGGGGTATCCAATACTCCGCCGGTGACCAAGCGGCGACCGTCACCATCGGTCCCAACAATGATATTCATGATCAATTGGATAACATTGCCATTTTGACCAATGCTAATAATTTGTCCATTACCGGTAACAAAATTCACGACAGCATTAATATCACAACCGGTTTGCATATTGAAAACAACGAAGGCATTGTCAATGCCAAAAACAACTGGTGGGGTTCTGATAGTGGTCCAAATATTTCGGGCGTCTGGGCCGGTTCCGGCGACACCATCACTCCTCCCGATGCCGATACTTCCGTTTTTTATCGTCCATTCTGCACCGTGGAAGATTGCAGTGAAGCCAGTACTTTGGAAATTGATCCGACCGCTTTAGAAGATAATTTCACTTCCGGCACGTTCGCGATTGTCGGGGATGATTATACCAACACCAGCCAAATTATGGTGACCGAAGAGTTGACCATTGCCGTCACCGATGGCGATGGCACCAGCAAAGTTATTTTACCGAGTGGCACCATTATCACTAAAATCGGCGGCGGTAATATTGATGGTTCACTATTGGAAGCCAGCGAATTGGACGAAGCTACCGTTACCGGCTTAGCCAGTGGCGACGTGGTTTACGGCGCTTTAAACTGGGGTATTCCGAGTTTAGGTTTGGAATTCTCCACCCCGATTACCATCAGCATTTATGTGGGAACTGATTTATACAATCAAACTTTGGCCATTAAACGTAGCACCGATGGTGTCACTTGGACTTCCACCGGTATCGTCGCTCCGGCCGAGTGCGTCGTTGATATTGATGGCATGTGCACTTTCCAAGCGACCAAAGCCTCTTCCTATGTCGGTTATGATGAATATGAAATGGAAGAAACACAACATGGCAACACCGGTTCCATCAGTTTAACTTACAACAACCCCACGCCTACCGGTGACGGCGAAACCAGCCAAACTGTCGGAATGGGACAAAGCGTGTCTGTCGGTACTTTATCCACCGAAGGTTTGAACTTGTTCACCTATGTTGATTCGGTCGCTCATTTTAAGGCTTTACACAGCAGCACTTATACTTATGGCGAACACACCATGACAATTACCGGTTTGGATATGGCGCAACAAATTGTCAGCTTCAAGATTGAGTCTGATCCGCAATACTTCTCCTTGACTTTGGGCAATGAAACGCAAGTTGATTTGGATGGTGATAATATCAAAGACATTAAAGTCAAATTCAGCGCGTTGAGTGTAAACCGCATTGAAATGACTTTGAAATCCCTTTTGACCAAGACCGGCACCGTCAACGGTGACACTACTACCCCAACACAAACAAAATTGTGTGCTTATACTTTCACTCGTGATTTGAGTGCCGGTATGAGTGGCGCTGATGTCAAAGAATTACAAAAATGTTTAAATTCCATTGGTTATACTTTGGCTGCCAGTGGCGCCGCCTCCCCGGGTTGGGAAACTTCCTTCTTCGGCAGTTTGACCAAAGCCGGAATCACGCGCTTCCAACAAGCCAACGGCTTGACCGTGAACGGCATGCTGGACGCCGCCACCCGTGCTAAACTTAACGGCCCGAGTGTCGCTCCGACCACGCCCACCGGTAAATATATGTTTACTCGCAATTTATATTTGGGCATGAGCGGTGATGATATTAAAGAATTGCAAAAACTCTTGAATAACAAAGGATACCAAGTCGCTAGTGTCGGAGCCGGTTCTCCTGGCAACGAAACTATGTTCTATGGTTATGCCACCCGCGCCGCTGTCATGAAATTCCAAAGTGCCAATGGCATCAGCCCGGTCGGCTATGTCGGTGCTTTAACCAGAGCGTCCTTGAACAAATAATAGAAAAATAGGAATATTGAAAGCGCCCGGTTTGACAAAATGTCAAACCGGGCGCTTTTCATAAAAATCCTTAAAACCTTCATAAATATAAATAAAGGTGTTATAATAAAAAGGCAATTATTTAATCAAAAAACATATGATCGCCATGAAACCAATAATTCCTGAAAGACCGGAAATACCTCCTTTTACTGGGCCAAAGAGAATTCCTACTCAAGCACCGATTGAATTGGCGGTGCGTGCCAACCTTAGCAACGAACAATTCCAAGAACTAGCCAATCAACCGCCTTCACAATTACAATCACGAGAATTTCAAGCAAAACTTAAAAGCTATAATATTCCTTTTAACCAAGGAGAAATCTTTATCAAAGTTGATGGTATTATAAAAAAAATGAATACTGATGAAAATGATTTTGGTACCACCAGCCGAAATCTATTACCAAGCAAACCAAAAAATATTTTGTAAATAAATTTTTAATAAAAATTTTTATGGAAAATCAAAATCAAACTCCTTGTACTTGCGGTCTTACCGGCAAGTGTGAATGCGGAGAAACTTGTACCTGTGGAACAATTTGTCAAAAATGTGGACGCAAATGTTGTTTTTGTTCAACCGGTGCTTGCAACAAAAAAAATGTTTGTTTCACCTTAATTCTTCTAATTGTTATTGCAGTATTATTGGGAACAGCTGCTTTGTATTTTTATTTTCAAAGCAAAAACTCCAATGATAATTATATTCCTCCGGAAATCAACATCAACGCTTCTGATGATTATGAGATTCCCGGGGAAGAAGACACTACTGAAAACCCAATTATTGAAGAAGAAAGTGAAGAAGAAATCCTTGATGAAGAACCATTACCACTTAATGATGCCCCAGCCGCAATTTTCTACAACAACAACGACTATGGTTTTGCTTTAACCTTACCTAGTAGCTGGACCGGCTACATTGCAACTGAAAGAACTTTAAGTTGGGGTGCCCCGGTTGGTGATAGCAACTCTCTTGATTTTGGTTTTACGGCTCAAGATTCTATTTTTAATATTAGTATTTTTACTCTTGGACAATGGACTGACTTACAAAGCATGGAAGGCCCTTTACCTGGATATTTAGGAGAAAACAGCCAATATGTTTTTGCCTATGATACTGCCCAATTTGCTGCCAACGCCGACATGAGTACTCGTCGCACCGAAGTTGCTGGCATTGTCGGGACTTTCCGCACTCTTCCCTAATAATTCAATATCATAAAAAAAATATGAAAAAAATATTAATTTTATCGGTTTTTGCCTTATCAATTTTAAGTTTAAGTGCTTGCGGAAAAGAAGAAACACCGGTTCAATCGATCGGTGATATTCCCACTGACACTGCTGCCACGATTGAAACCACTACTACTGATCCACGCGATAATGATTGCCCGGCAATTTGTGAAACCGCCCTTCCAAAATGCACCAGTTTAACGGAAAATGATTGTTTATATAAATGTCAAAATGCCACCAATGTTGAAAAAGCTTGTTTGAAAAATTTTAAAACCTGCGATGAACTAGCTCGTAACTGTCGACAACCCGGTAATAACGAAACCGAAACAAGCTCTGAAAATAATTGCCCAGCCGCTTGTAATAACTATGTTTTAAAATGCATTTCTCAAGTCCCCAGTGCCACTGAAGCCTTAGAAAAAGATGCTTATAACTCCTGCATGGGCGAATGTGCCAAGTGGGACAATGAAAAAATTAACTGTATGTCAATTTCCCCATCCTGCGAGGGTTTTACCACACAATGCGATTTATAATGTCATCCTGGAAAAAATTTTTATCCAGGATCTCGCCTACGGCATCAATAATATTAATATCAGATTATTTTTAACTTTCTAAAATAAAATTATGTTGATTTACGCACTCTTCGCGCTCGGTTTTCCATTGCTATTAAAAGGAGCGGATTTATTGGTGGATGGTTCTGTTTCCATCGCTAAAAAATTTAATATTTCCAACATTGTCATCGGTTTGACGATTATTGCTTTCGGCACATCCTTGCCTGAGTTGGTGGTTAACGTGATGGCCGGTTTAAGCGGTAGCAATGAGTTGGCGATTGGTAACATTTTGGGAAGCAATATCGCTAATATTTTATTGATTCTCGGAGTTTCTGCCTTGATTTATCCTTTAATGACGCAAAAAAATACCATTTGGAAAGAAATCCCTTTTAGTTTATTGGCAATTCTCGTTTTGGGAGTCTTAGTAAATGACCAAATGATTGACGGCGCGCCTTTGTCAATTTTGAGCCGAATTGATGGTTTTGTCTTATTGGCATTCTTTCTTATTTTCTTCTATTACATTATCAGCATCAGCAAAGGAAACAAATCCACTGACAATAGTGACATGAAACAACTATCATCAATAAGATCAATTGTTTATATTATTTTGGGTTTACTGGGATTAATGTTTGGCGGCAAATGGGTGGTGGACGGTGCCGTGGCGATTGCGACCGCTTTAAATGTCAGCGAATCTTTAATCGGGTTAACAATCGTGGCTATCGGAACGTCCCTACCGGAACTCGCGACCTCGGCGGTGGCGGCTTACAAAAAACAAACCGATATTGCCATCGGTAATGTTGTCGGCTCCAATATTTTTAATATTTTCTGGATTTTGGGCGTGGGCGCTTTAATCAATCCGATTGTTTTCACCACCAAATCCAACTTGGATATCGCAATGGTTATCTTAGCGACTGTGTTGTTGTTCGCCATTATGTTTATTGGTAAAAAACGCGTTGTGGAAAAATGGCAAGGCGGAATGTTCGTGGCGATTTACGTCGCTTACGTGATATTTTTAATTTTTAACCAATAACAATCACCTACCGATTTTTATTGACAAATATAATCAAATAGAATCATCTTTCATCATCTTCCTAATCATAGTAAGCCGCTTCGCGCTCACGCGCTTTCGCGGGAGAACTCACAGTGGTCAAAAAAAGGAGAGCGCGCGGCTCTCCCGTGAGAATCAGAACAAAAAGTCTTTCAGTTCCCTGAAATTGGGAATTTGTTTGGCGTAACGCTGGAAGTCAAGATTGACGGCGCGTGGCCATTCAGCAGGAATGAAATCCCCGCGTGCCACGATCACACCCTCCAGGCAAGCGTGAAAACGCGCCACTCTGACCTTGTGCGAATCACACCAAAAGACTGTCTTGGCGATACGCACTTTTTCGTGGCGATTCCAAAGATGTTGAAAACGCTGCTGACTGATCAACTCCTTCGGACCGCCATCAATTTGACGATAATACATCGCTCCTTCCTGAATCAATTTGACCAATTGATCTTTTTCTTTGTAAAGACCAATCGTCACGTCATGGACAGGCGTGGCGCAGTCCGGCACCTTTTGCAAAAACACTGTTTGTTTTTTCATCTATTTACCTACCCTCCTTTTCCGGATTTCTAACAATACTCTCCTAAAATAAAAAAAGCAAGCTCATTTGAACAGCATTTTTATTCAAAAATTAAACAAAAAACCTCAAATAATACAAAGCGATTGCTGCCGCTGACGCCACGTTCAATGATTCTTTAATGCCGTGCATTGGCAAATGACAAATCAAATCGCTGCGTTGCAACAAACTTTGCGAAACGCCCGTCACTTCGTTCCCCACAATTAATGCTAACGGATATTTTAAACGCTTCGCACTGGAACGGATATCAATACTATCTTTATTATATTCTAAAGAGACTACAAAATAACCTTGTTTTTTTAATTTATCCACCAAACGCCAAGCCGATTTACAATACTCCCAGGGTACTGATTGATTAGCCCCCAACGCCACTTTCGCCATTTTGGGATGTTCGGGGGTGGCGGTCCAACCGGTGATATAAATTTTGTTGATGGCGGCGCAATCGCCCGTTCTAAACATTGATCCGACATTATAAACCGAACGAATATTCGGTAAAATCACCACCATTTCTTTTTTCAATAATGATTCGCGGGTGGCCGCGCTTTTTTTATTTTTCATCATAAGCGTTCAAATCATATTGATAAATTTGCGCCCGCGCCATAATATCATCCAATAAAGTATTCAGTTCTAAATTACTTTCCAAGGCCAAAACTTCCGCCAATTTTGATTTGGTATGAGGATGGGCAGACACCAACAAAGAACAACAATCGCCATAAGGTAAAATTGATGTTTCATAAGTACCGAAACGATTGGCCAACTGCACAATTTCCGTTTTATTTAAACCGATCAACGGTGAAAAAATCGGCAAATTCACCGCTTCATAAATTGTCTTAATATTATCCAAAGTTTGTGAAGCGACCTGAGACAAGCTATCACCGGTAATAATCGCTTTAGCGTTGATTTTGAGGGCCAGACGCTCGGCCAAACACAACATCTGACGTTTGTAAATAATCATTCGGTAATCCGAGGGAACACTTTGAATAATCGCTTTTTGCAAATCATCAAACGGTAAAATATACAAAGTGATGCGGCTGTGCAAAGCCAGCAAGTTTTTCGCCAATTGCTGAATTTTATCCTGCACGGCGTCCTTATTGATACTTTGATTTTGGCAATGACACAAAACCACTTCAGCGCCGCGCTTCATCAATAATACGGCCGCCACCGGACTGTCAATTCCTCCGGACAACAAAGCCACCACCCGCCCGGCCGTACCCACCGGCAAACCACCGATTCCTTCCCGCCGCTCCCGCGCAATCAATAATTTTTGATCTCGGGCCACAATTTGCAAATTCCAATCCGGATGATGCAAATCCACGCGCAAACCGGCATAAGCGTCCAAAATCCAGCCACCCAATTGGGCATTCATTTCCATGGATGGAACCGGCAAATATTTATCAGCGCGCCGCGAAGTAACGCGAAAAGTTTTAATCAAAGGATGATTTTGTAAATATTGTTCAATCCAAGTCATTAAATTTTCTTTGGCAGCATAAAAATCATTATTAAAATCCAAAACATCACTCAGAACCGCGTGATTAACGCCCGGTACCAAAATGATTTTAGACATCAAAAATTCCAAATCCACGTTTTCCGGCAACTCAATTTGAAAATGCGAACCCTGAAATGTCAAAAAATTGACATTGATTTTCCATGCCCGTAAAAATCCGTTCAAATTGTATCTTAATTGCTTGATGAATTTCTTTTTGTTACGCCCTTTGAGCGCGATTTCATCATAAAACAAACTGATTACTGATGTCATAAAATTACTTTAATTTTCCCAAAAGTGCGATCACTTCTCCTTTATCATGATTTTTATCATTCAAAAATGCTTGATAAGCCTCTTTAATGGATCCGCGATAGAACGTTTCAAATTGTTTAGTAATTTCCCGGCCGATTAATAACGGACGCTCAGCGCCGACAAAATCCATCATTTTTTCCAAATTCTTAGCCAAACGATGGGGGTTATCCATAAAAACAAAAGCGGTTTCCGGATTTTCCGCCATCATTTTAAACAATTTCTCACGGCCTTTTTTATGCGGTAAAAATCCCAAATAAGTAAACGGATTGATGTCCAAGCCCGCCACGCTCAGCAATGAAGTCAAGGCCGAAGCGCCCGGCACGGGAATCACCTCAACAGGCACGCCCGCCGCGAACAACGCTTCCAATAAGAGATTGCCTGGATCGTTGATGCCGGGCGTGCCGGCGTCGCTGACCAGCGCCAAATCCTTATCTTCAGCCAACAATGATTTAATCATGTCCACTTGCTTATCCGAGCTATGTTGATGATAAGACAATAAATTTTTTCCTTTAATTTGCAATGCTTCCAACAATTGACGAGTATGACGGGTATCTTCGGCCAAAATAAAATCAGCCCGCGTTAAAACGTCAATCGCGCGTTGGCTGATATCTTGCAAATTGCCGATTGGTGTCGCCACCATGAATAACTTTGCCATACAAATCAATTATTTTTCAGTCACCGCGTTGAAATAGCTGGGCACCACCTGAATCCAAGTGTTTCCCGGTGACAACAACAAATCATTACCGGCTTTATCCACAAAACGCGTGCGGCCACTGTAAGACTCCTTTTGCCACTCGCCTTTTTGCTTAGTTCCTTGAGTGTAAATCAAGACCGGACCATGGCCGATATTGTTCATTTCCAAACGACCGATATCGTCAATTACGCGACTTAGGGCCTCCATCACAATCACGTTTTTAGCGGTGATTTGCTGATTGCTATTCTTATCCAAATGCGGTTGTCCGGCGTTAAAACGATAGTAAACGCCTTCTTCTTCATTATATTGCCACTCTACCTCATAATTTTTGTTTTGTGAATAGGAAATCTCAATATTGTCAACCATTACATCGCCACTAATTTCTTCATTACTATAATGCCAAGTATCAATTTCCGTCCATAAACCAGCTTCCGGCTTAGTCGGACGGCACAATCCCAAATCGGCAACACTGACATAAGTGTTGTGCGGGGCGTAACGCCAAGTGACACGCTCAAAAATATCTCCATGATAAAACTCATCGCAATCAATCATGCCTTGAGAAGCAATCAAATCCAAAGCTTTCGGACTGCCACCAACGTGGGCATAAACCGGATTATTATACTCTTGCGCCCACCACAAATAATAATCGCGGGCGGAGCGCACCGGGCCGATCGCTTTGACCGTTTGCAAACTGTCAAAAATCGCCATAAAACGAGTAAAACCACCTTCCACCAAAGCCTCGTAAACGACATCGGCTTCGCCCAAACCACTTTGCGGACGGGCGGCCGTATGATTTTCCACCATCACGGCGTAAACTCTGGCGTTTTCCAAATCTTCAACAGAATATGCCAATTCCTCACCTTTTAATTGCAAACAAACGCCGGTCACGGGGTGCACAAATTCACATTGTGTTTTTGTAATAAGTTTTTCCGGCATGCTAATTTGGTAAGGAATAACTTCAATCACCTTAAATTTCTCACTCCCATAAGACAAAATACAAAAACTAAAAACTGTAAAAATTATCCAGACAATCAAAATACCCCAGCTCCACACGATTGAAAGATTTTTTTTCAATAAAATTTTTAATGTGACGCAACAATTTTTAAAACGCCCCCCGGGCACGGACGTGGCCGGCAGGATTACTTTTTCCGATTGCTTCATTTTTTCCGGCTGAATCTTTTTTTCAGGCTGAGAATTTTTGTTTTTTGGTTTAACCATATAAAAATCTTAATATTTAATTGCGCGCTTTTTATAAAAAGTAGCGATTTCTGTCATCCTGAACTTGTTTCAGGATCTCCCCAATAAACTCTTCATTCCTTAAACGACGGAGGAAACAATAAGGATTAATTAAGGGATCCTGAAACA
>DYGC01000030.1 GCA_020724925.1 Candidatus Paceibacter sp.
GCATCCTGGGGCTGTAGAAGGTCCCAAGGGTTTGGCTGTTCGCCAATTAAAGCGGTACGCGAGCTGGGTTCAGAACGTCGTGAGACAGTTCGGTCTCCTATCCACTGTAGGCGCGGATATTTGAAGGGTCCCATCCCTAGTACGAGAGGACCGGGATGGACGTACCACTGGTGTACCAGTTGTTCTACCAAGAGCATTGCTGGGTAGCTATGTGCGGTTAAGATAAGCGCTGAAAGCATCTAAGCGCGAAACTGTCCCTAAGATTAGATATCATAGACTCCTTGTAGACTACGAGGTTGATAGGTAGCAGGTGTAAGTGCGGTAACGCATTCAGCCGAGCTATACTAATAAGTCATATTATTACACTTTAAAAATCGTTAAAATGATTCAATGCAGATGATGTCGTATTAAATAGTCATGAATTTGATTATTGTAAATTGATAGTAACTTGAAAGAGAACAGTATTTTGGTGGCACTTGCGATGGGGAAACGCCTGATCCCATCCCGAACTCAGAAGCTAAGCCCATCAGCGCCGATGATACTCCTAGTGGGGAAAGTAGGTCGCCGCCAGAATATTGTTCTTTTTTGTTTCATGAACCAAACCAAAAAGGAGGTTTGCCCATGAGGAATCAAGCGTTGTTAGAGCCACTAGATCTTGGTGAATTGAAAAGTGGGGAATCAGTAGTGGATCTCCATGAACATCATTTGTTGCTTGGGGAAAATGTCCTGCGTTTTCTTTTGAAGGGAATTAATTTTCCCCGGGGAACAGAGTTTTTTCAAAAAACCCTCGTTCTGCCCGATGTTGTTGGCCACGCCCATGTGATTTCCACCAGGGGAATGTCACACCCTAGGATTTGTTACGCACAGCGTTATGGTCAACATCATCACAGTAGGTTCGTGATGGATGTCTTTCCACCGTCTCTGAATACCGTAGTGATTCAACTACGGCGAATCAAGAAAATGAGTGACGGTGAATGTTATTTGGATGGCGTTTTCATTGCCAAAGAGCTGCATCCGGATTGTCTTGATCCGGCGGCCGGTACCGATGCTTATCGGTTTTGGCAAAATCACGCCTTCGTTTTTGGTGAGGTGCCGGTGGATTTGACCACTGTCACTTCTAAACCGCATTATTTGCCATTTTGATTGATTTCAGGCTTCTCGTTAATCGGGAAGTTTTTTTGTTTTGAATTTGAACTTTTTGCCCCCTTTTGTGTGTACAAAAGGGGGCACCAAAAAACACCGCCCTGCTAGCCCAAACGGAAAATTTGTAAGGTTTGCTGACTTTTCCTCGCAAACTCGTCACCGTTTTGTCTTTTATAAAGACAAAACGGTTGACTCAAACAAGGTGCTCGGATTTTGGCTTCGCCAAAACCAAGTCAGCACCCCTTCAAATTTTTACCTTCTTGGGCTAATGGGCGGCATTAAAAACTAAACTTGTTAATCAATCTTTCCTGTAGGGGCCCTGATATTCATCAGGATAAACGCCTGACAATTCGCCCTTTTCCTTATCATTACAGTTCATCTGAATTAGACGGTCTGCCCAGATGAACATCGGGGAATCAAAGTTCAAGAAAAAAAAATAGGTTGGCGAAACCCCAAAAAGTGTGATATTATATTAATAATCAAAAAAATTAAGAGCTAATTTTTTATTATATGGCTTTTGTGATTTCGGTTGTTAATCAAAAAGGCGGGGTTGGTAAAACCACCACTTCGGTTAATGTTGCCGCTTATTTGGCCAAGGCTGGTTATAAAGTTTTATTGATTGATTTGGATCCGCAGGGTAATGCCAGTACTAGCTTGGCAGTGGATGTTTATGATAACGAAGCACGCAGCGTTTATAATCTTTTAGTAGAAAATCTACGAGCGGTGGATGTGATTTTTCCTAGTAATCAGGAAAATTTGTTTGTTATTCCTAGTAATATTAATTTGTCAGGGGCGTCCATTGAATTGGTGAATTTGCCTGATCGTGAGTTTCGTTTGACGCAAAAATTAAAAAACGTGGAAGCTAATTTTGATTATATTATTATTGATTGTCCGCCGTCTCTTGGTTTGTTGACAATTAATGCCTTGGTAGCCAGTAAATATGTGTTGATTCCGGTGCAAGCCGAGTATTATGCTTTGGAAGGTTTGGGGCAGTTGGTGCAGACCATTGATTTAGTGAAATCATATTTGCGTGCTGATTTGGAGATTTTGGGGGCGGTTTTGACAATGTATGATAAACGTAATCGCTTATCTCGGGATATTCGCTATGATTTGGAAAGGAATTTTCCACATCGCGTGATGGAAACCATTATTCCGCGGAATGTTCGTTTGAGTGAAGCACCCAGTTATTCACAAACCATCGCTGATTATGATGCCGGTTCCCCGGGGGCGCGCGCTTATTCGTGGTTAGCCAGTGAAATTATTAGTACTTTGAGCAATCAGCCAATTAATGTGCCGGCTTTGGAAAACCAATTAGACTTGGAAGAGAGTGGTGAAGGTGTGGAAAATGATGAAGCAAGCACTGAGGAAAATCAATAAAAATTTTAAAATAACAATTAAAACTAAAAAATTATGAACGCCAGTTTGAAAAATAAGGGCTTGGGAAAGGGTTTGAGCGCGATTTTTTCATCCACCAGTCGCGTTACCGCACCTTTACAACGTTCGGTCGCGGAAATTGAAGAGAGCGTGGCACGGGAGGAAGTGCGTCATGTGCCGGTTGGGAAAATTAAACCAAATCGTTACCAGCCACGCCGTGAATTTCGTTCCGCCGAGTTGGAAGAATTGGCTGATTCCATTAAAAAATATGGAATTTTGCAACCGTTGTTGTTGACTCAGGAGAGTGCAGACACTTACGAGTTGATTGCCGGCGAACGTCGCTGGCGGGCGGCCCAATTGGCAGGATTGACAGAAGTTCCGGCGATTATCAAAACAGCGGGGGATTTGGAAAAATTGGAATTGGCTTTGATTGAAAATATTCAACGTCAGGATTTGAATCCGATTGAAAAAGCGATGTCATATAAACAATTGATTGATAGTTTTGCGTTGACGCAGGAAGAAGCGTCCAAGCGTTTGGGTTTGAGTCGTAGTGCTTTGGCCAATACTTTGCGTTTGTTGAATTTACCGGACGTGATGCAAAAAGCGATTTCCGACGGTGAATTAAACGAAGGACAGGCAAGAGCTTTGTTGGCTTTGGAATCGTTGCCGGAGCAACGCCAAGCCTTGTTTGACCAATTGATTCAGTATAAATTGCCGGTGCGCCAAGCGGAAGAAGCGGTTAAAAAAATAAAGGCCGGTAAGCCTCTTAAAATGTTGCCTGATTTTAACGTGCAAGCACGGGTGGATGAGTTGCAACAACTTTTACAAACCAAGGTTGATATTCAGTGGAACGGCAAAAAAGGAAAAATCACGATTGATATTTTTGAATTGGACGAGGTGGATGGGTTGATTAAAAAGCTACGATAGAGAAAAAACATTTTTTTAAGGAAATAATTTTTGAGATATTGTTTGTTTTGCTGCCCATTGGTCCGTGGAGGTAAAAATTTGTGAGCGAATTGGAGTGTTCCGTAGGACACGAGCCGACGAGCCACGGAGTGGCTTATGGAGGCGAGTGAACGAACAATGAGCCACAAATTTTCCGTTCGGACCAGGAGGGCAGCGTTTTTTGGTGCCACCTTTTGTACACACAAAAGGTGGCAAGATATATTATTTATCCTCTTTTTTTGGAGATTTTTTAAACAAATTAAACGATAAGAAACTAGATTTTTTGTCCGCTTGCTTGATTTGCGCGCGGGCAATTTTTGTTTTAACAAATTTTAACCATCCCTGATTTGGGCCTTTGCGGTTTTTGTTAATGACGATTTCCACGATGTCGCCGTTTTTTAGTTTGGTATCTAAGGGAACATATTTACCATTAACATAAGCTCCATCACATTTGTTGCCGATATCAGTGTGAATGTTGTAAGCAAAATCCACCGGCGTTGATTCTTCCGGTAATTCAATAACATCGCCACGTGGAGTAAAAACAAAACAGCGATTGCTGAACATTTCCAGTTTCATGTTTTTGATAGTCTCCGGATCATTTTGAATATCTTGTTGCCATTTTTTTAGTTCTTGTAACCAAACATTTTGTGAATTTTTTAATTCTACTTTTTTATTAGGATCTTTTCCTTCATTGTAAATCCAGTGTGCCGCCACCCCGAGCTCGGCATTTTCATGCATTTCCGGCGTGCGAATTTGAATTTCCGTAATCATGCCGTTGTTATCAAAGACCGTGGTGTGTAAAGATTGATAGCCGTTAACTTTTGGTTGTGCAATATAATCTTTAACGCGGCCGGTGAGCGGTTTCCATAATTGATGCACCAATCCCATTGCCATATAACAATCAGCGATGGTCGGGACAATCACTCTCATGGCAATCAAATCATAAATTCGATTGATGTCGCGATAGTTTTTTAATAATTTACGATACAAACTGTAAGGATGTTTACTTCGTCCGTAAACTTCTAAATATTTTAAGCCGTTTTTCTTGAAATTTTCTTTGATCAATTCAATGTCCGCTTCCATTTGTTCCTGTTTCTTTTCTGTATCTTTATCTTGGTAGATTGACATTACCCATTTGTAATCTTCCGGATAAACATATTTAAATGACAATAATTCCAATTGCGCCTGAAATTTGATGATACCGAGACGGTTGGCAATTGGTGCGAAAATTTCCAGACTTTCTTTGGCAATGCGTTGTTGTTTGTCTGGTGGTAAAAAATCCAGAGTGGTCAAATTATGTATTCGGTCAGCACATTTGATAATAATAACGCGAACATCCTTGGCCATGGCGATAATCATTTTACGGAGATTTTCTACATAACGTTCAAATCCCCGGTATTTGATTTTTCCTAATTTGGTAATTCCTTCTACTAAATTTTTAACATCTTCGCCAAACAATTTTTCCATTTCACCTAAATCATGCTCTGTGTCTTCCGGAACATCATGAACTAAGCCGGCGATAATCACTTCTTCCGGCATATTGATTTCCGCTAAGTTTTTTGCGGTCATTAAAGGGTGGAGGATATAGGGATCACCGGAAGCACGTAATTGCCCGCGGTGAGCATTTTTGGCAAATTCATAAGCCTCCTTAATTTTATCCAAATTAGCGGATTTATTATTTTTTTTCACTAATTTCAAAAGATCATCAATCGTAAATTCCGCATTTTCTTTGGCTAGGAGTTTA
>DYGC01000031.1 GCA_020724925.1 Candidatus Paceibacter sp.
AATTTGCCAAGTCTCGCGGATCATCGACGATTATACCGGTTTCCTTGTGTTTGACTGCTTCGCCCACGCCCCTACCTTGCCCCGCGATCACTGCCTTTTCAAATAAACCAGCCTCAATAAAGACGATCCCAAAACCTTCCACATCAGCCCCTAATTCTAAAGTAGGTAAGACAAACAAATCTGCCAAACGATAAAAATCCGCTAAGTCTTCCGTCTTATCAACCCCGGGCAACACAAAAACTTGCTTTTCCAAATGATACTCACCAATCAAACGACGAAGACTAGCTTCTTCTGGGCCACGCCCCACAATCAAATATTTTAAATTAGCCGGCCAATCTTTAGCCAAGGCTTTAATTAACAAAGCCTGGCCTTTTCGCTCTACCAAACGTCCGGTGCTTAATAAAATTTGATCAGTCTCAGCGATTTGATATTTCTGACGCAAAGCATTTAATTTTTCCAATCGTGGCATCGCAGTTGCCAAACGTGACAGTTCGCGGTGCGGGGCTGGATAAATAACTTTCATTAATGGACCATCATCACCCAAAAAACTTTTTACTTCATTTTGCAAAAACTGACTATTAGTGACAATCAATGAGGCTGATTTTAAAATTTTTCTCCCCCAACGAGCTTTCCACTTACCGGCTTTCATCAAATTAAAATCCAAGCCGTGCAAATAAATCAAATATTTCTTCCGTGCCAAAATTTTCAATAAATAAGCGACATAGCCTAAAGGCAAAATATGACTAACATGTAAAACTTTAAAATTTTTACAATTTCTCCATAAATAAAAAAATATTTTTAACCAACGTGGCCAAAAATATTTATAAAAAAATCGTCGTTGTCCCTCGCCATTACCATTTACCAAAACTTGATAATCAGCGACTGAAAACAAATTAAACAAATACGTACCGACCCCTCCGCAAAAGGGCGGATACTCCAAAGTCAATAACAAATGATCTTTTTCTTTAAGAGATTGGGTCGTCATAGGTGCTTTCAAATTGTGTTTCTTGGATATCTTTTTTCCTAAACATATTCCATAATTGTTTTAAATCTTGCACGGTAAAAATACGCCAAGCCATCAACAGAACAGCGTAAATCACCGCCCCTACAACCACTGACGCAAACCACGGAATAAATTGTTTGATCCAATAAACTGATGCCCCCATCAAAATACTGACAATTGATAATTGAATGGTTCGCCAAACAAAAGTTTTCCATTCAAAATGCAAACGTTTACGTAAAAACAAAAAGCTCATCAAGAACAAAGCACCGTGACTGCACAAAAAGGCAATGGCTGCACCACTTGGACCGGAAACCGGAATCAAAATCATATTCACCACAACATTGATAATCATCGTGATAAAAATGAACAAAGTATTATATTTTTGCAAACCAATCGAGCTGATGGCCGTGCCCAAAGGAAAATTGATAAAAATAAAGAACAAACCCAAAACCAAAATGCGCAAAATGGCAATCGCCGGCTCATAAGCCGCTCCATAAAATGTATGAATCAAATCCGGTGCTAAAACCCAAATTCCCACCAACATCGGCAAAGCCATCATTCCCAAATAAAACAAAGCATAATTTAAAATACTTTTCAGTTTTTCATCATCTTTACCAAACAAGGCACTCATCGCCGGAAAAATCGCCGCCGCAAAAGCGATTGGCAAAAACTGCAAAGCAAAAGGAATTTTATAAGCAACACTGTACCAAGCCACCGCCTTATCATCCAAAAAATTCTTCAATAAAACCGAATCCAAATAGCTATATACTCTGGTAAAAATCGTTGATAAAGCAAACGGCCAAGCAAAGAGTAGCACTTTTTTCCACAAAGCCCACATTTTGACCTCACTTTTTTCCATTTGCAATAAATTGTTTTTACGCAAACCATACAAAGAAACAATATTATTAACAGTGGCGCCGGCCAAAAACGCCCCCAACAACAAATACAATTTTCCCGGAAAAAACACTGATGCCAAAATACCCAATGTCATAATGGTGAATTGATTGATCATCAAACCGATCGCTTCATATTTCAGCAATTGCTGACTACGCAAAACCGCGTAAAACGTTTGGGCAAAAGAATCCACCACCATCACCATACCGGCCCAATAGACCAAAACTTTGCTACTGGCATCATAATCGGAGAAATAAACTGATAAGCACAAAATTCCAAAGACACTCAATGACATAATTCCTTTAAAAATCAACAAACTACGCAAATATTGCTTTACGCTAATTGCTTTTTGCGACAATTCTTTCACCAAGGCAGTAGAAATTCCCCAATCCATGAAAACCGCCCAAATCAAAGTATAAGACAAAGCAAAACTATATTTTCCAACATTATCAACCCCAATCAAACGCGCCAAAATCATGAAATACACAAAAGCCAAGAGCTTCTGAATAATGAAAGCCCCGGTTAAATAACTGGTGTTTTTTAAAATTTTATTTGATTCACTCATAATTTATTTTAATAACTGTAAAATTAAACCAATAATCTTTTCCTTATCTTTTGAAGCACTTTCCGCCACCAATAAGGTTAAAGCGGTTAAAGCCTCAGGCGTCAATTTATGTTTTTTAAGCAAACCGGCTCTATTTAAAAACCACACAAAAGCAAAGGCCCCACTGCGTTTGTTACCATCCGCAAAAGGATGATCTTTTACAAAAAAATATAATAAATTCGCGGCTTTTTCTTCATTACTCGCATAAACATCTTTACCAAAAACTCCTTGAAAAACATTGCCGACAATTCCTCCAACGCTATCCGCTTGCCGTTCTCGGCCAAACAAATCACTGGCTTCTTTCTTTTTAGTTAAAGTATTTTTCAACTGCTTCAAAGCATCGGACAATTCATCGGCAGTAAAGCGAGCCACTTTTTTACTGGTGCCGGATTTTGGTAATTTTGATTGATCATAAGCGCTTAAAGACAACCAGGTATTGGCAAACATTTTTATCAACTCCAGTGCATCACCGGTCTGAACTTGACTTTCCTTAGCCGGCAAAAGCTGTTTTACCGTTTCGATTGTTTTTAAAAAAGCATCATAATTTTTGACTAAACGCTTTTTATTGATGGTATAACCTTGTAAAATATGTTGTTTTAATATTTTATTGGCCCATTGACGAAAACGTGTGGCACTAACTGAATTCACACGATAACCAACAGATAAAATTAAATCTAAATTATAATACTCAACATTTCTTTTTATATTTCTATTTCCTTCAATTTGAACTGTTTCCAAAATGGAAACAGTTGATTTTTTTTCTAATTCGCCAGTTTTAAAGATATGATTAACATGTTTGGAAATAGCGGCTTTTTGCACATCAAAAAGATTGGCAACTTGCTGTTGAGTCAATAAAATAGTCTCTTTTTGCTTATTTATCATTACTTCAACTGCACCACTTTTTGTTTGATAAACAAGCAGTTTATTTTTTAAAATTTTATTTGATTCACTCATAAAAACTTATATTTTTAAGACCTTATTATTATAACAGATTCAAGGTATTTGAACATAGAGAAAAAACGTTTTATTGCCGTTAAAAAAGGCAAAGCACGTGCTCTGCCGAATGAGATGCGTCACTTGATCATTCCCTCAATCGTGGCTAACAAGACTTTGGCGCGGTGAATTTCCGCGTCACCAATCGCACTCGGAACCTGCTCTAAATGAAACAACGTGTCGTTTTCCAAGTGCAGCTTCAGGACCAAATTTTGAAACAAGGCGAAATAAAGATGCAAATCTGCCTCGTTCCAGCTATCCTTTTCCACCAATTTTCTTAATTTTTCGCCAAATTTGATAATCCATTCGCGGTCCATAATCCCCCCTTGGTGCGCTTTGCTTTTCCTTGAAACCAGCTCCAAAGAATAAAAACGCTCCTTTACTTACATTAAAACATAATTTTCTGAAGGATTCAACAAAAAAAGACAGATTCAACAACCTGTCTTGATGTTTCTCACAAACGCTCCTTGATTGTCCTCCTGAATTCTTCCAGGCTCAGACAATCCTTGAACCAGAGGTGCTCCTCGCAGCCCGCCAACACACGGTAAGTGCCCGGGGGCAGTGGCTTGACCTCGATGAAATACCCGAGCTTGCGCTCGAGCTCTTTGTAGCCCACCCAGTCAAACGGCAGGGCGAGCTCTTCCTTCAAAAAGGAACGCAGGTCGGGAAACTGCTCCAGGACGACATCCCGGGACTGCACTGCCGCTCGCGGGCACTGCTTGTGATCCAGGGAATAGCCGGTCATGTGGCTGAGAAAGCTCAGCTTTTCCTTGGGATCCAAGGAAAACCACAGCTCCGGCCAGTGGGGCGATAAGGCCCCAATCACTGTGAACAATTTAAACTCTTTCATTGTTTCCTCCTTGTGCTTTTTCAGCGTACCAGGTTCCTCAAAATCCACGGATCTTTTTCCAGAAGAATGCCCAGATAATCTTGGACCGTCTCCTGAATCCGTTGTTTATTTCCTCCGATTAACTCACGGCCCAGTTCTTCCCAGGGCAATGATTTCAGAATCAGAACCTTGTCAGCCAGGCTCTGACCACGCTCCAAAAGCAGTTCCTTGATAACTGGAGCGAAGTCAAACAAAAAACCATCTCCTAAAACTACAAAATGATGGGTTTCCCTGTTAATTTTAGTCACTGAACGCCTCCTTTTGCCTTTTCGGCGATTCTTATTATAACAATTTTTCTTTATCTGTCAACAAAAAAGCAAGGGAAAATCCTTGCTGAAAAACTTCTGAAAAAGCCTTAGCGCCCCTCTTGTTCCGCAAACTCCTTAAGCACTTCTTCGGTCTTTTGCTTACAGGTAGCGGTCGGGTTGCTGTTGAAAATGAGCCGGAACATGAAATCCTTCAATTCCTGATCGCTGAGCTCAGGATAATCGGATTTCAACCGCCGAATCGCCCATTTCGCAACGGTTTTCAGAGCCATGTTCAAATGCTCCTCAAACGTCTGTTGTTGCTGTGCCTGATCCTCTTTGGAAATTTGCATCTTACACCTCCTAAAGCTGTTAAATTCATATTGAAAGGTTTTTAGGCTCAAGTCAAGCCACTAGACCTTGACAAAACAGGGAAAACTATGATATAAGTATATATAGTTCTTTTCCTCCC
>DYGC01000005.1 GCA_020724925.1 Candidatus Paceibacter sp.
GTAAAGATAAATCCCGCGTAGCTCCGTAGGAGCGAAGTGGGATCACCCCGACCAATCTTCGCTCGCGTTGCGAGCTTCGACTGGCAAGCCGATCCATGCCTGCGGGTGTCGTATAATGGCTATTATGTCAGCCTTCCAAGCTGAAGACGGCGGTTCGATTCCGCTCACCCGCTCCACTAAAAACCCCTTCTCGCGAAGGGATTTTTTATTTGTTTGAAAATGTAAAATTTGCTATAATTTAGAAAGAAAATCTTGGAGATTTATTTTTAAATTTAAAATAAAAGTATGCCTACACCTAATGAGCAAGAATTGCTTAATAAATCGGAATTGCCGGTTCAAAATCCTTCAAAGCCTCCAATAGCGGAGAGTTCTAACGTTCCTGGAACCGAGCTTTCCCCTGAAGAAATTGATATTCCGGTTGGAGAAGTTCTACCCAGTGAGGAAAGTACTAGTCAAGAAAGAAAAGAAGTTTCTTTGGAAGGGCAGGCGGCCGTCGTTAAAGAATCTTTGGATAGTATTAAGGGTGGTTTTGTTAATTGGAAACAAGGAATTTTAGATTCCCAACTTTTTTCTGCTGAAGAATTACCCGGTGTGGAGCAATGGTTTAGTGATTCTTTAAATCGTTTTAAGTCAATTGAACAAATTATCATTTCCGAGTTGTCGGTTTTGCAGGTTTTAAGAGAAGGTTACTCTGAACAATCTAAAGAAATTCAAAAAATCAGTGAACGTTTGCTTACCGTTAATAAGTTTGTCAAAGAACAACAAGAAAAAATTACTAGTTTGTTAGCTTCGTTGCGTTTAATCAGTGAAGGTTTGTCACAAAATCCACAAGCCGCCAAAGACAACGTGGTTTCCAGTATGAAAATTGTTTTTAAGGCAATGAACGATTTATCTCGAAAATATTTAGCAGGGATGGATAAGCAAGGTTTATTGAGAGATTTGAGAGAATCAGAACTTTTAGAAAAGGCTAATAATCCTGAACAATTTTCGACAAAATTGGAAGAAAAAAAAGCTAACTTGAATTTGTTATATAATTGTTATAATCAAGCGAGTTTTTCCGAGATTGAAAAGGCTTTTGTCTTTGCGGACGTTTATTTTGAAAAAGAATCAATGTTTTTAACAGCTCAAGAGAATGAAACTTTACAGTCTTTGCTTTTGGCTAACAGTGATTTGGAGAAAACTAGAATTGGGAAAGACGGTCAGCTAAAACCTGTGATTCCCGATAATTTACGCCAGTTTTATACTTTGCGAGCGGCACTTGAAGATAGTGCTGAGAAATATCAAATTTTGGGAGCCAATTTTTCGGCGATGGAGTTTGTCGATCAAATTTTAAAGGATAAAAAAATTAGTGCTTTGGATAATTATGATCTACAACATTATACGTTAGGGGCTTTTCAGTCGCAGATTGGTCGTTTGTTGAGTGAAAATAAGGCCACAGAAATCCCTGCTTATTTGCAGAAAAATCTAAACGATTTAACCAATATTTTATCTGCTTTATTGAAGTTGCCGGTATCTGATGTGTCTAATTATTTGAAAACCAATCCTGCTGAGTTGCGAAAAATTATTCTTGAGGCAAGCGGTGGGGTGAGCGGGGAAGTAGAACTTACTGGTGCTGAAGATTTTCCAGTGCCAAAAACAGAGTCAGTTGTGCTTGATGATGTGATGGACGCCGATGACTTATTGGAAGAAGTTACTACTCCGGATGCTAAACCAAAATATTCAATGCCACCGTTACCGGCAATGGAAACGGTTAAACAAGCAATGAGTGCTTCTGAAAAAACACAATTGCTTGAAAATTTTTGGAAAGCGGAAGATACATTTAAGCAAGTTGTCAGTCGTAAAGTTGAATTGGGAGTATCAAGTGATTTGAAAATGATTGATAATATCAAAAACACTTTAATTGAAAATGGGATTTTGGAAGTTGGAGGGGTATCTTTGTCTTCGCCAGAGTTTACGATTGATGTTAATACTTTACAAACAGAGCTTTGGGAGGGGATTAATAATTTAATCGTCAGTGGCTTGGAATCAAAAAAAGAATTTTCAGAAATTGAATCTGAAATTAATAAATATATTAGTCAAAAAAGAGCAGAATTGGTTTTGCTTAAAGAAAAATTACAAAAAGCAATTACACCATTTATTGAGTTTAGGAAGCAACACCCTGATTTAGAACAGTTGATGGAGGCCAATATTAATTCAAAATTAGTTGCTAAAGTTAATGCAATCGCCAGTTTAGTAAAGAATCAGTTTTTGAAAGCCGGCATTGAAGAAGTCGATGGCATTAATTTATTAGCGTTAGGTGAAATTTACGATGGTGAGGCAGCGACCATTGAATTTAAAAACAAAGTAAAATCAATCATTGAGGAAGAATTGGATAAAGGGAGTGCTCCTGATGAGGTGAACGCGGCTCTTAACAAATTTATCAGTCAGACTGATGATAAACTAAGAAATTTGTATAAATTATTATTGGAAAATGTTCCTGGCCGGGGAGTTGATCGTGAAAGTCAATTAGTGGCAGACTTTTGGAAAAATCAAACGGCCTTGGCTAATCGTGTAAGTTATTATGAAACAATGTTTGCTGAGTTGCAAAAATTAGCACAGGAGAAAGCTGGTGAACCGTATTTGGATGACATGGTTAAAAATTTTAGAAATAATTTAAATCAGTCTTTAAAAGATGCTTTGTCGCAACAAAAAACTGAAGCCGAAATTGTTAAATGGTTAGAGGCTGAATTTAAACACGCGGATGAAATCATTGATAAATTGTCCGTGGATGTTTTATTAAAGAAGGATAAACCGCAAACGGTTGAAGAGGGTGGAGGAGATGATGCGATGAACGCCGATGATTTATTGGAAGAAGTTAATACTCCGGATGCTAAACCAAAATATTCAATGCCACCGTTACCGGCGATGGAAGCGGTTAAACAAGCAGAACAAAAATCTCCAGAAAAGCGAGAATTATCTTTGAAGGAAATGATTGCCAGTGCTAAATCTTTTGATGAATTGGCGGAAATTATTCAGAAAAATCAAATTGTGATTCAAGGTAGTGAAAAATTATATACGACCGATCAAGGTAGTCAAAAGTTATATACAACCCAAGACTTATTAGACAGTATTGCGGTTGCTAAGGACGGTAAACTAGCTCCGAATTTTTGGTTTGCCCCGCGCACACATCAATTTAGAGAAAAATTAATATCATTGTCTAACGCGCAACGTGCTAAAACGTCCGGTGAAGAGATGATTGAATTGAGCGATGAGGATGTTGAAGATATTACTGGAAAACCAGTAAAAGCCACGCCCCCACCGTTGCCACCGCATATCCAAAAATTGCAGGAGGAGGCTCGTAAACAAAAAGAAATGGCCGAAAAGGCACAAGTAGAAGCGGAGCCGATTTCTTTGACCGAAGACATGAAGAAAAAACCAATTGATGAAACTAAACAAACACCGGACATGGCTACGTGGTTAAGTGAGCCAATCGTTGGCCCGCATGAACGAATGTTGGGTGTTTCTCGTTTGATTAAAGATTTGATTAAGACCGGTAAATATGTTGATGAAAAGAGATTGTTAATTGACATTGATAATAAGTTTAATCGTTTAGCAGAGAATTTGGATAATCCGGAAACAATCACCGCTTGGGAACAATTTCAGGCTGAAAACAATGTGGAGATTGAAGATCCTTTAGTTTATTTTGTTGATAAAGTGCTTGATTTAAATGGAATTAAAGCCGCCTATGATTCTAAAAATGGTTTTGAGTTTAGAAATGCGGTTGATATTGCTAATTTAAAAGTTAGCAATTTCATGAATGCTTTAAATTTGTCGGAGGATTATTTACCGGTTCCGACTCGTCGGTCGTCAGTGGATGCACGAGCTTCCTTAAAGCGTGGTGGTGGCATTAAAGTTCAGATGCCTGGCAGTTTATAAAGATTGACTTTGTATAACAAAAAATCCTCGTCATATGACGAGGATTTTTTTATAGGGCTATTTTAAGATTTTTTTCTTGCGTTTTTCCAAATAAATTTCCAAGATATCAGCCACCGCAATTTCCGGAGCGTTGGCGATTTGCACGCCACATTCTTGATTCTTTTGCACTTCCGTCACATCTTCTTTTCCGACTTTCAAACCGATGATTTTACCTTCAGTCACGAACGTCCCGTTGCGAAGGATGTTAGCTTTAATTGTGGTGTTGATATCACCTTGATAAATGATTTTCCCTTCTTTTATTTTACAACCGACCACCAAAGTATTTTTTTCCTTTTTGAAAATCGCTAAGACTTCTGCTTTACCTAATTCTTCTTTAATGATTTCATCACCTAAACTTTCTTCCATTTTTTTGCGAATAAAGGCAATCAAATCATAAATAATTTTAAAGTTTTGAATTGGTACTTTTTGTTCTTCGGCTAATAGTTTTAGATTGTTTGGCAATTGGACATGGAAACCGAGAATCAAGGCATTACCGGCTTGAGCTTGCCAAATATCACTTTCGGTAATATTTCCCAATCCTTGTTGAATGATATTAGCTTTGATTTCTTTGCTATCAATTTTGCTTAATGATTCGACAATTGCTTCCAAAGAACCAAGCACGTCGGCACGAATGATGATATTTAATTTTTTCAAATCGCTGTTGCCAATATCCACGTTGGCCATGGAACTGCTCCCCATGAATTTACCTTCGTTGCTCTTGCGATCAATTTTATTTTTTAAAGTTTTTTTATCAATTTCTTTACGGCTTTCTACAATGTCTCCGATAATCGGGGCACTCTTTAAACCGATGATTTGCGCCGGCACGGATGGTCCAGCTTCTTCAATGTTTTTGCCAGTGTGATCGCGCATCGCTTTGATTTTACCGTAATATTGTTCATTTAAAATCAAATGATCTCCTTGATGTAAAGTGCCACTGTGCACCAACGCCGTGGCCACCGGGCCGATTGCTTTATCAACGTGGGATTCAATAATTGTGCCAACCGCATCAGCTTCGGCGGTGGCAACCAGCTTTTCTTTTTCCATTTCAGCAATTAACAAAATATTGTCTAATAATTCCTCAACGCCTTGTCCAAATTTCGCGGAAATCGGGACCATCAAAATTTTTCCACCCCATTCGGTTGGCAAAACATTATATTGCGTTAATTCTTGTTTGACTTTTTCAATATTGGATTCCGGTTTATCAACTTTGTTAATGGCGACAATCATCGGGATATTAGATTGTTGAATGATTTTAATCGCTTCCACGGTTTGTGGTTTGACACCATCGTCAGCGGCCACAATCAAAATGGCGATGTCAGCGATTTTCGCACCACGCGAACGCATGGCCGTAAAGGCTTCGTGGCCGGGAGTATCAATAAAAGTTAGAACTCGATTTTTCTTTTTCACTTGATAGGCACCAATGTGTTGGGTAATGCCACCAGCTTCGGTATCAATGACATTGGTTTTTCTGATGGTATCCAATAATCTGGTTTTGCCATGGTCAACGTGTCCCATCACGACGATAATCGGCGGACGAGCTTTGCTTTTTCCTTCTTTGTGACTGGCAATAATAGTGGCCAATTTTTCATCATTGGTGGTATCAATTGTTTCATCTTCTACATCTAATTCTGGTTCAAAACCTAATTCCGTGGCAATAATGGCGGCGGTATCATAATCCAAACGTTCATTCATTGAAGCCAAAATTCCGTTTTTCATCAATTCGTTGATAATATCTTTTAACGGTAATTTCAATAAATCGGAAAATTGTTTAACAGTGACGATTTTAGGAATTCGTACGTTTTTTTGCATTGGGAAATCAGTCATCGTGCCGGACGCTTGCAATTCGGCATCTGCCTTTTCTTTTTCGTAGGCTTTTTTCTTTTTGTAGTTATCCATTAAGCGCCCCCAGCTTTGAATGATTTCTTGGGCTAATTTATCATTGATTTTAATGGCTCGGCTGCCCACGTCAAAACCTAATTCCGGCAACAAGTCGCGCAATTCTTGGGTGGGAAGTTTTAAGCGTCTGGCCAATTCACTTACATTCATAGTTTTGCTAAAGTTAAAAATGGCGAGCTTGTGCCATTATGAGTTATAATTCTGAAAAATAAGACCTTTATTAAATTATTAAAATTGTATAAGATTTGTTTGTTGAAGTCAAGAATCATAATTTGAAATTTTTATGCATAATTTCGGTTTTTTGTGGATAAATAAGCCGTTGGGGATCAGCTCTTTCGCGGTGGTGCGACGATTGCGGAAAATCACCGGTGAAAAACGCATCGGGCATAGCGGTACTTTGGATCCGTTAGCGTCCGGCGTGATGATTTTGGCGATTGGGCGACCTTATACTAAGAAATTGAATGAATATTTGAAACTTGATAAAACTTATGAAGCGGAATTGACTTTGGGTTACAACACTGCCACCTGGGACGCCGAAGGAGAAAAGATTTTTGTGTCTGATAAACAGCCGAGTGAAGCGGAAATCAAAGAGATTTTAAATTCATTTATCGGTGAACAAATGCAGGTACCACCGATTTTTTCCGCTTTGAAAATGGGCGGTCAGCCATTGTATAAAATGGCGCGACAGGGGACTGATTTGTTGGAAGAAAATTTGGGTGCGCGGCGTATTACCATATATGATTTGCGTTTGTTGTCTTATGAATATCCGCACCTGAAATTTGCGGTGGACGTTTCTTCCGGCACTTATATTCGGTCTTTGGCGCGGGATATTGGCAAAAAATTGGGCACTGGCGCCTATTTGAGCGGATTGGTGCGTAGCAAGTTGGGAACGGTCAATTTAGCCGATTGCGTGGATTTGGAAACGTTAACGGAGAAAAATTACCTTGATTATTTGAAGGAATAGGGTGGGGGGACGTTTTGTTATTCTGTTGTAAACTAAATGTAATATTGGGACTCTTGTGTAGGGGCGTTGCATTGCAACGCCCTTGAAACAAAAACGTTTGTTTAATATCATGAAAACGAATAAATATAAAATATTTTCATTAAAAATCACATAAAACGAAAAATCACGAAAAAGGGCGTTGCAATGCAACGCCCCTACGGTAGAGATTGTATAACACGATTGGTTTCTTTTGTAGAGGTTCTGATATTAATCAGGATGACAAATGGTCCCCCTTTCTCTCGTAATGACCAAAATAATATGTTAAAATATAATATCAGTAAAAAAATAATTAAGAAAAACTATGGGAACATTAAGTTTAGGGGCGATTATTGCGGCAGCCTTGATTGATTCCATCAATCCCTGCGCTTTTGGTGTGATGGTCTTTTTATCAACATATTTGGCAGCGGTTGGATCCAAAGGACGTTTGTTAAAAGTTGGTTTAATTTATGTTTTTACGGTTTTTTTGACTTATTTGTTGGCCGGTTTGGGCTTGCTTCAGTTTTTAAGCAGTTTCAGCAGCGTAACAGTGTGGATTTATAAGATTGCCGGTGCAATTTTGATTATTGCCGGTTTGATTAATGTGAAAGAATTGTTTTGGTATAAAAAGGGAGTGAGTTTGCAAATCTCAGAGGACAAAAAACCGTTGATTGAAAAATTTATTTATAAAACATCAATTCCGGCAGCGATTATTTTGGGTTTTTTGGTCTCGGCTTTTGAATTGCCGTGCACCGGTCAGGTTTATTTGGGAATTTTGGCGATTTTGGCCAAGTCCGCTGCCAGTACGCAAATGTTAGGTTTTGTCTGGTTGTTTATCTATAATTTGATTTTTGTTGCCCCGTTAATCATTATTTTGTTGTTATTTTATTTTGATAAGAAGAGTCATTGGTTCACTGATATGCCGGAAAAACGTAAAAAATGGTTGCGTTTTTTCATGGGATTGGGTATGTTAATTTTAGGTATTTTAATGATTTTAGGTAAATTATAATATGGGATTTTTTGATAAAATTCTCGGTGGCAATACTTTGTATTACCCCGGTTGTTCCACTAAATTTGTCGCCAAAGACGTGGAAGAAAGATATAAAACTTGGTTTAAAAAGTTAGGTTTGGATTTTGTGCAATTGTCCGATTTGGAAAAATGTTGCGGCTCTCCGGTTTTAAATGCTGGATATATTGATGATTTCAAGAAATTGGCGGAGGCTAATTGTGATTTGTTTCATCAACGGGGCATCAATCGGATCGTCACCAATTGCCCGGGTTGTTATTTGCAATTTAAAAAAGTGTATTTGGAATATTTGGGGGAGAAGTGGGATTTTCAAGTGGATTATTTGTTGACGATAATGTTGGAAGCGGTTAAAGCCGGAAAGGTAAAATTGAAACAACAAAGTGGAAAAATCACTTACCACGATCCCTGCCACTTGGGACGCGCCGTCGGTGTTTACGACGAGCCACGTGAATTGTTGCGTTTAAGCGGTTATGAATTGGTGGAGATGAAATCCAATCGTGAATATTCTTTGTGTTGCGGGGCGGGCGGCACGGCTAATATGAACGCCACCGAAACCAGCCAAAAAATGGCCGGGGCGCGTTGGCAGCAAGCTGTGGACAGTGGCGCGCAGCAATTGGTCAGTCCTTGCGTGATGTGTACTTATCAGTTTAGACAAAATAATAAAAGTGCGATGGAAGCCAAAGAATTTTGTGAATTAATTGATTTTGAATAATTTATATGGACCATTTTAATCATTTGGTAAAAGTGTTTGATGAATATCGCTTGAAGCGCGATGTTTTTGATAAAAAAACTTTATCCGACGAATTGGCCGTTTTGAAAAAGAAAAATTTTGCCAAGCGGGACGAGCTTTTAAAAATCGCCGTGGATAATTTACAGAAACATGGTTTTGAAGTATTTATCGCTAAGGATAAAAATGAGGCGACCGATATTATTAAAAAATTGGTGACCGATAAAAAGAAAATCGTGAAGAGCAAAAGTAATGTCGGTAAGGAAATAAATTTGACCGAAGTTTTGGAAGCGCAAGCTTGTGACGTGAAGGAAACAGATTTGGGTGATTGGTTGTCGGTTGTTTGCCAAAGTGAAGAAATTCATCCGGTTTTGCCGGCTGTTCAATTGACGGAAGAATTTATTGTGGAAAAAATTAAAGCTAAATATGGCGTGGAAATAGAAGCTAAAGCGGAAGCGATTGCCGCCTTCGCGCGCGAGGAAATCGCCAAGTTCATCGCCGCCGCCGACGTTGGAATCAGCGGGGTGAACGCCATTAGTGCCGATGGGGCTTTGATGATTTTGGAAAACGAAGGCAATATTTCCAAAGTGACGCGCTTGCCGGCGCACCATATTGCCATTTCCGGCATTGAAAAAATCGTGGAAAATTTAACGGAAACTTTGCACGTCGCGAAGTGCGCAGCAGTGTGGGGGACGGGGCAGGATTGGCCGGCTTATGTCAGTATTATTGCCGGACCGTCCAAAACCGCTGATATTCAAAATAAAGTGGTGGTGGGGGTGCAGGGCGCGCAACGCGTCAGCCTCGTTTTGATTGATAACGGTCGTTCGGCCATGGCCGCCAAGTATCCGGAATTATTGAATTGCATCAATTGCGGTGCTTGCGCCAATTTTTGCCCGGCTTATTATCAACTGTTGGAAAAATTCGGTTATAAATATTTGGGAGCCAAAGGAATTTTGTGGACGGCTTTTAATGAATCTTTGCAAAAAGCCAAAGAAGGCAATCTGCACGCTTGCACTTTGTGTGAATCCTGTGGCTTGAATTGTCCGGCACAAATTCCGTTACCACAATATATTCGTCATTTGCGTGAAGATTTGATTAAGTCCGGTGACGAAACCGAGGGGAACAAAGAAATGATGGAGCATGTTAGAAAATACGGTAATCCTTTCGGTGAAGTGAAAGAAGGTGAGATTCCCGATAAATTATATTGTTGTTAATATGAAAAATCTTTTGCAGGAAAATTATCCCTTGCGTTCGCTCAGCACTTTTCTGATTGGTGGCACGGCCAAATATTTTGCGCGCAGCCGGGATCTGCAAGAAGTTTTGGATTTGATGAATTGGGCGAAAAGCGAGAATTTACCGGTCCATGTTTTGGGGCGCGGCAGTGATATTTTATTTGCCGATGGTGTGATTGAGGCTTTGTTTATCAAATATGAAAATCAGGAATTGGCAGCGCTCGGCGAGGGGCGTTATCGCGTGGCGTCGGCGCTACCTTTGAATTATTTGTTGATGCGTTTGGCGCGGGACGGTTGGGAAGACGCGCATTCATTGATTGGTATTCCCGGGACGGTCGGGGGCGCGGTTTGGGCCAATGCCGGAGCGTATGGGCAGGAGTTTGCCGATATCGTGGAGAGCGTGAAAGTGATTTTTTTGGATGAGCCGGAATTGCAAATCAAAGATTTAAAAAAAGAAGAATGTTTTTTTCAATATCGTGACAGTATTTTTAAACATCGACCGGCTTTGGTTTTTGAAACGATTGTCCGTTGCCAAAATAAAACCGTTGATCAAGAAGCTTTGATGAAAAAAATGGTGGAGATTTTAAAATCACGCCATTGTAAGCAACCCTTGAATTATCCGAATGCCGGCAGTATTTTTAAAAACGTCTCCGTCACCGATGAAATTCAGCAGTTGTTGGGCACGAATTTTCCGCACAACAAAATCCCGGCTGCCTGGTTGATTGAACAGGTCGGTTTGAAAGGTTTTCGTATCGGGGACGCGCAATTTTCCGAGAAACACGCTAATTTTATTGTCAATTTAGGTCAGGCGAAAGCCAATGATGTTTTGGATTTGTTGGCCTTGGCTAAACAAAAAGTTGAAGATCATTTTAAAATGAAATTAGAAGAAGAATTAATTTATATTAAATAGTTATGCGTGAGCTTTTGATGGATTTGATGGAAAATTTTGCCCAATATGGTTATTTGGTGATTTTTTTAGGTTTGTTCATTGAGGGCGAAGTTTTTCTTCTGGCCACTTCTTTGCTGGCGTATATGGCCGGTTATTCTTTGCCATTGGTGATTTTGGTGGCATTTGTTGCTTCTTGTTTGAGTGATACTTTGTGGTTTATGGCTGGTCGTTTAGTTGGAGAGGAAAGAATGAAAAAATATGGAAAATATGTTTTTATTCCCCCAGTGCGATATGAAGTGATGAAAAAGTTTTTTTGTGAGCATGGTAAAAAAACCTTATTTTTTGCCAAATTTATTTATGGAATCGGAAGAATTACGATTTTCGTTTCCGCCGTGTCCGGTGTTAAATTAAAAATGTTTATTTTGATGGATATTTTGGCAACGGCCGTTTGGTCAGTGGCCTTGTGTGGTTTTGCTTATTTGAGTGCTGATTATTATGGATTGTCACCAAGTAAGTTGGTCCATTCTTTCCGGATTATTTTTGGAATCGTGTTGGCTTTGTTTGTTTTACAATTCGTGGCTCGTTGGGTATATTTCAGTGTTACCAAAAAGCAACAGCAATGTGATAGTCTTGAGAAATAATTTTTAACAATATGGCTTTAAAAGTGATTTTGAGCGGTGGGGGAACCGGTGGTTCGGTATCGCCGTTAATCGCGATTTATCAAAGGATGAAAAAACTGCAACCGGAAGCGGAGTTTTTGTGGTTGGGCCAATATGATGGCGTGGAAAAACAGATGGTCGCTAAATACGGAATCGCTTATCAAGGAATCAGCAGTGGTAAATTGCGCCGTTATTTTTCTTGGCAGAATTTTGTTGATCCTTTTAAATTGATCAAAGGTTGGTGGCAAGTTCGAAAAATTATTAAGAATTTTAAACCAGATGTGATTTTGAGCGCCGGTTCTTTCGTGTCGGTGCCGGTGGCTTACGCCGCCAAAAATTTGGGAATTAAATTTTTAGCGCATCAGCAGGATATTTCCGTCGGTTTGGCCAATCGTCTGATGATTAAAAAAGCTACTTGGCTTAATTTAACTTTAAGTGATTTAAAATATGATTTGCCGGCGGGCGTGGAAGTCTTGCATTTTGGCAATCCGATTCGTGAGGAAATTTTGCATGGCAGCAAGGAAAAATTTTGCACTCGTTTCAATTTGGATGCTTCCAAGCCAATTGTTTTGATTACCGGTGGCGGCACCGGCGCTTTGCATTTAAATCAAGCAATCGATCAACAATCTGAGCATTTGGCACAATCAGTGCAAATTGTTCATTTGTGCGGAAAAGGAAAAAATTTGCGAGATTTTGGTGCTTACTATGATAATCAATATCAGGTAGTGGAATTTTTTAATGCACGGGAGATGGGTGATGCTCTGGCCGCCGCCGATCTCGTGGTGACGCGCGCCGGTTTGTCAGCCTTGAGTGAAATCAGTGTTTTGGGAAAAGCAACTATTATTATTCCTTTAATCAATACTCATCAAGAGGAAAACGCCAAATATTGGGAAAACAAAAAAGCCGCCGTGGTCTTGGCAGAGGATAAATTGGCGGATTTATCAAAAACCATTATTTTTTTGTTAAACGATAAAAATCGCTCGGCGGAATTGGCAAGAAACATCAAAAATATTATGCCTGGTGACGCCGCGGAAAAAATTGGGGAAATGTTGGCTGTCGTTAAATCCTGTTAAAATCGTGGGGATTGTCATACCGAACGTGGTTTTTGTCATGCGAAACGTGGGTCTTGTCATGCCGAACGTGTGGCTTGTCATGCCGAACTTGTTTCGGCATCTGGAATAGTGAGAAAAAACTTTAATAAAACCCCAAATATGACGAGAGAGATTATTTTGTATTTTGGAATTCCTCCCATTTTGAACTTAACTCTTTCAAATATGGATTTTTTGAACGAATAAGATTTAGTTTCCAATCACGATGCCAATTTTTGATTTGAGTTTCCCTACTAATTGCTTCATTTATGTTTTCATAATGTTCGTAATAAACTAGTTTTTTAATTTGATATTGCGCTGAAAATGATTTTGGATTTTTGTGATTACGATGTTCTATGATTCGACGATATAAACTGTTTGTAACTCCAATATAAAAAACCGTATTATTAAAATTAGTCATTATATAAACATAAAAATTATACATTCTTAAAAATTTAATGTCTGGATTTTTATTTTAGCAAAACAAACATAAAATTAGCATAAATATTTGCTATTTTATCCACAGCTGTAATTGTCGTCGTTCGTGATATTTGTCGGTTAAATCATAAACATTGCTGGCATTCCAGATGCCGAAACAAGTTCGGCATGACATTTACCATTATTTTACTAGAACGCTTTCTATTCCCCCAATAACATCTCCGGTAAATAAGCATCAATCGCTTGATTTAGCTCGGGGACAAGTTTTAAATAAGTATCCTTTTCTTCGTTTTTATCAAATTGATGAAAGATCGAATATTCCTGGTTGGCAGAATTTCCTTTGATAATAATATTTTGATCAACATATTGAAAATTGTTGGTGCATTTAGTAATCGCTAAATTGCGGAAATTGCTATTGAATAAACTTTGGCCAATAAAATTTTCCGGAATTAATTCGTTTTGCCCTAATAAATCCAAGAGACTGGGAGCGATATCCAAATGTGAAGCCACGCTCGCCCCGCCTTGCCCGGTATTTTTGGGTAGCACCATGATAAATGGTACTTCATTGTAATTATAAAAATTTTCTAGAGTGTCAGCTGGTTTAAAATGATAATAACGATGATCACCGTAAAGGAAAATGATGGTCTTGTCTAATAATTGGTATTCTTCCAGTTTATTGAAAAAATGTTCTAATGATTGGTCTAGGGCTTTTAATAAACTCAGATAATAATTAGTGGTGCTGCCCGTTAATTCAATGGAATTTTTTAGTTTGATTGGCAAATCATTTAAAGTAAAAACTGGAATATCAGGATAATCAAAATTTTCTTGATTATATCGAGTGACATAATTTTCAGCGTGGGGGCTGTGGGAAGTAAAACTGATAAAATAGTTAAAGTTTGGTTCTTGGGCATTTTTTAAATCATTGGCTAGTTTATCTAAAACCACGATATCACCAGTACGAACTCCAAATTCTGGGGAAACGTGGAGATTGTCAAAGCCCCAGCGCGGTGCCAATTGATCGCGACTCCAAAAGTCAGGATAGTTGGCATGATAGAGATTGGTTTTGTAGCCTAATTTGTCGCCAAGGATTTGTGGCAAACAATAATAATTTCCTTGTTTGTAGTTGTTGGGAATCGGTCCGCTACTGTCCACGGAAAAACTGCAGAGTGAGGAAAATTCGGCGTTGATGGTCTCGCAACTGTTGGCGAAAAAATGATTCACGGTTAGGTTGTCCTGTTTTAATTTTTTTAAAAATGGCATTACCGAAGTGGTTTGATCAAGTGCCCAGCTAGGTACAGATTCTAATTGGATAAAGACGATGTGTGGTTTGTTAGTAAAATTTTCCTGATACAAACAACTGCGACGCAAATCTTGTTGATTTAATTTAGCCAATTTAGCCAAACGATTTTTGATGATTTCTAATTGATTGTTTTCTGTTTGTTGCCTCTGTTCTTCGCTGGGGGAATCATCTTGCTGGATATTTTCAACAATAATGGTTTCTGAGGCCAAGGCCCTTTTTTTGTTGATAAAATTCCCCAGTGGTTCAAACACAGTTTTGTAAGTCAAGTCACCCCAAATGGTAAAATCTTGTTGCTGGGCAGAGCGTTCCCACCAGTAATCAGCAGGTTTTTGGCTTAAATAGTATTGATAGGCATTATTGGTGATAAACAAGCCCAAACCAAAAAAAATCGTCAGTAACAAATAATATTTTTTTAGATTTTTTTTCCAAGTGTTGAAAATGGTCTCATTCATCATTGGTAGTTTTTCGGCATAAAGATATTTTGGGCGGTAACTGATAATAATGCCAATCATTAAAAACATCCAAGCGAAGTTAATTACATAGAGCATTATGGGAATATCTTTTAAATAGGCACTGAAAAAACTTAGGTTTTTTGTGTCAATCACTGAGCCAAATTTCCAAACATTAAAAAATTCATGAAAGACTTTAAAAAACAAAAAATTAGCACTGTAGTAAAGAGCAATACTAATTATTAAAATAATATTGACAGTTTTCCAGATTTTTTTGGCTGAGAGGGTAATTAACCACCACAAAAATAACGAGAAAATGCTCGTGAAAATCAGATTATATTGATTAATGGGAGCACCACTTAAATAATAATAAAGAATGAAGTGGAGTAGGTTTATGCCAAAAATCAAAATTGCGTATAGGAGTAATAGAGGCATTGCTTATTTTCGTTCACTGATGGTGTAACCGTTGGGGTCGGCTTTTAATTCATAAGTAAAACAATTGTTACCGGCGTTGTGCGGGAACATTTCCGTTAGATAAGTATCATAAGTGACTTCTTTGATTTGCTCGCTGGATAATAAGAAATCAGCACAGATGGTGTAGCGGTTGGCTTCCAAGCGTTCATAGCTGATGACATGATCTTTATCAATGGTATTGAAATCTTCAGCGTAAATATAATATTTATCCCCTTGATTTTTTAAAGTAGCCAGGTCATTTGGCAAGTTCTTATCATTGTAATAATAAGTTTCCAAACCGCTCTTGATTTGACTCATGGTGTTCATGGTTTTTTCATCAATACGACGAGAGCGTGCTTGGGTTGGAGATTCCACCAAAAAGAAAGCGATAATTAAGGAAATGATTGCCAATGGAATAACGACGCTATTGAAAACAATCCGTAAAATATTTTTCTTGGGCACATCTTGGCGACGAATATCAAAAATGTTGTAAAGTAAAATCATGGTGCTGATGGCTAACACCACCAATAATTCCAAGAACATGCGTAAGGTTAAATTACCGTCCAAATAATTGACAATAATGCCAATCAAAACACCAATAATAATACAGCTGGCAATGAAAATGGTGAGAAAGCTTAACCATTTACGGACTTGCGATTCCAAGCTGATCCGTTCACTTTTTATGTATTTTTGGATATAATTAGCAAGGACAACAAATAATGGGGCAGTGATGATTAAGCTGGCGATAGAAAATTTTAAGTCTCGATAAGCCCAGGCGGTGTTGTCTAATAGTGGGTCCGGCACATACTTGGTGATTAAGGAGAAAAGAATGTCGCCGATGGCGAAAGCGGTAAAGCCGAGCGTGACCAAGGATAATAAATACAAGAAAGCGGTCACAGCGGAGTGCAAAGGTTTGCTGTTTGTCATATTATTTTTTTAAAAATTAATTCTGCCTATATTTTATCACATTATGAATAATTGTCGAGAAAAAGAATTGTGGTTGACGCATGAGATTATTGTTGGTTTTGATGAGGCCGGCCGCGGCCCGTGGGCGGGCCCACTGACGGCGGCGGCGGTGGCGTTCCCGCGCCATTTGACGGGCGTGCCGGCGGCGTTGGCCGCGGCCATCAATGATTCCAAAAAATTAACCGCCACCACGCGCGAAGCGTTGTTCACGGACATCGCCCAACACGCTTTGGCTTGGGAAGTCTTGTTTTTCTCTTCGGAAATGATTGACCAAATGGGAATTGGCGTAGCCAATCAGCAAATTATGATTCAGCTTTATCATAAATTATTGGCTAAACTAGGCAAGATTGATTGGGTGGTTTGTGATTATATTGGTCGCATGGCTTTTCCTCAACCTAATTTTTCCATTCACAAAAAAGGCGATTCGGAGTTTTTATCAATTGCCGCCGCTTCGATTATCGCTAAGGTCAGTCGGGATCGCTTGATGACTCGTTATGATGAGCAGTATCCGCATTACGCTTTTGCCAAGCATAAAGGCTATGGGACCAAAATTCATTTGGAGGCCTTAAAAGAGCATGGTCCCTGCCCGATACACCGTCGGTCTTTTTCCCCAGTAAAGGACCTTTGACAAAATAAAAAATATTATCTACAATGTTTTTGTTATACGCCGATGTGGCGAAATTGGTAGACGCGCACGACTCAAAATCGTGTGTGGTAACACATGTCGGTTCGAGTCCGACCATCGGCACCAATAATAAAAATTCCAGATTTAATCTGGATTTTTTTTAAGAAAATTATGAATAGTAAAAAATTCACTCGTTACCAGGAAGACTTCACTTGCGAAAAGTGCGGTTTTTCAGTTAAAGGTAATGGCTACACCAACCATTGTCCGCAGTGTTTATGGAGTAAGCATGTCGATATCAACCCTGGTGATCGGCAGGCCACTTGTCAGGGATTGATGGAGCCGATGTCGGTAGAAATTAAAGGCCATGATTATATTTTGCTTCACCGTTGTCAGACTTGCGGGTTTATTAAAAAGAATAAAGTTTCCCCTGATGATAATCGTGAGATCTTGATTAAATTATCACAACAACCGTTTTAGAAATTTTCACCTGTGGATAAATCGTGAAAATTTTATGTTATTTTTATGTTCATTGTGCTATAATACTCTGTTATGCATTGACTAAGTACTTTAGCAATGCGATCTCTTCTTATTGTGCTCGTCTTTTGCTCTCAGTTTGTTGGCGTGATGCCTGTCTGCATCACCAACCTTTGAGAGTGCTTATTAAAAATAAAAATCCGCATAATATGAAGATTTTATATTTTGACGATTGTCATTATTTATATGCCAGCATTCGCCAACATTGTCGGCAGGTTTCTTACGTGGTGGATATTGTCTCTACGGAAAAGCAAGCTTTTTTTCAATGGAAAAGCAATGCTTATGATATTTTGATTATTGATTTACAGGCGGATTTTGAAGCAGGACTGCGTTTAATTGAAAAAATTCGGGCGCTGGATTTAGATGTGCCGATTATCGTCACCGCGCGCCACGCTAATCGTGAAACCAAGTTGCGTCTCTTGGAAAATTTTGTTGATGATTATTTGGAAAAACCGTTCAACTGGGAAGAGTTGATTGCTCGTTTGAAATGCATCGGGCGCCGCGCCCTCCGGCAAAGTGAAGGTAAAAATGCCATTTTTGATTACGGTCCGGTGAAATTGGATCAAAATAATTTATTGGCTAAAATTTATGATCAGGAGGTGGAACTTGGTCCGAAAGAATTTTTGATTTTAAAATATTTGATGGACAACTGTGATCATTTGGTGACACGTGAGGAATTGTTTTTTAATTTGTGGGATGCTAACGCCGACGTTTTCAGCAATTCCGTCAATGTGCACCTGGCTAAATTGAGTCGTAAAATCAATGCTTTGTTTTCGGAAAAGCCTTTGATTCAAAATTTGCGTGGCCGGGGGGTTAAGCTTTGGTTGCCGGAATTGTCTTTGTGTGAAGCAGTTGGCTAGCGGCAATCAGAAAGAAAAATAATAAGGCCAAATCATTTTTTAAAATCGGAACATCCACTAAACCATGAATCACCAAAACTATTAATGATAAGGAAATAATCAATAAATATTCATCTTTGTTGTGCCACCACGCTCGCCAGCCATCCACGAGCGTCAAAATTATCAGGCTGCTCATGGCAATCAAGCCCAGCAAGCCCAGCTCAGTCCAAAAATTAAAAAATAGATTATGCGGATACATATATATTTCCACCGTTTGTTCAAATAATTTTCCGGCTTCATCGCGAAAGATCATCACTGGCCAATGATAAGCTGCGACGGCTGTTTGGTAGGCTCCTAAACCGGCTCCCAGTAAAAAATGATCTTTTAACATATCACCGGTTTCCAAAATCATTTGTCGGCGGATTTGTCCGGAAAAATCTTGTAAAGATATTTTGTTGATGATTTTTGGCCAAAATTGATAATACGTAATCGCTCCAAGCATTAAAACTCCGCCGATTAAAGCCAGATACATTCCTTTGGGACGACTTAAAATCCATAAAGCTAAACCAGCGAAAAGTGCCAAAATGGCCGCTTCACTTTGGGCTAAGAAAATTAAAATTACATTTGCGATTAACAAGAAAATCAAAGCACCGGCCAGCCACCATTTTTTGTTTTTAAAAAAATCTTGAATCAGAATCAGTAATAACAAACTGGCAGGAGCGAGAAACAGTCCCAAAGCGTTGGGGTAGGGATATGGACCGGTGGCTCGCCAATTGGCATCGTTGCCGGCCATTTCCAAAAACGCGTAACCATTAATTACTTGATTAAACACCAAAATATTAAGAAAAATAAAAGTGGGAATTAACAAGAGTAGGGCCGTTTTTAGATCTTTTTTCTCCCAGTACATTAAGATTAAAAACAAGTAAATCAGTGGTTCCCACAGGTAAGCTTTGGCTAAACCCAAGGCACTTAAAATATTGGGAGCAATTATGATACTGCTGAGACTAGCTATAAAGATTAATAAGCAGAGAAAAACTAAAAGTTTTTTTTCTTGATAAAAAGTTTTCCAGCGTTTGCTAAAATCCGTTCGAAAATTTTTTTGGAAAATTAATGAACTGAGGACGGCTATAATAATTCCGATGATGGCCATTTCTAACCAAGTACTTGGTAAAATTCCGCCCAACTTAAATCTCATCAGGTATGCCGGACTGATTGCCAAGAGCGTTGCCAACGCCAAATTCAAATGCCGGCTCGCCAAGATCCAGAAGCTTATAAAGATTAAACCGGCGCCGATTGCTATCATCATAAAATTATCGCCAAATTAGCATCATTTTTAAATGTTTCAGTTGTCGCCACTGCAAAGCACCCAGTGCCAGCAGGGCAACAATATAAATAATAATTCCTAGAACAATATTGGCAAGTAAATGATTAAAGTTCAAGGCGAACAAGCCTGCTCCCATCACTCCGGCCGCGAGCAAGCTTTTAATCGCGATCGCCCAGTTAAGTTTGATTTTACTGACGTGTAAGACAATTCCGTAACTGGCAATGGCAATAATCATTTCCGAAATAATGGTAATGATGCCGGCGGCCCAATAGCCGTAAATCGGAATGAAGTAAATGTAAGTAGCTAAAGAAATTAGGGCAGTCGTCCCATAAACCCACATCATGGTTTTTTGTTGATTGATAGCGACAATCGTATAACTGGCTAAACCGCCGATAAACAAAGCGATAATCGCCCAAATTAACAAACGTAAAATATTAGCCGCGCCCAAAAACTCCGCTCCGGAAATCCAATTGATAATTTGTGGCGCGGTGACCATGACTCCGGCGACAATCGGAAAAGCAAAAAGGGAAAACAAATTAAATGATTGTTGGAAATAATAAGTGAATTCGGTTTTTTCACCGCGTTGCCAATGCCGACTGAGAATCGGCAAAACCACGCCCATCAGTAAGGGCGCCATCATGGTGAGAATATCCAAGAATTTATAACTTAAACCATAGAGTCCGACTTCTTCTGGACTGCGCGTTAAAGACAACACAAAAACATCAGTGCGCAAATACATTAAATTGAAAATCACGGAAATCGCTAGAGGCCAGGCATATCGTAAAATTTGTTTTTGGCAGTTTTTATCCCAAGCGAGTTTTAATTGAAAATATTTTAAACCGTTTTTTAATAATAAAATTACATTTAAACCATAACTCAAAGCCATGGTGATTAAAATCAAATATAAATTTTTGGGGAAAAAATAAAAAATCGCCAACAAGGCGAATAAATAAAATAATGATCGGTAAATTTCCGCTTTGATGACGGCAATCATTTTTAATTGCATTTGGAAAATGCCGGTTAACAATTGAATAATGCCGTTAAACAACGTTGAAAATGAGATAATGATAATTCCGATTTTTACGGTTAGGGTATATGGTAAAAACCAAGCGACAATAATCCCTAAACTTAAAGCCACGCCGGCACTGATTAATCTTAAGGTCAAAATATTTTGAATGATTTTTTCTTTGGCACTTTGCTCGGCTTCGCGTTCTGTCAGTTGAATCATTGTTAAATGTAAGCCACCATCAATTAAAACGCCGACAATCAATAAATAATTAATAATCGTGGTGTAGTGGCCATAATCAGCCACGCCCAGCGAGCGCGTAATCAAAGCGATACTGGCAACGCCAATCAGCACGGATAAAACTTTTCCCGCGATTTGCAGAATCGTGTTTTTTAAAATTTCAGGAAATAAATTCATTATGAAAGTTTAGAATTCTTATTCGTTTTGAGAAATGACTAGTGGCTTTTCCGGTTTTTGTTCATCATCATCCAAATCCAATTCGAATTTGATGCGGTAACGTTCGGCGGCGTCAGTAATGGCGTGGACGGTGCGACGAGGATTAGGAATTTGTTTGAAAACAAAACGTTCTACGCTACCGGCAGTTTGAATGTGAACATCACCATAATTGAAAATAGTGGCCCAAAAACCTTTAGCCACGACCGTAATGTCTTGCATTTTATCCAATTGCTTTTCGGAGATTAAGCGTGAAAATAAATTAATTTGTTCGACATTGATGATTCTTTCATTGGTGACAATCCAAACATCAAGATAATGATCAAGTAAACTGTTGAATAAAAACAACCAGACATATAAATAAAACAAACTGCTTCCCAAAATAAATAATAATCCGCTGAGGCCTTGCCATTCCAAAACACCTTGAAGCATCAGCCCCCAATAAACGATGATTGGCAAAACAATCAAACTTAATGATTTTAAAATACTGGCAAATAAAATAATCCAATGGCGATGAATGTATAAGATGATATATTCACCGGGGCGTGGATTGTGGAGCCTGTCCGCGAGATTGGCCATATTGTTAATTGATTTTATTTTTTAAAGTTTTAAAAAGGATTGGGGATGCTATCCATATTACCGGCTTCAAAAATAGTGATTTTTTGTGATAAATCAATATCTTGAATTAAGAAAGCGGTGAAGGCAACAATGGCGATGGTCACCAGAAAATAGGCGAACATTAAAATTTTACCACCCAAGGCCCCTTTGGCGTATTTAAAAAGATGATAGACATTCATTAAACTGATAATAAAGAAAGCGAGCAGGCCGACAAAGTAGATGCCCAGGAAAAAAGTAAATTGGATTTCCATACTTTTATTTTTATATTAGATTAATTTGTTCGAAATTAGCCGGTGGATTGATACCCAAATGTTTATAGGCGTTGAGCGTGGCCATGCGCCCGCGAGGGGTGCGTTGAATAAAACCTAATTGCAGTAAATATGGTTCATAAACATTTTCAATGGTATCTTGATCTTCACCAGTGGAGGCGGCCAAAGTATTTAAACCAACCGGCCCGCCATTAAATTTTTCAATGATGGTTCTAATTAATAAACGATCTTGTTCGTCCAAACCGGCTGAATCAATGCTTAATAGTTTTAAAGCTTCTTGCGTTAAGGCTTCATTAATCATAGCAACATTTTGCACCGCAGCGAAATCACGAATTCTTTTTAGCAAACGATTGGCAATGCGTGGCGTGCGACGGGCTCTTTCAGCAATCAATTTTAGGGCTTGTTCATCTAATTGTACATTTAAAATTCCGGAAGCACGTTTAACGATTTGTTCAATTTCATTATTTTCATAAAAATTTAAATGATAGATATGTCCGAAGCGATCGCGTAGGGGATTGCTTAACATACTGATTTTAGTAGTGGCCCCGATAATCGTGAAAGGTGGTAAATCAATGCGAATATTTTTAGCACCAGCCCCTTTCCCAAGAATAATATCTAAAGCGTAATCTTCCATGGCCGGATAAAGAATTTCTTCAATGTTCTTATTTAAACGATGGATTTCATCAATAAAGACAATATCATTGGCTTCTAATCCGGTTAAAATTGAGGCCAAATCGCCGGCTCTCTCAATGCTTGGTCCGGATAATAATTTGATATGACTGGCAGTTTCATTGGCGATAATATAAGCCAAAGTAGTTTTTCCTAAACCCGGGGAACCATATAATAGGATATGTTCCAATGGCTCTGAGCGTTGTTTAGCAGCCTGAATGGCAATATCAAGGCTGGTTTTAATGGTTTCTTGTCCAATATATTGCTGAAAACTCTGCGGTCGTAGACTGGTTTCAATAATTTCTTCTTCTTGGTTATTTAATTGTGCCTGACTCAAATTGTCCATATTTCTTATAAATTCTGTTAATCAAAAATATCACTGATTTAGATATCTTATGTTCATTTTATAAAAAAAGGAGAATAAAAGCAATGGAGGGGGAAAGAGGGGGGATTGGGGGGTCATTCTGGAAAAAGCGTAAGTGTCATCCTGGAAAAAGCGTAAGTGTCATCCTGAGAGAACATTGGGCCCTTCAGTAGTCATTCCGGGGCTGAGCCACAGGCGAAGAGCCCGGAATCTCGTGATAGTAAGTATCTCTACGTTCACGAGATCCCGGACAAAAATTTTTTTCAAAAATTTTTTCCGGGATGACTACATTACAGCCGATGTTTTCCTGATGACTACCTTACAGCTGATGTTTCGTATTATCCGCACCCTTACCCCCGCCCCAGGATGACAAGTCATCATCCTCCCAACAAACCCTTGACAAACATAATAATAATTGATAAGAAAGAGGCGTAAGCGTTAATGTTTAAAAATATTGTAGTGTTTTTGTAAAGTATTGACAAAAAAGATTGCTTATGCTACAATATGAGCGTTAGAATAGTTGTTTGACAACTGAATTAATATTGAGAATATAAAGAACTCATCGGGTGAAATAAGCCGGTTTTCAAAGAAAAAGCGGTTTGTTTCACCCCGTGAGTTTATAACCCAATTTTTCGCCCCCATGGGGGCAAAGGAGTACGATCATGTTGAAGCAATTGGAACATCACTTTTTTCTCCTGGTGATGGTGGTTTTCGCCATCGTCACCTTCACCTCCAACCCTGTGTTCGCCGCCCCCGCCCGCAAGGGCGAGGACCCGCGGATCATGGACAAGGCCTTCGCCGAAGCGGCGGGCCTGGTCTGCGGATCCGGGTTCAACAAGACCCCGGCTGTGGGGAACTACGCCGTAGGAGATTCCTTCTGCATCGGCGAACTCCCCTTGGGAAAGACCATTTCCCAGTCACCGGGTTTCGGCCCGGGAAGCAAAGGGGAGGAGTCTTTGGTGGATTTCCTGAGCGAAATCCCCGACGATTCGGACTTGATCATCGGCTGCTTCAACGATGAAGTGGCCGTTGTCGGGTGCCAGAACGCATTGAGCGGCAAGGCCAATGCGTGCAACACCGGCATGGCCGCGGCGCGTTGTCAAAACGCGTTCAACTTGGCCATCCAGGCCAACCCCGGGCTGTTTGGAAGAACGACCCAGGTGCTGTCCTCGATCAAGGGGGTCCGGCAGGTGGTGTTTTTGGTAAAGAAACGCCCCGTTGCCCCCGCCCCCGCATCCGGCAGCGAACGCTGCACGGCTGATGAGGTCGCCGCAGCAGCCAAGATCAAATTGGCGGGCGACCACACGGAAGCCTTCAAGGCTCGTGTGGTCGTGATGATCGAGGGTCAACGCCTCCCCGCCGGCGTCATGGAACGGGTGGTCACCCTGACCATTCCCGGATACGATGAAACCGGCAAAGGTTTCATCGTGAGGCATCCCGAGCAGGTTAAATCCTGCCGGGTGGGCCTCGTTTCCGCGGGCTCGCTGCCCCCGAATCCGCCCGACGTTCAAGATACCCCCCCGGATCCTCCGGGTGGATATCCCAAGGAACTGCAGCCCGCCCCCACCCCCGCCCCCGCCGAGCGTGAGACCAACTGCACCGACGGCGTCGACAACGACGACGACGGCAAGATCGACTGCGCCGACTCCGACTGCCGCGAGCACGCGGCTGTCTGTCAGCCGCAGGACGAGATCTGCGACGACGGCCGGGACAACGACCGCGACGGGTTCACCGACAAGGACGATTCGGACTGCCTCAAGCGGCCCGATCCGCCGTCGAAGATCAACCTGGTAGCTTATATCATGGGTTACCAGGAGCGTCCGCCCCGGGAGGAATTCAAGAACATGGAGGACCCGGGCCTCCGCTGGAAGGACTATTTCAACTTCCAGATGGGACTTGGTGTCCCGTTCCACGTCGGCAAAGACGTGGTCCTGGTGCCGAGCTTCGTGGTGGCAACTCGCACCACGCAATACACGGCCGAAGAGACGGTGGGTCCTCTCTTGGGCGACAAGCACGCCTGGGTGGTCGGTGGAGAAATCTCCCTGCTCAAGAAGGTCGGCAAGACCTTGTGGGCAGGCGTCGAACCCGGGTTTTACTATGGTTCGAGTGGGGTCGATCCCTACTTGAACGGTAAGATCCAGTACATGCTCACCCCGCGCGTGGGGGTGGCCGTGGTTTTCGGCGTTCGCGTCGTGAAAAACCACCTCACCGAGGAAGCGGTGTTCATCCCGCGCCTCGGGTTCCAACTCTCGTTTTCACTGGATCCGATCTTCCAGTGAACGAGAGGTGTTCAATATCAAGACATCAAAGGAATTTTAGCTTAAAGAAAGGAGTCAAATCATGAGCTAAATTGAACTTTGGTGTTTCAAGTCTTTCGAGCCCTGTACACAATGGTGTGTACAGGGCTCAGTTTATTTCTAGAGCTTTATTGACAAAGCATTTTTTGAGTGTTAAGACCAAATTATAATTAGTGTATTTTTAAATAATGTTAAGCTCAATTTACTTGACATTATTTTGCCAATATGCTATAATATATCTGTTAGAAAAAGTTGTTTGACAACTGATTGATTGGGTTATTTTGAGTAGTTATCATGAACAAGTGTTAGGTCATCCTGAACTTGTTTCAGGATCTCTTTAATAATCATTATCAATCCATTCCCTTGCCACTTTCAACCGCTGATGGACGAGAATTCTTATTTTGAGCAGACTTTCGTTTAATCTTTAAGGATTAACATGAGACAAGCAATAAAATTTTAGACATAGTAAATCAAATTGATTAAACAATGTTTTGTTCAAAATAGTCAATCAGTGATTGAAAGTGGTAAGATATTTTTCTGAAATTCAAAACCGCCCCTTTTGAGGGGCAAAGGAGTAGGATCATGGTACGCTTTTCTTTTGGTCTGTTTTTTTTGATGATGGTGGTCGCCGCCTGCTCGGAGACCGGCGGGGCACTGACCCCCGAGGAACTCTGCGGCAACGGCGCCCTCGACGAGGGTGAGACCTGCGACGGCACCAACTTCGGCGGCAAGACCTGCGTGACGCAGGGCTTCGTCGGCGGCACCCTCGCCTGCACCGCCGCCTGCAAGTTCGACACGACGGGGTGCGAAACCCCGCCGGTGGAGGACTGCGACGACAACGTCGACAACGACGGCGACGGCGACATCGACTGCGATGACGCCGACTGCGCCGAGGACCCGGCCTGCACGGCCGAGGACTGCGGCAACGGCAGCATCGAGACCGGCGAGCACTGCGACGGCGAAAACCTGGGCGGCAAGACCTGCCAAACCCAGGGCTTCGCCAGCGGCACGCTGGCCTGCACCACGGCCTGCAAGTTCGACACCACCGGGTGTCGGGCGGCCGAGGATTGCGACAACGGCGTCGATGACGACGGCAACGGCGCCATCGACTGTTTCGACGACGCCTGCTTCGGCCACACCGCTTGCATGGGTGTGGTCTGCGGCGACGGCATCGCCGACGAGGGCGAGGTCTGCGACGACACCGATCTGGGTGGTCGGACCTGCGTATCCCTCGGATACGCGGGGGGCACGCTGGCCTGCACGGCCAGCTGCCTGCTGAGCACCGCCGGCTGTACCGGCGTTCCCGCGGTTTGCGGCAACGCCGTCTGTGAGACCGGCGAGACCGAACTTTCCTGCCCCGCGGACTGCGGTGGCGGGGCCGTCTGCGGCAACGGGGTTCTCAACCCCGGTGAGAACTGCGACGGCAGCGCCCTGGGCGGAAACAGCTGCGTCTCCCTGGGTTACACCAGGGGCACGCTGAGCTGCAACTCCGCCTGCCAATTCAACACGTCCGGCTGCACGCGCTGCGGTAACGGCGTCTGCGAGAGCGGTGAGGACTACAACTCCTGCCCCGCGGACTGCCAGGCCCCGGTGCTGTGCGGCAACGGCATGTTGAACGGCAGCGAGGTCTGCGACGGCTCGAACCTGAACGGCCAGACCTGCGCCTCCCTCGGTTTCGTCGGCGGCACCCTGGCCTGCAACGCCAGCTGCACCTTCAACACGGCCAGCTGCACGATGTGCGGCAACGGCCTGCTGAACGGGTCCGAGGTCTGCGACGGCTCGAACCTCAACGGCCAGACCTGCGTGTCCCGCGGCTACGCCGGCGGGACCCTGGCCTGCAACTCGACCTGCACGGCCTTCGTCGTCACCGGTTGCTCGAGCAGCACCGGCGAGACCATCTGCAACGATGGCCTCGACAACGATGGCGACGGCCGCATCGATTCCCAGGACCCCGACTGCGGGGTCTTCTCCGGGATCGAGCAGAACTGCACCGACGGCATCGACAACGACAGCGACGGCTACGTCGACTGTTGGGACTACGATTGCGTCGGGGCCGACGCCTGTCGCCCGGCCTCCCAGGCGGGCGTGAATTCATACTTTGTCTGTCTTCCCGGAGTGAACACAACCGAGTTCGGTTGTGTCTGTTCCGACGACCTGACCAACTGGTCAGGTCACCATGCCACGGGGCGCGTGTGCATGGGGAATGCAAAACGAAACAACGTGTATGAGATCGCATGGTCTCAGGGAGGGTGCTCGCCCTCGGAGATCCTGAGATACATGGATCAGGATGGAAACCGGGATTTCTCGGTCCTCCGTTTCATGCACGTCAGCAACGTTTACGGCGCCGCCGACAACATGGCGCTGATCGTTGGTTGCTCCATCAACCCGTCCACAGGGTTGAGGACGCAGGCCAACATGATGGTCCTGGAGAACCGCTATGACGCGGCCCAGCAGACCATCCGGAACCAGCTGTTCGGCAGCAGCTGGCTCCAAGTCTCCACCGGCACCGCTGCGGAGGACGCAGTGGATTGGTGGTCGACGTTCTACCCCCGGTAGAACGTCAAAATCCCCCTGGTTAAGATCATGAGCAAATCTTAACCTCATATCCCTTCGCTCATTCATTTTGCCCGCGTCTGGGCAATTCCCAAAATCAAGACCCCCCCTTTGTTTACTAACACTAAACATTGCGGGGGGTTTTGTCGTTTTAGGGGGTAAAACAACAAGAGGCGTATCATCTTGCGATTTGTCATCCTGGAGGTTGTTGCTTTGTCATCCTGGAAAATTTTGCTGAAAGCAAAATTTATCCAGGTAGTTTACCCCGGTATATGAATTAGTAAAAACAATAAATAACAGCCGGGGCCCATAGTATGAACGTTCCTACCCCCGGCTGATAATTCATACAATTGCTAATTGTCATGCCGGGGCAGGCTATGTGAGATCCTTGGTTCTAATCCTCATTGCATTCGGATTAGCCCCAGGATGACAATACACCATTATCCCTAGCAATAAAGTTCGTCCATACTATAGGCGAGATCCTGGGTTCGCTTGTTACACAAGCGCCCCAGGATGACAGAACCCAACCCCTTATCCTGAAACACCCCGGACTTGACCCGGGGCAGGATGACGCAATCCCTACTCTGAAACACTATGGCATGACAAAACCCCCTTTTATCCTTCAGTATCCCCGCCCCCTTTCTTTTTTATTTAATATATGTCAAAATAAACCCATTAATTTATTTATTCATCATATTAAAAATATGGGAGATTTTAATCGAGGCGGAAGCCGAGGTGGTAGTAGAGGTGGTCGTTCTTTTGGTGGCGATCGCAAATCTAGTTTTGGTGGTCGAGGGGATCGTGGGGGGCGTGCTAGTTTTGGTGGACGTTCTCAAATGTTTAGCGCGACTTGCAGTGAGTGCGGTGATGATTGTGAAGTGCCTTTCAAACCGACTGGTGGTCGCCCGGTTTTGTGTAGCAAATGTTTTGATAAACAAGGTGGCGGTTCTGATCGTTCCAGCCGTTTTGGCGGTGATCGACGTGATCGTTCTGATCGTCCGAGCAAATTTACTCGACCGCGTTTTGAAGACAAAGCAATGTTTTCCGCTGTCTGTGATAGTTGTGGAGCGGACTGCCAAGTTCCTTTTAGACCAAGTCCTGGTAAGCCTGTTTATTGTGATAACTGTTTTTCTCAAGATCGTCGTGAAAGTAGCGCCCCGGCTCGTAAAGATGGCGGTGAGCTAGCCGAGCAAATCAAGGCGTTGCATGCCAAAATGGATAAGATTTTGAAATTATTAAATATTCATGGGGTGGAAGTGAAAGAAGAAAAAGTTGTTAAAAATGATAAAGCCGATAGTAAGAAAAAAGAAGATAAGAAAGAAGATAAAAAAGCTATTGAAGTGAAAACAGCGGAAGTGAAAAAATCTCCAGTAGCTAAGAAAGAAAAAGCTCCTGTTAAAGCCAAAGTGACGGCTAAGAAAGTTGTTGCCAAAAAGAAGAAATAATTTTGCTAGTATAATAAAAAAGACCAATCTTTATAATTTGATTGGTCTTTTTTTATAAGTTTTGTTTGACAATAAATGAGAATTTTCATATTATATCTTTGTTTGAAAAACAAGGGCTTGCCCGCCGTCGCCCTTACGAGGCGGCGCTTGTCTTGATGAAAATCAAGAGCGCGGCACAGTAGAATTGTTTTTGGGCTTGTAGTCTCAGCTGGTTAGAGCGCCTGCTTTGCAAGCAGGAGGCCGGGGGTTCGAATCCCCCCAAGTCCACTCTGCGCATTTAGCTCAGTTTCAGCCATAGGCTGATCCGCCTTTGGCGGAGGTTAGAGGAGTTAAGTTTTGCATAGGAGGAGAATCGTTTTATTTTGCGCATTTAGCTCAGTTGGTTAGAGCGTCTCGTTTACACCGAGAAGGTCAGGGGTTCAACTCCCTTAATGCGCACTTTTTTATTTGTATCACTTTTATTTTTTTGTTATAATACAAGAAATCTTTTGACAGATTATTTTATTTAAATTTAAAAATAAAAAACGTTTTATGAGCAAGCAACCTGGAGGCAATGGCCCTAAAGGACCAGAAGACAAGTTCGGTTCATTTAGTGAATTAAATGAAAAATTGGCAGCGGAAAGAGAGGCGGAGAGACAAAGGGTAGAAATGTCTTTGTTGGAAAGATCAAGTCAGTCACTTACTAATGATTTATATTTTCGTTCAAAAGAAATTAAGAACAGTCGAGAAATTTGTCATTTTTTGGAAGAGCAAAAAGGGCTTGTTGATGGTAAATCATTAATGTTCGAGTTGCGCAATTACTACCGTGATGACAAAGAAGGAAATGCTGTCTACGAAGGCGTTGATTTGCTAGCCGAGAGTGGTTTCGGTCCGCAATTGGAAGAATTATTTCAAAAAAATGAATTCAATGAAACCTATAAAGCGGGAAAGGCTTTGCTGAAAAAAGTGTTAGGGTCGGTTAACAAAGCGATTGATGATAATACTGAAATTTTAAGTCGTACAGATAGCATTAAGGATTCAAAATTCATTGTGGAAATTTTAAATAATAGTGTTAATGATTGGAAAGAGGTGGCTAGAAAATTACCAAAAAAGTTAGGAGATAAATTGTTATCTTACTTGCAAAGTCTTTTTGGTGAGGGGGGAACTATTGTTAATTATTTAATAAAGGAATTTAGAAATAAACAAAGGCAAGCGATTGATCCTCAGGCTTTAAAATCCTTAATGAATGATGAATTGTTTCCTAGGACAGAAGATGTTCTTTTAAATAGTTTGTTGGAATGGAAAACCAGTCCAAATTCGCCAATCATGGTTAATTCATCGGAATTTGCAAAACTTACTCGTGAAAATGAGTTGTCAATTACTGATGTTGATTCGAAAAAATTATTGGAAGGCCCGTTGTTGGCATTATTGGAAAATGGACATTTTGAAAAAAATAAAGTTGACTTGTCGCAATTGGTAAATGTTTTGCGAAGTCGTTACAGTCCTATTTTGGATGCTAAAAAAGATTCAGAGGAACGTGAGGCATTTTTAGATGTTTTGACAGAAGGAAATGAGGCAGCCTTTGGGAAATATAAAAATCAGTTAGCTCAAATCAAATCGGTGTTTGATGCTTATGTTGATAATAATTTTGATCGTGACCTTAAGGATTGGTTGGACGGCAAAGAACCTAAAAAAACACCTTCGTTGAAAGCTCAAGCTAAAGTGCTTTTCTCTGTTAAGCAAATGTTGGATATGGGTGATCAGTATTTTACTAATTGGCTTTTGATTAGTTTGAATGATTATGCTGAAAAATATGAAAAGGAGCCCAGCCTTCCTGGTAAAAAGGATTTTGATGGATTCTTTTTTTTATGGACTAATTTGAAAAATAAGAAATTGTTAAATGAAAAAAATTATAAGGCCTCTTTGTCTGCTAAATTTGGCGTCCGTGATCAACAAAAAATCGGAGAATTAATTGAATCCGAGGATGAGCATAAGTGGTCAGCTTTGGAAAGTTTATTTAGACGCAAATTTAATTTACCTGATAAAAAATATAAGTCAGTTAAGTCTGCTAAAAAAGAAACTACTCCCGCCCCTGTTCCTGAAACCACGAATGCTGAAATGCCAGCGGTGGTCTTGAGTCCGGAGAACGAAGCACAAGCTGAGAAAATTAAAGTTTTAATTAAGTCTTTGGCTGATGAAGATTTCCCGTTGCTACCGGCTATTTTTGGAAAATTTGATTTTAAAAATAAAAATGAGTATTGGGATGAATTGGTAACCAGAATAAGACCGGAGGATTATCCGGCATTGGTGGAAATGTTAGAGATTTTGGAAACAATTGGCGAGCGGTTTAACAAAACAATTGATTTGGGTTTTTCTTCTGGGTCTATTGGGAATTTAGATAAAATCTTTTTTGGTGACGAATCATTTAAAAAATTATTTGTTATTGATCCAAAAGATAAAATTACAATTATTTTTGACAAAGCCTCTTTGGATGCTTGGCAAAAATTGTATACTCGTTATGTCAATAAGTTTTTGAAATTATTGGAAGACCCGTTGTTCCCGGAAGTAAAAGAAAACTTAAAGTTAAACTTGGAAGAGTTGGTAAACAATGATGGCAAGATTAATGAACAATTGCTGAACGCTGCTTTGTCGGAATTAAAAAAAATAAAAAAAGCCCAAGTTGGTCCGGAGGAAAAGAAATAATAATTAGCTAACATAATTTTTATGACAGATGATAAGACAACTCCAAAGAGGCCACCAAAATTTGTTTCCAGGAATATCGACGAATTGTTTACCAGTGGCGTGATTGATATGCCTGAGGGGGAAACAGAAGAAAAATTGGCGAAGCCCCAGGAGTCCTCTGCTTTAGCACGACCGGAATTTGCAGACAAAGCTGCTAAAATTAAGAATCCCTTGTTGAGACATTTTTGGTTTGGAAAAAAAGGACAGTACGACCGATTGATTGAGCGTGCACAAGCAGCTAAGAAAAATAAAGAAGCCCAAGGAGATTTGGCTTATTTTGAGAATCTTTTAGAACGGACACCCCTTCCTTTGTTGGACTTGGTAAATTTCACTAATAATTGGGAGTATCGCCAATTAGGGTCTTTAGCACAACGTTTGGAAAGGCAATTTTCTAAACAGTTTGATGCGGCGACTATCAGTCAGTTGATTTTGGCTATTCGCGATAAATTTGATCAAGAGTCAGAGATTTTTGATCAGGATGGCTGGGAGTCTGAAGTAAATGTTTTTACGCGTCGTTGGTTGGGAACGGAAGAAAATCGCAAGTATGGTTTTTTAATTAAAATTTTTGATCTGGTTAGTGCTTTTTGGCGAAAAGCGGACAAGGCTAAAGATCTTGAGGCCTTGAAAAAAGAAGCAGAAGCGTTACGTGGGTTTTTAAGTGAAATATTGCAGGATGTTGAAGGTCAGAAGAATGTTACTGGTCCGGCAGTGGAAAATGTTCCGGTCAAAAAACCGGCTCCGGTGCAAACATTGGCGGAACAAGATTCGGATGAAGACGAATTTGTATTTGATGATGATGAGCCAATTTTGCCGGAAGAGGAAGAGGAAATAGAAGAAGGTGGTGAGGAGGAAGAGGAGGAAGAGGAGGAAGAGGCTGCTGTGCCCACGTCCCCGGCAAATCCTTTAGTCGGTGCTCCGGTCAAGGAAACTTTGCCGGAAAGAAAAACTTCGGAATTTGCTTTTAATAAGGATAATTTTGAATTTTTGTCCACGGCTTTGCAAGATGATGTGATTGCCCAATCTTTTAAAGAACAATTAGCACTTGCTCAAAAGAGTGCTTTGTTTTATCTGATTGTTAATTATAAAACAGGTGATGCTTTGCCGGATTTGAATCAACACTGGGATGATTTGTCTAATATTTTGGCCTCAATAATTTCGGAGAGCTTGGAAGCCTTGTATAAAAAATATGAACATGAGGAATGGTTGAGTGTCTTGGAACCTTATTGGAAGCCTGCCGGTCAAGTTGATGCTTCGGTGGCGGGCAATGTTCAAGAAACAAAACGTTTTCCGGTTAGTGCAAAACCGACTATTATTAGGGGTTATTGGGATCTTTATCGGGCTTTGTTGCGCTTGGAATCATCTCAAAAATAGGCTTTGACATTTTCCTAAAAGCATACTACAATAAATCCGACCTGTATGGTCGGATTTTAAATAACTGAAATTTTATGCAATTTTCCGTTGCCAGTGCCTATGGCCTGCAAGCAATGATTAAAATGGCCGAAGCCCAAAAGTATCAAGGGGCGCTTTTGTCATTGCCGGAGTTGACCGACGAGCATTATTTTTCCGACGACTATATGGAAAGAGTTTTGCGTCAGTTGCGCGTCGCCGGTTTGCTAAAGAGCGGACGAGGTCGTTACGGCGGTTATGCTTTGGCAAAACCGGCCAAGCAAATCACCATTAAAGATATTTTTGAGGCGCTGGAAAGTGATTTGTATCCCTATAAATGCCAAGCGGAAAAGTGCCAAGCCAGTCATTGTTTGGCCAAAGAAGTTTGGGATCAAGTTTATGTGGCGATTGATAAATCTTTGCAAAAATTAAATTTACAATCCTTAGTCAATAAGAAAATTAATCATAAGTAAAAAATATATGTACAACGAAAAAGTGATTGATCATTTTAAGAATCCGCGCAATCAGGGTTCCATGGAAAATTCTGATGCCAGCGCCCAAGTCGGCAATCCGGTCTGCGGTGATATTATGAAATTATACTTGAAAATCGTGGATAATCGGATTGAAGACATTAAGTTTGAAACTTTGGGTTGCGTGGCGGCGATTGCCAACACTTCGGTTTTGACCGAATTGGCCAAAGGAAAGACTTTGGAAGAAGCCAAGCAAATCAATCGTGATATGGTGGTGGCGGAGTTGGGCGGTTTGCCGGACGCGAAAATTCACTGTTCAATGTTGGCTATTGATGCTTTGCACAACGCCATCAAAGAGTATGAAGAAAGTCATAAATAATTATTCATAAATATTCAAAATTATGAACGATCAATTGAAATTGGAAGAAAAAATTGAAAATATCATTGAAGAAAAAGTTCGTCCGACTTTATTGATGGACGGCGGTGATATTCAATTTGTGGATTTTGATAAAGAGAGTGGCGTGGTGTCCGTAAAATTAAGCGGTCACTGCCGCATGTGTCCTTTCCGTCAAATGACTTTGAAAGCCGGTATTGAAGCGCCGTTGCGTGACGAAGTGCCGGAAGTCAAAGAAGTGCGTTTGTTAGAGGATGAAGCTGAATCAGTTTAAGCGTTAAATTTATGAGTAAATTAAGAAACGTTTATTTGGATTTTGCCGCCACTTCGCCGTTGGATGAACGAGCACGCGATTTGGCTTTGCCATATTTGTGTGAAGATTTTGGCAATGCTAATTCTTTGCATACTTTTGGTAGACGGGCACAAAGTGCTTTGGAAGATGGTCGTAAAAAAATCGCCGAGTTTTTGGATTTGGAAAGTTCTAATATTTATTTCACTTCAGGCGCGACCGAAGCCAATAATTGGGTTTTGCAGGGTGTCTATAAAATGATGCGCCAAGCGCGGCCCAATCAAGTTTTGCATTTTGTCATTTCCGCTTTTGAGCATCCGTCCATCATGGAAGCGGCTCGTCATTTTTTGGCCAAGCAGTCGCAAGTGGAAATTACTTATGTGCAGCCGACCGCCGAAGGTATTATTGAAGCGAGTGCGGTGGAAGCGGCTTTGCGTGATGAAACGGTTTTGGTGTCAGTGATGTTTGCCAACAATGAAGTGGGCACCATTCAGCCGATTAAAGAAATCGGCGAAGTTGTGGCGCAACGTAAGGCTAAGGGGCAACAACTTTATTTTCACAGTGATGCCAGTCAAGCGGCCTTGTATTTGCCATTGAATATAAAAGATAATCATTTGGATTTTACGACTGTTTCCGGTCATAAATTATATGGCCCGAAAGGCATTGGTGTTTTGGCGGTAAACGGTAAAACCGTGCCGGCTAATTTGATGTTCGGCGGTCACCAGGAACGTGGCAAGCGCCCGGGAACATCCAATGTCTTCGCGAGCGTGGCGATGGGCGAGGCCTGCCGCGTGGCGCGCGCCGAGCGAGAAGCCAATTATAATGCGGCTAAAGAATTGCAAGATCATTTGTTGAAGTTGTTGGAAAATAATTTGAATAATTACCGTGTCCATGGATCTTTGTCCGCTCGTTTGCCCAATAATTTGAATTTGGGCATTGAGGGCGTGGAAGGGGAATCATTATTATTTATTTTGGATGATGCGGGAATCGCTGTGTCCACCGGTTCAGCTTGTGCTTCCGGGTCTTTGCATGGTTCGCCGGTTTTGGCGGCCATGGGAATTCCGCCGGAGAAAACTCACGGGAGTTTGCGCATTTCGTGGGGGCGGGGTGTGAGCAAGGAAGATTTGGATTATTTTGTGTCGGTGTTGGCGCCGGCGGTAGAGCGCTTGCGGGGGATTTCGCCG
>DYGC01000006.1 GCA_020724925.1 Candidatus Paceibacter sp.
GCACTCTTCGGGTGTGGGGTGATAAATTTTTTCCATTTTCCTCTCCTTTTTAGCGCGCCGAAGCCATTTGTGGCGGAGGCGGCTTGGTTGTTAGAAAACATTGAAATTATAAATATTTTTCCAAATTTTGTCAACTTCTTTTTTCTGTAATTTCCGTCTATAATATTAGCGAAGCTTATTTTAATTTTTAAAAATTATTTTATGGAAGAGCAAAATCAACAAGAAAAAAAGGTTGTAAATGAAGTGTTCACTAAAGAAGATGCGGAAAAGAATAAAGTTATGGCCATTATGGCTTATATTATTTGGTTGGTGCCTTATTTGGCGGCCAAAGATAGCAAGTTCGCGATGTATCATGCTAAACAAGGTTTGGTTTTGTTTTTAGCCGGTGTCGCTTTGTATATTGGCTATTGGTTATTATGGAGAATTTTGCCTTGGTCCATGTGGGGTTTTATTAGTTTGATTTCGACAGTTTTTTCTTTGGGAATTTTGGCTTTGGCGATTATCGGTATCATCAATGCTTCTCAAGGTGAAGCCAAAGAATTGCCAATTATTGGTAAATATTCCAAAAAATTCTAGTTATTAATTTTTTTATATAGTTTATGAAGATTTTTCTGTGTGGGGCCGGCGGTATGCTCGGTCAGTCTTTATTACGTTTGTTTTCCAAAACAAAATATGAAGTAATTCCTAGTACTCAAGATACTTTGGATTTGACAGATGAATTAGCGGTGCAGGCCGCAATTTTGAATGTTAAACCGGATTTTGTAATTAACGCCGCTGCTTATACTAAAGTGGATGCGGCTGAAACGGAGAAGGATTTGGCGTTCGCGGTCAACGAGTTGGGCGTGGCTAATTTGGTTAAGGCCGTTAAAGCTTTGGACATTCCCTTAATTCATATTTCCACTGATTATGTCTTCCGTGGTGATAGAGCACTTGGTTATGATGAACAATCCATTGAATATGGACCTTTGAATGTTTATGGACAATCAAAATTGGCCGGTGAGTGTCAGGTTATCAATAATTTGAATAAGTATTATTTGATTAGAATTTCCTGGCTTTACGGAGAATTTGGTCCGAATTTTGTCAGTTCAATGTTAAATTTGGCACAAACTCAACCTTTGTTAAAAGTGGTCAATGATCAAATCGGTCGTCCGACTTATGCTGAAGATTTGGCACAAATGGTTTACGGTTTACTTGAGGGTTTTTATCCTTGGGGAATTTATCATGGTGTTAATGAAGTTAATGGTGGAGAGATTCCAGGAATTTCTTGGTATGATTTTGCCCAAGAAATTTTTAATATTTCCGGAATTAAGGTTAATTTGGAGGCGGTTGATTCCAGTCAATTTGTTCGTCCAGCCAAGCGCCCCCCATATTCCATCCTTTTAAACACAAAATATCCCGCCCTCCCTGATTGGCGGTTTTCTTTAAAGCAACATTTGTCAATTAATAAGAAGTTGTGATTTATCGACGAAATATTTTTTCAATTTCTTTTAAAGGATATCCACCATTTTTTTGTAAGTGTCCGTAGGCATCAATAATATCTATTGGTTTGATGTTGTGTTTTTTTATAGCATTTTTGAGTGTCGACCAATTGGTCTCAAGTTTTTTGGCGATTGCACTTGCAGTTCCCCAAAGGTTTCCCTGTTCGTCAGTGTAAAAATTTGCAAATTGATTTAGTTTTTCATTATCTATTTTTGCGACTTGAGGAATGCCTTCTTTCTCTTTTATAAAATCAGCATTTTCAATGTCCTCGTATTTATAGGCGGTAATCTCACTATTTCTAGAGTCAAGAATTTTTTTGCTTGCAAATGAGTATGGGGATGTAGTTTTGTTTTTGTTCAAAATATTGTTTGTGATCGTATTTGGATTTTCTCTTAATTTTTTTGCTATTGTGCTAATTGAAGCCCAGTGCCCTCCCTGTCCATCGTCAAAAAAATTTTCCCATTCATCATCATCTTCCGTATTTGTTCTTTCGTACTCGATATATTTTTGCAAATCACAAATTTCTTGCATGTTTTGAAGCGAGTGTAGATTGAATCGGACGTTTTTGGTCGTTGCAACTAATTTTGTTTTGAGTTTGTCTTTATATTTTCGGATTAATTTTTTGTAAGTATTATTGCCAATTTTCAGTTTTGCGCATAAGGCATCGGATGTTCCCCAGTGCTCGCCATTTTCGTCAGTATAAAAACCATACCATTCATCATTTTTATCAGTTGATATTTTAGGTACTGGTTCTTGTTTTTGTAAATCGAAAATTGGTTTTAGCTCTTTTTCCGGGTTGTTTTCAAGATAATTTAAATCTTCACTTGAAAGTAGCTTAGTCATTCTTTCCCTCCAATACTTACTTTGATTTATTTTGGTCCCCATTTGCGGGTTTTTTGTTAGCATTTTACGGCGTTCTTTTTTGCTTTTTTCATCTAGAGTTTCAGTTTGTACACCAAGTTGTTTTAATTCTTTTTGGTCAAAAATATAGGTCACGTTTCCTTCTTCGATACAGATATAAATTAATTTTTGTAAATCATCAATTTCAATTCTAAAATATGGTTCTTTTCGCATTTGTGTATTTAGGGTAACTCCTTCTGTTAATTTGACGTTTTCTTTAGGAATACCGAAATCATTTTCTAGTAGATATAAAAGCATAATTAAGCGGGGGATGTTCTTTTTTCTTTCCCACGTTGTGTCACCCTTGGCTGTTTGGAACATGTCTTTTTGGCTAGCAGGGACAAAAACCCGCGGGTCCATCTTTGTTTCGTTGAATATGAACAGTTTTAATTCTTCAATTTGTTGATATTTTTGCTGTATTGTCGTTAATAAATCATCAATCCTATTAATTTGATAGAAATCATAAGCCAGGTCTTCGAGCCGTTTTCCAGAGGACCTCTCGGTAGAAATATTTTTATAACTTGAGGTTATTTCGTCGTTTAGTTCAATCAATTTATTGAGCGCTGTATTGGCAAAATTATTAATATTTTCAGTCGTGATGTGGCTCTCGGTAATTTCTTTTAGCATTTTCCCAAATTTTTGTTTTTGCTGCTCAAAATCATTTATAGTTTTGATTGTTTCTGTCATATATTTTATTTTTTTAAGGTTTTTGTTATTATATCAGATTTTAAAAAATTTTATAATTTTTTTTATGTTCTTTTTAAGAGCTAATTCTCGTTAAAATTCTCTTCGTTTGTCAGAAGCGGCTTTTTTTTATATAATGAAATTGATTTAAGGAAAATAAAAATCCAAATTTTTATGAGTATTCCTGATCCACAAACGACAGTGGGGGAATTGGAGCAGGTTGATTATGGAGATCTTGAATATCTTCCGATGTTTCAATTGGCACAGCAAAGTTCCGAATTGGGAATTATGGATTTGTTGGATTCGCCTTTGTTCTCGTTGATTGAATTGAAGAATTATTTTGATCGTTTACCAGATGATACTTTGTCTAAATATCAAAAATTTTTATTTGATGAATTGTCTTTTTACTTGCGTTTAAGTCCCCTCCGCCCCCGCCCCGAGCAGTGGGAAAATTTGTTACGGTCTTTGCCCCATGGAACAGAGCCTTTGTGGCAATCCTGGTTACGACGACAAATCATTCTGTTGTTGGAAATTGACGAAGATCTTTTAAAGGCTGTTTATTATTATTATGCTCGTTACATCAAACAAGGATATCCTTTGAGAATAAATCATTTACTTGAAGTTTATGATGATTTACAAGCACAGGGACGTTTTGAGTTGTCTGATTTTAGAAAAGTGGTAGAGGCTTTTGATAAAATTATGAAGAAAGTCATGGTGGCGGCGGATTTGACAGCTTGAGAATTTTCTTATATTATATTTTTTGTACTGCTTGTGAAGTTTGTTTGAGCGCTCATATTCATTTAAGGTGTAACAAATGAATGTGTTGCGAGACTTCTGATTTAAATCGTGGCTGGTTTAAGTCTTTTTTATTTTATAATTTTAGTAGAGAAAAAATTACTATGCCTACAATTAATCAATTATTGCGCAAACCACGCACCCAGGCCAAGAAGAAATCCAAAACTCCGGCTTTGCAATCGGTGTATAACACTTTGCGTCGTAAAATCACGGTTTTGCCAAACGGCTCTCCTTTTAAACGAGGCGTTTGTGTGAAGGTTTATACCACTACTCCAAAGAAGCCAAACTCCGCTTTGCGTAAAATCGCCAAAGTGCGTTTGTCTAATGGACAAGAAGTATTGGCCTATATCCCAGGTGAAGGTCACAATTTGCAAGAACACTCCATCGTTTTATTGCGAGGTGGTAGGGTAAAAGACTTACCTGGTGTGCGTTATCACATTGTTCGTGGTGTTTATGATACTCAGGGAGTGGCTAATCGAAAACAAGGTCGATCTTTATATGGTGCTAAAAGAGCCAAAAAATAAGCTATTAATCATTTAATTGGACAATATTTATGCGAGGAAAACAAGCTCCGGTAAGAGAAATTTTACCAGATCCAAAATATAATAGCATCGTCATTGCTAAATTCATCAATTATATTATGTTAGATGGTCAAAAGACCATTGCTCAAGGCATTATTTATGATGTGATGAATGAGATCGATCGTTTATTAAAGGAAAAAAAGATTGAAGGTGCTGAAAACATTAAAAATGCTCAAGAATTTCTAGATGTTTTACTAGAAAAAGTGACTCCAATGGTGGAAGTCAAGAGCCGTCGCGTCGGTGGTAGCAATTACCAAATTCCGTTGCCGGTTCGTGGCAATCGCCGTTATTATTTAGCGTTTACTTGGTTGATTGATGCCGCTCGTGCTCGTAAGGGTAAAGCGATGTATAAGCGTTTATTGGAAGAAATGTTGGACGCTTTCCATGGCACTGGTGCGACTATCAAGAAGAAAGAAGACGTTTATCGTATGGCTGAAGCCAACCGTGCTTTTGCTCATTTAGCTCGTTTTTAATTTTAATATTAAGCGAAAATAAAAAATTTATGCCTAGACAATATCCTTTGGATAAGACTAGAAATCTCGGTATCATGGCGCACATTGATGCCGGTAAAACCACGGTTTCCGAGCGTGTTTTGTTTTACACCGGTCGTAATTATAAGATCGGTGAAGTGCACGAAGGGGCGGCCACCATGGACTGGATGGAGCAGGAACGTGAACGTGGTATTACTATCACTTCTGCTGCGACCACTTGTTTTTGGAAGAATCATCGACTTAATTTGATTGATACTCCCGGCCACGTGGACTTTACCGTGGAAGTGGAACGTTCTTTGCGTGTTTTGGATGGTGCGGTGGCGGTGTTTGATGCCTCTCAGGGCGTGGAACCGCAATCTGAGACCGTCTGGCGTCAAGCTGATAAATACATTGTTCCCCGTATTGCTTTTGTGAATAAAATGGACAAATTGGGTGCGGATTTCATTATGAGTTTGAATTCCATTCGCGAACGTTTGTCAGATAAGGCTTTTGCTATTCAAATGACCATTGGTCAAGCTGATACCTTTAAAGGTTTGATTGATTTGATCACTATGAAAGCCTATCACTTTGAAGGTAAGAGCGGTGAAAATATTGTGGAAGTTCCAATTCCGGAAGAATTAAAAGCCCAGGCTGAACAGTTACGTGCCACAATGATTGAAGCTATTGTTGAGGTTGATGAAAATTTGACCAATAAATATTTGGAAGGCAAGGAAATTACCGAAGATGAAATTCATGCCGCTTTACGTAAAGGCGTGATTTCCAATACTTTATATCCGGTAATGGCTGGTAGTGCTTTAAAAAACACCGGCGTTCAATTGATGTTGGACGCGGTGGTGAAGTACTTGCCATCTCCGTTGGATGTTCCTCCGGTGACCGGTACTGATCCAAAAACTTCAGAATCAATCACTCGTTTGGCTTCTGATGATGAACCATTGTCTGGTTTAGCCTTTAAGATTGCCACTGATCCTTATGTCGGTCGTTTGACTTTTTATCGTTTATATTCCGGTAAATTGCAGAGTGGTACTTATGTTATGAACGCCAATACTGGCAATAAGGAAAGAATTGGTCGTTTGGTGCGTATGCATTCCAATTCTCGTGAGGAAATTGATGAAGCTTATGCCGGCGAAATCGTCGCAATTATCGGTTTAAAAGATACTAAGACCGGTCACACTTTGTGTGATGAAAAAGCACCGATTGTTTTGGAAGAAATTACCTTTCCGGAACCGGTTATCTCTTTGGCGATTGAACCAAAAACTAAAGCTGATCAAGAGAAAATGGGTGTGGCTTTGCAGAAATTAGCGGAAGAAGATCCGACTTTCCGAGTCAGTTCTAACGAAGAAACCGGACAAACAGAAATTGCCGGTATGGGAGAATTGCATTTGGATATTATCGTTGATCGTATGCGCCGCGAATTTAGTGTGGAAGCTAATGTTGGTAGCCCACGAGTGTCTTATCGTGAAACTATTACCAAAGAAGCTGAAGCAGAAGGCAAATACATTCGTCAATCCGGTGGTCGTGGTCAATACGGTCATTGTTGGTTGAAGGTTCGTCCGTTAAAGGAAGACGGTGTCCATTTCCGCTTTAACGATGAAGTTAAGGGTGGTGTTATTCCTCGAGAATTTATCAACCCGATTGAAAAAGGCATTAAGGAGTCCTTGGATAAAGGTATTTTAGCCGGTTATCCGGTGGTGGATGTGGAAGTTGACGTTTTCGATGGTTCTTACCATGATGTTGACTCTTCTGAAGCGGCCTTTAAAATTGCCGGTTCGATGGCTTTCAAGGAAGCTTGTATGAAGGCCGGTATCGTCTTAATGGAACCGATTATGAAGGTGGAAATCGTTACTCCGGAAGAATACATGGGAGATATTATCGGTGATATGAACAGTCGTCGTGGTCAGATTACTGAAATGACACAACGGGGAACTGCTCGCGTGGTTCACGCGATGGTGCCGTTGGCTTCAATGTTTGGTTATGCCACTGATTTACGTTCCAAATCTCAAGGACGTGCTAGCTATAATATGGAATTTGATCATTATATTGAAGTTCCACGTAATATCGCTGAAGAAATTATTAAGAAAAACCAATAAAGACAAGGGTTTTTCTCTCTTGCAAAAAAAAATTGATGTGTTATAATGGGAAAGAATTTTGCAAGGGTAACAAAAAAATGTTTTTTGTTTTTTTTGTTCTAAGTTAATTAATTAAAATATTAAACGTTAAAACGTTTAACTAACTAGAAGAAATAAATATGGCAGAACAATTTGATCGTTCTTTACCACACGTGAATGTGGGTACTATTGGTCACGTTGACCATGGTAAAACAACCTTAACCGCCGCCATTTTGCAAGTTTTGGCGACTAAAGGTTTTGCTCCTAAAATGAAGAGCGTGGGTGAAATTGACTCCGCTCCGGAAGAAAAAGCTCGTGGTATTACCATTAATACCGCTCATGTGGAATATCGTAGTGAAACTCGTCACTATGCTCACATTGACTGTCCGGGCCATGCTGACTATGTGAAAAACATGATCACTGGTGCCGCTCAAATGGATGGCGCGATTTTGGTCGTGGCCGCCACTGATGGTCCAATGCCTCAAACTCGCGAGCACATTTTGTTGGCTCGACAAGTCGGCGTCCCTTATATCATTGTTTTCATGAATAAGGTTGATATGGTGGATGATCCGGAATTGGTGGACTTGGTGGAAGCGGAAATTCGTGACTTGTTAAGTTCTTACAAGTTCCCTGGCGATACCACTCCAATTATTCGTGGTTCTGCTTTGAAAGCTTTGGAAAATCCAACTGACGAAGCGGCTGCTAAACCAATTTGGGATTTGTTGAAATCCTTGGATGAATATATTCCAACCCCACAACGTGACGTTGAAAAACCGTTCTTGATGCCGGTGGAAGATATTTTCTCCATTGAAGGTCGTGGTACTGTGGTGACCGGTCGTATCGAACGTGGTCAAATCAAAGTCGGCGATGAAATTGAAATCGTCGGTTTGGCTGAAGCTGTTAGCAAAACCACTGTTACCGGTATTGAAATGTTTAACAAGAGCTTGGATCACGGTGAAGCCGGTGATAATGCTGGTATTTTGTTGCGTGGTACCAAGAAAGATGATATTGAACGTGGTCAAGTTTTGGCTAAGCCAGGTTCAATCACTCCTCATACTGAATTTGAAACCGAAGTTTATATTTTAACTCAAGCGGAAGGTGGTCGTCATAAACCGTTCTTCAGCGGATACAAACCACAATTCTTTGTGCGTACCGCCGATGTTACCGGTGATGTGACTTTGCCAGAAGGCACTGAAATGGTGATGCCTGGCGACACCGTTAACTTAAAGGTTAAATTGATGTCTCCGGTTGCTATGGAAGAAAAGATGCGTTTCGCTATTCGTGAAGGTGGTCGTACCATCGGCGCGGGTGCGGTGACCAAGATTATCAAATAGTTTTTGATATCACTAATGCCCTTGCTGTCTAATGATGGCAAGGGTATAGTGGTTTTAAAGACCACTTGCAATTTTTGAAGTTTTCAATTAAGATTAATTCAAATTTTTAAGTAATTTAACAAATGTCTAAGAAAGAAACGAAACAACGAATCCGTATCAAGATTCGGGCGTATGACAACAAGGTTATCGATCAGGCTTCAATGACTATCATTGAAACAGCCGCGCGAACCGGTGCTGTGGTGCAAGGACCTATTCCGTTGCCAACTGACAAGAAAATTGTCACCGTGAATAGTTCTACTTTTGTGCATAAAAATGCCAGAGATCAATTTGAATCTCGCACTCACAAAAGATTGATTGATATTATCAATCCTTCCGCTAACACCGTTGATGCATTGATGAACTTGAGTTTACCGGCCGGCGTTGATGTGGAAATCAAGTTGTAAATTTAATTAAGTAGTAGTTATTTTAATTAATTAGTTTTATCAAGAAAAACATTGGTAATCCAGAAATGGTAATGCCAGCGAGTTTTTTGATAAAAAAGGATATACCCCCAACAATTTAAGCTAAGAAAAATTACAATTCGTTAAGTGTTTTGAGTAAGTGTTGATTATTTTTAGTTTATGATCGGGGCTATGTATCCTCGATTATTTTATTTATTAAAGAAAACGATTATGAAGTTTATCCTGGGCAAAAAATTAGAAATGTCGCATCTTTACAATGAAGCGGGGCAGCAAGTTCCAGTGACCGTCGTACAAGCCGGTCCTTGTGTTGTTACACAAATCAAAAACAAGCAAACCGATTCTTATGATGCAGTTCAAATTGCCTTTATTGAGAAACGAAAGGTTACCCGACCGGAAGCCGGTCACATGAAAAAAGCGGGTGAAAAAGTTTACCGCTATTTACGAGAATTTGTTTTAAAAAATGCAAACGGCGAAGCTTTAACAGTTGGTAATGAAATTAAAGCAGATATTTTTAATGCCGGAGAAAAAATTAAAGTGGTGGGAACCTCCAAAGGAAAAGGTTTTCAAGGGGTGGTGAAACGCCATAAATTTGCCGGTGGTCGTGCTAGTCATGGTAACAAGGACCAAGAAAGACATTCTGGTTCTGTCGGTGCCAAAGGAATCGCCCATGTATTTAAAGGGACTCGTATGGGTGGTCGCATGGGTGGCGATCAAATTACCATCAGTAATTTATCAATTGTAAAAGTCGATCCAGAGAAAAATTTATTATATATCAAAGGTAGTATTCCAGGTTCCAGAAATACCTTGGTGAAAATTATTGCCGCTTAATTTAAATAAATGATAGATGAGAAATATATGCTTAAAGTAAATGTTTACAATGTCAAAGGTGAAGTCGTGAGAGAAAAAGAATTAAATGACAAATTTTTTGGCATGGTGCCCAGTGTGGCTTTAGTTCACCAGGTGGTGGAAGCGCAATTAGCTAATGCTCGTTATCCATTTGCTCATACCAAGACCCGTGGCGAAGTGTCCGGTGGTGGTAAAAAGCCATGGAAACAAAAAGGCACTGGCCGCGCTCGTGCCGGTTCCACGCGCTCTCCGTTATGGGTGGGTGGTGGTACCACTTTTGGTCCACGTAATGAAGAAAATTTGACCAAAAAGATCAATAAAAAGATGAAGGTTCGCGCTTTATATATGTGTTTGGCTGATAAAATCAATGATAAGAATTTCTTGTTATTGGATCAATTGGAATTATCAGCGATCAAGACTAAAGAAATGTTACAAGCTTTGAAAAACTTACCAGTTCAAAAAAAGGTTTTATTGGTTTTGCCAAAACAAGATCAAAAAATCGTTAAGGCTTGTGATAACTTGCCAAATGTTAAGGTCATTTTGGCGGATTCTTTAAACTGTGTGGATATTTTGAATTACAACACGGTTTTGGTCTTGGAAGCCGCGGTGGAAGTCATTGAAAAGACTTACAAATTATAATTATTTTAAGTAGATAAAGTTATGGCTAAGAATATCGATACCAAGAAACAATACGATATCAATGTCAAAGATATTATTGTCGCTCCATTTATTACTGAAAAGAGTAGTTATTTGGCCGGTGACAACAAGTATGTTTTTTTGGTCACTGCTAAGGCTAATAAGCCGGAAATCAAGAAAGCGATTTTGAATTTGTACAAGGTTGAACCGTTGAGCGTGAACATTGTTTCCGTGAAAGGTAAGACCGTTCGTCGTGGCAAAGTCCGTGGCCGCAAACAAGATTTTCGTAAAGCGATTGTCACTTTGCGAAAAGAGGACAAGATTGATTTAATGCAATAATTTAATAAAAGTTTAATCACAGATATATGTCTATTAAGAAGTACAAACCAACTACGGCCGGTCGACGCTTTGCCAGCGTTGATGCCTGTGATGACGTCACCAGTCGCAAGCCGGAAAAAAGCTTGGTGTCTGCTTTGAAGAAAAAGAGTGGACGTAATGCACAAGGTAAAATTACTGTTCGTCATCAAGGTGGTGGCGTTAAGAAATTTTATCGTGAAGTTGATTTTAAACAAGATAAATATGATATTCCAGCGGTGGTAAAGACCATTGAGTATGATCCAAATCGTAATTCTCGAATTGCTTTGTTGGCATATCGTGATGGTGAGAAGCGTTATATCATTGCTCCGGTTGGCATGAAAGTCGGTCAAACCGTGTTGAGTTCTAAGAAAAATGCACCGATTGAAATTGGTAACCGTTTACCATTGGAAAAGTTGCCAATGGGTACAATGGTTTATGGTGTGGAATTGATTCCTGGTCGTGGTGCTAAGATTGCTCGTAGTGCCGGTGCGATGGTTCAATTTATGGCGATGGAAGGAAATACCGCTCAATTGAAATTGCCTTCCGGTGAAATGCGTTTGGTTCCTAAAACCAGCATGGCCTCTATCGGTCAAGTTGGTAATTTAGATTATATGCATATTCGTTTGGGTAAAGCTGGTCGCAAACGACATATGGGGATTCGCCCGTCTGTTACTGGTAAAGCGATGAACCCAGTTGATCATCCACATGGTGGTGGTGAAGGTCATAATCCAATCGGTTTGCGTGCTCCGAAAACCAAGTGGGGTAAGAAGGCGATGGGTGTTAAGACTCGTTTGCCAAAGAGTAAGAGCAATCAAATGATTGTTAAGCGTCGTCGAGGTAAATAATTAAGATAATATAATAATATGACTAGATCATTAAAGAAAGGTCCTTACGTTGATCCAAAGATCTTACAAAAGGTCTCTAAACGAAAACCGAATGATGGTATCATCAAGACTTGGTCTCGTGATTGTACTATCACCCCGGAGATGGTTGCTTACACTTTTGGTGTTCATAATGGCAAAGAACATTTACCAGTTTTGGTCACTGAAGATATGGTCGGACACAAGTTGGGTGAATTTTCTCCCACTCGTAAATTCGTGAGCCATGGCGGGAAAGCAGCTGCCAAAGCTCCTGAGAAAAAATAATCAAATTATTAATTGTTGACATATGATGATTAAAGCAACCTTAAACAATTGTCGCATTGCTTCACGTAAAGTTCGCTTGGTCGCGAATTTGGTGCGTGGAAAAAAGACCAGCGATGCTTTGGCAATTTTGCAATTTGCTAACAAGCAAGCGGCTTTGCCGATTTCCAAATTAATCAAAACTGCGATGGCTGATGCTAAGCATAATTATAATTTGGATGATAAGGATTTTGTAGTTCGTGAAATTTTTGTAAACGAAGGTTTGACTTATAAGCGTTGGATGCCTAAGGCGATGGGCCGGGCCACTCCAGTTCGTAAACGAGGCAGCAATATTGTTGTTGGTTTGGAACCGGTGAGCAACAAAACTGCTCAAGTGAGTGAAGAAGTCAAATCAGAAGAAAAAGTCGAGGTGAAAAAAGAAGTGAAGCGTGGTCGTAAGGCTACCGGAGCGGCTGTGAAAAAAGCCACTGTCAAAAAGACCGCCGGTGCCAAAACTACTCGCACTAAAAAAGCTGAAGATAGTAATAAATAATTGAAATAATATGGGTAAAAAAGTCAATCCAAAGGGATATCGTCTTAGCTCCATTTTCACCTGGGACTCCAAATGGTTTGCTCGAAAAAGTGATTATAAAAAGGCTTTATCTTTAGATATTAAGATTAAGGATTTTTTAAGAAAAGAATTAAAGAATTTTTCCATTTCCAAAATTGGTATGGAAAAAACCGCCAATTCTTTGGTGGTCAATATTTATACTGCCAAGCCGGGGGTATTGATCGGTAAGGGTGGTGCTGGAATTGAAGATTTGAAAAAGAAAATCAAATATAATTTTTTCGCCAGTGAAAAAGTTAATTTGGAAGTTAATATTTTGGAAGTTTCCAAGCCAGCCTTGAATGCTGAATTAGTTTTACAGGGTGTGGCAGCAGAAATTGAAAAACGTGTTCCTTTCCGAAAAGTGATGAAACAAGCCATTGGTAAAGTGGAACGCGCCGGTGGTAAGGGGGTTAAAGTTTCTGTGTCCGGACGTTTGAATGGTGCGGAAATTGCTCGCCGCGAAGTTTTGAGTGCTGGTAAAATTCCTTTACAGACTTTGCGTGCTAATATTGATTATGCACAGGGCGTGGCTAATACCATTTACGGGGCAATTGGTATCAAAGTTTGGATTTATAAAGGAGATATTTTCTCTGGCGTAGTTCAAAATGTGTCTGAAAAAGAAGGTCGTGGTGATACCAAAAAACGAGCGTTTCGTCCTCGACGTAATGTCAAAGCGGAATAATTTTAATTAAATAAATAAGAGATAAATAATATGTTGATCCCAAATAAGGTAAAACATCGCAAATGGCAAAAGGGTCGTTCTCGCAATAAGGGAGTAGCGAGTCGTTCCTTGGAAGTAAGCTTTGGCGATTATGGTTTAAAGTCATTAGACCATGTTTGGGTTAATTCTCGCCAAATTGAAGCAGCCCGTCGCGCGATGTCTCGTTTTGTGAAGCGCAGTGGTCAAATTTGGATTAGAATTTTTCCTGATAAGCCAGTAACTCGTAAGGGTGAACAATCTGTAATGGGTTCTGGTAAAGGTAGTTTGGAATTTTACGTGGTGGTAGTGAAGCCGGGAACAGTGATGTTTGAAATTGGTGGTGTTCCGGAAAGCGATGCCAAAGAAGCTTTGCGTTTGGCCGCTCACAAATTACCATTGCGAGCGAAATTAGTCTCTAAACATTAATTTCAATTATTATGAAAATGGACGAATTAAAAGATAAAACCATTGATGAGCTAAAAGAAATTTTAGCCAGCCAAGAATTGAAATTAAATCAGTTGCAATTTAAAGCAGGCGTTCATCAATTGAATACCATGCATGAGTTCACGGTAGCTCGTCGGACAATTGCCCGTATCAAAACTATTTTAAGAGATAAAGAATTAAATAATATTAAATAATTCCATATGACAGAAGCTAAAATTGTCAAAAAGGATAGAAGTTTTGAGGGTTTAGTGGTGAGCGACAAGATGGATAAAACCGTGGTCGTCTTAGTGGAAACCTTTAAAATGCATCCGATTTACAAAAAGCGCGTGAAAGTGAGTAAGCGCTATAAAGTTCACAGTGAGAATAACGAAGCGAAAGTGGGCAACGTCGTTCGTTTCGTGGAGTGTCGTCCTTTGAGTAAGGATAAACGATGGCGATTGGTAGAAATCGTTAGATAAATAATTAAGTATAAATATATGATTCAAGTTCAATCCTGGTTGCAGGTGGCGGACAATACCGGCGCGAAACAATTGCAATGTATCAAGGTGTTGGGAGGCAACAAGCGTCGTTATGCCCATGTCGGTGATATCATTACCTGTTCAATTAAGGAAGCGCAACCACATAGTATGGTAAAAAAGGGCGATGTGGTTCACGCGGTGATTGTGCGCACCAAAAAAGATATTAAACGAGTTGACGGTACGGTTGTTCGTTTTGATGATAATGCTGCCGTGATTGTTGATAAAACCAGTAAAGAAATGAAAGGAACTCGTGTTTTTGGTCCAGTCGCCAGAGAATTAAGAAGCAAAGGTTTTAACAAAATTATTTCCTTGGCTCCTGAAGTTCTATAAATAATTTATAATAAGAGATCAAGAATATGAAATTTAAAATTAAGAAAGGTGATACCGTCGCGGTGCTTGCCGGCAAAGATAAGGGTAAAGAAGGAAAAGTGACCCAAATCTTAGCTAAGGAAAATCGTATCGTGGTGGAAGGTGTCAACATTTCTTTCAAACATTTGCGTGCTAAACAAAGCGGGCAAGGTGGTCAAAAGATTCAATTTTTCGCGCCCATTGATATTTCCAATGTTCAATTGTTATGTCCTAAATGCAAAAAAAATAGTCGAGTAGGCATTCAATTGACTGATGACAAGAAACGCGTGAGAATTTGTAAAAAATGTCAGACAGCGATTGATTAATAATAACTTTAAAGCAAGAAGCTTATGCGTTTAATGGAAAAATATAATAAGGAAATCGTTCCGGCATTAAAGGAAAAGTTTGGATATACAAATCTTAATGCTGTTCCTAAAATTAAAAAAGTGGTTTTGAATGTCGGTATCAATTCTGCCAAACGTGACGCCAAATTTTTGGATGTGACGGAAAGCGTTTTGACTCGCATCAGCGGGCAAAAGCCGGTTAAAACCAGAGCACGCAAATCCATTTCTAACTTTAAAGTAAGAGAAGGAATGGTCGTTGGTATGATGGTGACTTTACGTGGCAAAAGAATGTATGATTTTTTGGATAAATTGTTAAATATCACTTTTCCGCGGGTTCGCGATTTTCGTGGTATTAGCAAAAGAATTATTGATAAACAAGGCAATTTGAATTATGGGTTTAAGGAATTTATTGCTTTTCCGGAAATTGGTGCTGATGAAGTGGAATTCATGCATGGTATTGAAGTGACCGTGCAAACTAATGCCGGCAATAAAGAAGTGGGGGAAACCTTGTTCCGTTTGTTGGGTTTTCCATTTAAAGATTAATAAAATTAATTAATATTATGGCAACTAAAGCTCAAATTGCTAAAACGTTTAAGCATCAGCCAAAATTTTCAACTAGAAAAGTTAATCGTTGCTGGCGTTGTGGTCGTCGTCATGGATATTTACGTGAGTATGGCGTTTGCCGTATTTGTTTCCGTGAGTTGGCCAATCGAGGCGAAATGCCCGGTGTTACTAAGTCTAGCTGGTAAAGCTTACTCTTAACTAATAATAAGACAATAAAATTATGATAACTGATCCAATTGCCGACATGCTTACCAGAGTGCGTAATGCTGGTGCAGCACAGAAGGCAGATGTCTTGGTGCCGTTTTCCAAGTTGAAATGGGAAATCGCCCGCATCTTAAAAGATGAGGGATATATTTCTGACGTGGAAAAAGTGCAAGATATTTTTCCGATGATTAAAATTACGTTGAAGTATGCTAATAAGAAATCTGCGATTAGCAAAATTACACGCGTAAGCAAACCAGGTCGTCGTGTGTATCGCAACCATAAAGATTTACCAGTCGTGTTGAATCGTTTGGGAATTGCGATTGTTTCCACTTCCAAGGGAATTTTCACCAATAAGAAAGCTCGACAGATGAAGATCGGCGGTGAAATTTTGTGCGAAGTTGAATAAACCAGGGAATTTAATAACTAAGTATAAGATATATGTCCAGAATCGCGAAAAAGCCGTTGGCCATCCCTGCCGGTGTTGAAGTCCGAGTAGATGGAAATACGGTGACCGTTAAAGGTCCGTTGGGAGAATTGAAACAAGTTTTGCACGAACGAGTGTCCGTGACTGTAGACAAAGATAATAGTACTTTTAGCGTTTTTGTGAAAGATGCCAATGATGTTGGCGACAAAGCGTTATGGGGATTGTTCGCTCGCTTGATTCGTAACATGGTGATGGGGGTTTCCAAATATTTTGAAAAAACTTTGGAATTGAGCGGCGTCGGTTATCGTGTCAATTTGCAAGGAACAAAATTAGTTTTTGCTTTAGGGTTTTCTCATCCAGTTGAATTTCCTTTGCCAGAAGGCATTAAAGCAGAAGTTAACAACAACGTGATTAAAATCATGGGAGTTGATAAACATCAGGTCGGACAAGTAGCGGCGAATATTCGTGCTTTGAAAAAACCAGAACCATACAAAGGAAAAGGTTTGAAGTATTCTGATGAAGTGATTCGTCGTAAGGCTGGTAAAGCGAGCGCTAAATAATTTATATAATTAATAAGTAAGGGTTTATGAATATTAATAAACAGAAACAAGCCTTGCGCGCGCGACGCCATCGTCGTGTCCGTGCCCGCGTCAGTGGGACGGTGAGCGCTCCTCGTTTGTGTGTGTTTCGTGGTTTGCGCACAGTGTATGCGCAGTTGATTGATGATTCCAAGGGAGTGACCTTGGCTAGCGCTTACAGCAAGGAATTAAAAGATTTCAAAGGAACAAAAACTGAAGAAGCGATGGCTTTAGGTAAATTAATCGCGGAAAAGGCTAAAGCTTTGAAAATTGAAGCGGTGGTTTTTGATCGCGGTGGTTATTTATATCATGGTCGAGTCAAAGCATTAGCTGATGGTGCCCGCGAAGGCGGATTAAAATTTTAATCTTAATTAAGTTAATATGGAAGAAACTAAGAAAGGTAACCAAGAGAATAAAGAGAGAGGAAAGGGATTCGGTCGCCGTGGCGGTCGTGGTCCGTCTCGTGGTGCTGCCAAAGCGGAGAAAGAATTTGAGCAAAAAATCATTGATTTGGCTCGCGTGACCCGTGTGATGGCCGGTGGTAAACGTATGCGTTTCCGTGCGACTGTCGCGATCGGTGATCGTAATGGTACTGTTGGTTTAGGAACTGCTAAAGGTGCTGATGTGACTATCGCTATCAATAAAGCGGTGTCTCAAGCGAAAAAAGCTTTGATTATCGTGCCGATTGTTAACGGTACTATTCCTAATCAAGTTACCATCAAATATAAAGCCTCTAAAATTTTGTTAAAACCAGCTCCAATTGGTACTGGTATTAAAGTTGGTGGGGTTGCTCGTATGATTATTGATTTAGCCGGCGTGCCAAACATCGTTGGTAAAATTTTAGGTTCTAATAATAAAATTAATATTTCACGATCAGTGATGGAAGCTTTGACTAGCTTTAAGGTCGTGCCGACCAAACAAGCGGTGATTGATGAAGAATCAATTAAGGTTAAGGCCACTGATGATATCGCGAAAATCGCCAAAGCGAAAAAAATCGTTGATAAATCAGTTGAAAATAAGGATAACGAATAGTTTTAATTATTAAATAATATAAGTTTATGACCTTGGGTTTACATAACTTGTACCCTGGAATTGGCTCCAAAAAAACCAGCAAACGCCTTGGTCGTGGTAATGCTTCTGGCAAAGGAACAACCGCGGCTCGTGGTGTGAAAGGGCAAAAAGCTCGTACTGGTGGACGTGGTGGCTTAAAATTAATGGGTATGCGTGATTTGATGTTAAGCACGCCAAAATTACCGGGATTTACCAGTATTTATCCACAAAATCAGGTTGTGAAGTTAAGTGATTTGGAAAAATCTTATAAGGCCGGAGAATTGGTTAATCCAATTTCTTTGAAATCTAAAAAATTGATTTTAGATGCTCAAAAACCGGTTAAGATTTTAAGCACTGGTGAATTGACTAAAAAATTGAGTTTCGAAGGTTGTTTGTTTTCCAAATCTGCTCGTGCTAAAATCGAAGGAGTGGGTGGAGAGATTAAAGAATAAATAGAAAAATATGTGGGACAAATTAAAAAGAATTTGGAAGTTGAAAGATTTACGAAATAGTATTTTGTTTGTCTTGGGAATGTTGGTCGTTTATCGTTTTGCCGCTCATATTCCGATCCCCGGTATTAATTTTGAAAACTTAAACAGTTTGTTGAATTCCAATCAAGCTTTAGGTTTTTTGGATTTGTTTTCCGGTGGTGGTATTCGCAATTTTTCCATTATGATGTTGGGCGTTGCCCCTTACATTACAGCTTCGATTATCGTGCAGTTGTTAACAATGATTGTTCCGAAGTTGGAAGCGTTGTCTAAAGAAGGTGAATATGGACGTAAAAAAATCAATTCTTATACTCGTTGGTTAACCATTCCTTTGGCAGTGGTACAAACTTTCAGTATGATTTCTGTCTTAAGAAATTCCCCTTATCAAGTAATTGATAATATGAGTTCTTGGTCAATGTTTTTGGCGGTGATTGCCATCACTTCCGGGACAGTCTTCTTGATGTGGTTGGGAGAATTGATCAGTGAAAAGAAGATTGGCAATGGTATTTCCTTGTTGATTTTCGTGGGTATCGTTTCCGCTTTGCCGGGAACTATTCAATCGTTGATTATTAACTTTGATAAATCGCAAATTTTGAACTTGGTTTTGTTCGGAATTATCGCAATTGCGACGGTCGTGGGTGTGGTTTTTATTACTCAAGGACAACGCAATATTCCAATCAGTTATACTCGTCACATGAGTGGCAGTAAAGTGTATGGTGGCGTTAATACTCATTTGCCTTTGCGTGTTAACCAAGCAGGTGTGATTCCGATTATCTTCGCGATTGCCATGATGATGTTTCCGCCGATGATTGCGTCATTGTTTATCAACGCTAAAACCGCTTGGATTGCCAGTTTCGCGACCAGTGTTAATAATTTGTGGTCTAATCAGATTTTCTATACCGCAATGTATTTTATCTTGGTTATTGCTTTTACTTACTTTTATACTTCGGTTATTTTTCATCCTGATAAAATTTCCGATAATTTGCAAAAACAAGGAGGCTTTATTCCGGGGATTCGTCCGGGACGTGAAACTGCCAATTATTTGCATTATGTAAGTAATCGTATTTTGTTGCTTGGCGCGGTGTTTTTGGGCTTAATCGCGGTTTTGCCATTCTTGATTCAGGTTTTCTTCAGTATGGGCAATGTCAGTTTAGGCGGTACCAGCTTGTTGATCGTGGTGAGCGTGGTGATTGAAATCATCAAGCAAATCCAAGCACAGTTGGTAATGCGTGATTATGATCAAGTATAATTGAATTCTTGATATATAAAAAATCGTCCCGATAATGGGACGATTTTTTTTTGTATCTTGCCATTCAGTCGATTTCATTATACAATTTAGATATTAAAAATTAACCGGATTTATGGATAAAGTACGAGTGGTTTTATTATTTGGGCCGCAATCCAGTGGAAAGGGTACTCAGGGAATGATGTTGGAAAAATCCTTGGGAATACCACATATTTCTACGGGACGTTTGTTGCGTGTAAAAATGGAAAAAGATCTTGATTTTAGAGAAAAATTTAATAGTTTTGTGTTGCGTGGTGATTTGGTGCCGGATCAATATATTTATGAAGTATTGTTTGACCGTTTGCAAGAAGCGGATTGTCAAAAAGGTTTTATCTTAGATGGTTATCCACGGAATTTGTCACAAATCAAAGCAATGGAGAAGTTTTTGGGCGATTATTTTGGTAGTTATGAATTATCGGTAGTTAATTTGTTAATTCCTTTTGAGAGTATCGTCCAGCGAGTTTCCGGTAGATTCGTTTGTAGCGATTGTGGCCAAACCTATAATATTTATTTGTATCCACCAAAAGTTGAAGGTGTTTGTGACAGCTGTGCCGGCGTTTTGGAAAAGCGAGCTGATGATCAACCGGAAATTATTAAGAATCGTTATGAGATTTTTAATCAACAAACTGTTCCGGTTTTGGATTATTATCAAAACTTAGACAATGTTAAAATTTTTAATATTGATGGTGAACAAACAATCGATGAAATTTTTAAGAATATAATGGCTAAATTAAATGATTAAGTTGAAGTCAAAACAAGAAATTGAGATTTTACGTGAAGGCGGTAAGCTCTTGGCGGGTATTTTGAAGCGCACGGCAGCGTTGGTGCATCCGGGTGTCAGCACGGCGGAGTTGAATCGTTATGCTGAAGGCGAGATCGCTAAAATTAACGGTCGTCCAGCTTTTAAAAACTATAAAATCCCAGGGCTTTTTCCGTATCCGGCCGGTCTTTGCACTTCTTTGAATAATGTAATTGTTCACGGCATTCCTTCGGATAAAGTGATTTTAAAAGAGGGCGATATTATCAGTTTGGATATTGGAATGGAATACAAAAAATTATACACTGATATGTCCATAACCGTGGCTGTCGGGAAAGTTTCGACGGAAGTGAAAAAATTGATTAAAGTTACTAAAGAGTCATTATATTTAGGAATTGATGCCATGAAAGTCGGTGGAACTTTGGCCGATATTGGCAGCGCTGTCCAGAAACACGCCGAGAAGCATGGTTATGGCGTGGTGCGGGATTTGGTGGGGCATGGTGTCGGTTATGACGTTCACGAAGCACCGCAAGTGCCAAATTATTTTACGGTGTCAGCGCAGCGTGTGAAGTTGGAACCAGGTTTGGTGATTGCTATTGAACCGATGTTGACCGTGGGCGATTACGAAACCGTCACTTTAGCGGACGGTTGGGCGATTGCCACGCGCGACAATTCTTTGTCCGCTCACTGGGAACACACCGTGGCGGTGACTGAAGAAGGTATTATTATCATTACTGAAGAATAAATTATGAATTATTTGGGAATAGATTACGGCGATAAATTCGTGGGTTTGGCACTGGCCAATAGTGATTTGAAATTGGCCGTTCCTTTGGCGTTGATGGAAAATCCAGGTATGGATGAATTGCTTAAAAAATTGGTGAAAGTGCTTAAGGATTATCAAATCAACGAGATCGTTTTGGGTTGGCCACAGTGGCATAATGATCAGCAGGCAAAACAAGTGGAGCTTTTCAAAAATTCTTTGGCGACGATTTTTCCCGTTGAAAATATCAAGTTGGCGGATGAATCATTGACCAGTAAGATGGCCGATCAGTTGTTGGTTGAACAGAAAAAGCGTGGTGGCAGTCGTCAGGATGACGTGGCGGCGATGTTGATTTTGCAAGCTTATTTAGATGAACTATGTTGCAATTAGAATTTTTGAGCGCGGCCGTACCGTTATTAAAACGTCCGGCCAATAAAGATAATCAGATGGCGATTTTGTTTACGGAAAAATACGGCAAGGTCGGGGTTCTTTTGCAGTCTGGTAGAAAAATTACTAGTAAATTGACAGCCCATGTGGAGCCGGGGAGCGTGTCAGAAGTTTTGTATGTGCAAGGTAAAAAAATCAAACGTTTGATTGGCGCCAAACAGATTAAACGTTATGAAAATATTTGGGAAAATTATTATAAGTTGGCGTCTTGTTTGTATTTTTTTGAGGTTTTTAATCAGTTGGTGAAAAATGATTATCCGGATACCCAGTTGTATCATTTATTAAGATATTTTTTGGAAACTTTAAATGGTGAAGCCATTAAAGATGAATTGGAAAGTCGTTTTTTTACCGCTTTGATGATTTACCGTTTGCTGTATTTGTTGGGTTATCAGTCGTTTGAAGGAACTTGTCAGCATTGTCAAAAAGAGATTAGCGGTGATGCTCGGTTTGTGTTTGATCGGGGAGAAATTCAGTGCACGGAATGTGCCGCGAACGTGGGTGAGCGGGGTAAAATTAATTTACCGGAAAATTTATTGGATATTTGCAAGCAGTTGAGCACGAGCAGTGATTTAAAAATTAAGTTGAGTGTGGTGGATAAGGAAAACTTTATTAATTTCAATCAGTTTTTGCTTGGTTACAATTTGGATTATCCGGTGGTCGGGCAAAAATTGTTTATTTAAAAATATGTTGAAAATCAACGAAATTAAAGCGACGTCCATTATCAGCAAATCCAATTTGCCTGATTCGGATTATGTGATAAATCCTTATGTTGGATGTAATCACGCGTGTTTGTATTGTTATGCCCGTTTCATGAAGCGATTCACCGGTCATGATGAGCCGTGGGGAGAGTTTGTGGATGTGAAAATTAACGCGCCTGATTTGATTCCGAATAACACTTTTAAATATCGTGGCAAGTCCATTTTTATCGCTTCGGTGACCGATCCATATTTGCCTTTGGAAAGAAAATATCAACTGACGCGTCGGGTTTTGGAAAAATTGATTCCTTTACGTCCGAAATTGGGGATTCAAAGTAAGTCAGATTTGATTGTGCGTGATATTGATTTATTAAAACAGTTTGACGATTGCGAGGTCGGTTTGACCATTACCACTTTGGATGAAAAGTTACAACAAGAGTTGGAACCGACTGCGTCCTCACCGGAGCGTCGCATTAAAGCTTTGGAAGAGCTACATCAGGCCGGTTTGAAAACGTATGTTTTTATCGGGCCGATTTTACCGTTGCTGACTGATTGGAAAAAAATAATTTTGGCTACCAAACATTGCACGGATTTTTATATGTTTGAAAATTTAAATTTGTCAGGCGGTGGAGTGAAGTCTTCGGTAGGGGCGTGGCTGGCGGCGTGCCACCCGGAATGGCAGACGGAATATGATAAAATTTACGCGCGTGGTAGTGATTATTGGGATAAGATGGAAACCGAGATTAAAGAATTTTGCCGCGAACACCAAATTGAGGCAAGGGTGTATTTTCATCACGGAAAATAAAAATAATTTTTAAAAAATTTTATGGACAAAGAAAATTTAATCGCTTTTATCGCCAAGGCACATCGTAATACTTATGCCGCGCCGGCGGAAATTCAAAAACAAAATCGTTGCGCCGAAGCGATTTTACCTGGACATGTTGATTATGAATTTACGGATGGTGATTTTTCTTATCATGATTCTTACGCGGGAAACACTTGGGCACCTGGTAGGGAAGTGGTTTTTTATAAAGGGTCTCCGGTTTGGGCGATGGCTTATCAAGGTCATAGTCATGATAATTTTGATGAAAAATTTTTCAACGAAGAAGCGTTTCCTTTTTTAAAAAAGGCATTAATGAATTTTGATGATAGTTTGCCGTTTCGTGGTCCTACGGAATTTTCTGAGGGTGATTTTAAATATGTTTTTACCGTGCAAGGTGATTACCAGTATTTTATCGGGCAGGAACGAGTGTATTTTAAAGGCGAGGAAATTTTTATGCAGGATGTGATGGGGTCAATTATAAAATAAAAATTTATGAGTTTTGTTAAATATTTTTTGGTGATTTTTTTGATGATTTTTGGTGGTTCGTGCCAGTTGATTGCTGATAATCAGCCGGCAGAAAACAGCGAAGGAGTGGCCATCAAAATTCCTTTGCCAGAAGGTAACTCGTTTACTTATCGGGATTTTTATTTTGTGATGCCTGAGGCTTGGAAAGTCATCAGTGAAGAGCCGCAAATGGTCTTGGTGGAGACAGCAAGCGAGCCCTATATTATCCGGACAAGCGTTTTGTTTAGTCGGGACGATCATTATTTTCCATCGGAAAACTCCCTGATTCACACCTCAGTGGATGGTTTGAAAGTTTACAATAGCCTTTGTTATGGCGGTTTGGCTTGTTATGCCGTGGAGAATGACGGCCAGTTTACCTTGATGACTTGGACTATGCCAAGCAGTACTGAGCCAATTCCCGCCGCCGCCCCGGCCGACTGGCAGCCAAGTGCTAATTTTACAGCTGAGGACGTGTTGGCGGTGGTGAAAACGATTCGTCTGGCGGAATAACGAGCGTCGGCCGGGGCGGCGGCTCATACCCTTGATTTTTAAAAATCAATCAGTTATTATTAGGAAGTATTACAATTTATTTTATTAACTCTATTTTTTGCTTAATTTAGACAAAAAATAGAACTTGGACCGGATTAAGCCGGCCACAGGTTAAGTGCTATTTTTTTTTTATGAGTTTTGCAGACTTATTAAAGCAGTATGATTTGAACATCCCGAAGCCGGGTGACTTGGTTAAGGGAACAGTAATCACTGCTTCTTCCTCTGAAGTCCGTTTGGACATTGAGGGTTTTACCGTCGGTATTATTCGCGGTAAAGAAATGTATCGTGAATCAGAAGAGTATGCCAATTTAAAGCCGGGCGATGAAGTTGAAGCCACGGTTTTGGAGTTGGAAAATGAAATGGGTATTGTGGAATTATCTTTCCGTTATGCCGGACACAAGAAGGCCTGGAACAAGTTGCGCCAATTGAAAGACAGCGGCGAAATTATTCCGGTCAAGATTGTGGACGCCAACAAGGGCGGTTTGATGATCAAGGTGGATCATGTGGCCGGTTTCTTACCGGTTTCTCAATTGACCCCGGAACATTATCCTCGTGTTCAAGGTGGCGATAAAAATCGTATCTTGGAAAGATTGAAGAGCTATATTGGTCAATATTTTGAAGCCAAAGTTTTGGATGCTAATGAAGAAGATGAAAAATTAATTGTTTCCGAAAAAATGGCTTGGGAAGAAAAGCAACGCGATGTTATTTCCAATTATCAAGTGGGTAGCATTGTGGAAGGTGTGGTGACTGCCATCACCGATTTCGGTGCTTTCGTGTCTTTCAATGACAATTTGGAAGGTTTGGTGCACATTTCTGAAATCGCTTGGCAAAGAATTGACGATCCGAAGGAATTTTTGAAACCGGGACAAACTATCAAAGCCCAAATCATCAAGATTGAAGGTTCCAAGATTTTCTTATCCATGAAGAGCTTGATTGATGATCCGTGGAAACACGTCTTTGAAAAATACAATGTCGGTGACATTGTGGAAGGTAAGGTTTTGAAAGCCAATCCTTTCGGCTTGTTCGTGGAATTGGATGCGGATATTCATGGTTTGGCACACGTTTCTGAGTTGTCCGAAAAGGCGATGACCGATCCGTTTGAGATCGCTCGTCCGGGCGACATGGTGAAATTCCGAGTTTTGACTATTGAACCTGATAAGCATCGTTTGGGTTTAAGTATCAAAGCTTTAAAAGCCAAGAAAGTGGAAGCCGCTCCGGCTGACGCTCCGGCCACTGCCGAAGCCAAAACCGAAGAGGTGAAAACTGAAGAGGTGAAGGAAGAAACAAAGGAATAATATTCTTTGAGATAGAAAAATCCCCGCGTAGGGGCGTATTGCATACGCCATGTAAGCGGGGATTTTTTATATTGCCATTTTTCCCACATTATTATAATATAATAGCAAGACTTTTAAGGAGTTTTTTATTTATTTAAAATAATAATTATGACTGTTAGAAAACGAGAAGTGTGGAAGAGTATTATCTCTTTTTTGCTTATTTTTGCCTTTTTAGGCTTTATTTTGTCATTGGATGAATTGAATTTGACTGCGCCGGGTGAAGATTTTTCGATGCGTCAAATGATTGAACAAATTAATAATGAAAACGTTAAAACCGTTGAGATTAAAGATTCAACGATTGTTTTAACTTTAAATGATGATAGCACCCATGAAATTACCAAGGAATATGGTGAAACTTTTGGTGATATCATTGCCAATTACCAAATTTCTACTGAAAAAATCAGTAAGATTCAAAACATTGAAGTGAAAACCGATTCGGTTTGGTACACGGTTTTGATTGAAGCTTTGCCGTTTTTAATTCCTTTGATTTTAGGAGTAGTGTTATTGATGTATTTTTTCCGTCAAGTGCAAGGTTCCAACAACAAAGCAATGAGTTTTGGGCAGAGCAAAGTTCGTAAATATGATCCCAATAAAAATAAGAATACTTTTAAGGACGTGGCCGGAGCGCGCGAAGCCAAGGAAGAACTGAAAGAAATCGTGGAGTTTTTGAAAGAACCGAAAAAGTTTAGAAAATTGGGCGCGAAAATTCCCAAGGGTGTTTTGTTGATGGGCAGCCCGGGTACCGGTAAGACTTTGTTGGCGCGTTCCATCGCCGGTGAAGCCAATGTGCCGTTCTTCATTATTTCCGGTTCGGAATTTGTGGAGATGTTCGTCGGTGTCGGCGCTTCCCGCGTTCGAGATTTGTTTACTCAAGCTAAATTAAATAGTCCGTGCATTGTGTTTATTGATGAAATTGATGCTGTCGGTCGTCAACGCGGTTCTGGTTTGGGCGGTTCTCATGATGAACGCGAACAAACTTTGAATCAAATTTTGGTGGAAATGGATGGTTTTGATGAAAACGTCAATGTGATTGTCATCGCCGCCACCAACCGCCCGGATATTTTGGACCCGGCTTTGTTGCGCCCGGGACGTTTTGATCGTCGCATTACTTTGGATTTACCGGATATTAAAGAAAGAATTGAGATTTTGGAATTGCACGCTAAAAATAAACCGATGGCTGAAGGGGTTGATTTGAAAAAAGTGGCCGCGCGCACTGTCGGATTTTCCGGCGCCGATTTGGCTAACTTGTTGAACGAAGCGGCAATTTTAACCGCTCGTAACAATGAAACTTTGATTAAAGAGGAAACAGTTTTGGAAAGTATCGAAAAAGTCTTGTTGGGTCCGGCCCGCAAGAGCCGCGTGATGAGCGAGCATGAGAAAAAAATCACCGCTTACCACGAAGCCGGCCACGCCGTGGTTGGTCATTTCTTGGAATATTGCGATCCGATTCAAAAGGTTTCTATTATCTCTCGTGGTCGCGCCAATGGTTATACTTTGAATGTACCAGATGAAGATAGAAGCATGAAGACCAAAAATGAATTTAAAGATGAAATCGCAATGTTGTTGGGCGGTCGTATGGTGGAAAAAATTTATTTTAAAGATGTCACCACCGGTGCCAGCAGTGATTTGGAGCGTGCCACCGCCGACGCGCGTGCCATGGTTACTCGTTATGGCATGAGCGACGATTTGGGTTTGCGTACTTATGGTAAGAGCGAAGAAATGGTTTTCTTGGGTAAAGAAATCCACGAACAACGCAATTACAGCGAAAAGATGGCCGAAGCGATTGATAATGAAATTAATGTTTTGATTAAGGAAGCGGCCGATCGCGCCGAGACGATTATCAAAGATAAAAAAGATAAAATTGAGGAATTGGTGAAAGTTTTGTTGGAAAAGGAAATTGTGGAAAAAGAAGATTTTATCGCTTTGATGGGGCCGGGCGCCTGTCGTCCCGGAAAGGTGGTCTAATAAGAGCTTTCTGTGCTATAATATAATTTAAGATAAAAAATAATTTTTGCGGTTATGGATGAGCAACAAAAGAAACTAAAAGTGGAGGAATTGCTGACACGTGGCGTGGAAAATGTTTTCCCGAACGTGGATTTTTTGCGTGATTTATTGATGAGCGATAAGAAATTGACTTTGTATACCGGCTACGATCCGACCGCGCCCAGTTTGCATTTAGGGAATGGCATAACCATGATGAAATTACGACAATTTCAAGATTTGGGGCATAAAGTGATTATGTTAATCGGTGATTTTACCGCCATGATCGGCGATCCCACTGATAAAAGCGCCGCTCGTCGTAAATTATCACCGGAAGAAGTGAAATCCAATTGGCAAAATTATAAAGATCAAGCCAGTCATATTTTGCGTTTTGATGGCGATAATCCGGTGGAAGTTAAATTCAACAGTGAGTGGTTGGCGAAATTATCTTTTGCCGATGTGGTGGAATTAGCCTCACATTTTACCGTGCAGAGAATGATGGAGCGTGATATGTTTGAGAAACGTTGGGAAGCCGGACAACCGATTTATGTTCATGAATTTATGTATCCTTTAATGCAAGGTTATGATTCCGTCGCCATGAACGTTGACGGTGAAATTGGTGGCAATGATCAAACTTTCAATATGTTGGCCGGTCGTCATTTGATGCAAGATTTCAAGCAAAAAGAAAAATTCGTTTTGACCATTAAATTATTGGCCGATAATACCGGTAAGAAAATGAGTAAGAGCGAAGGTAATACCATTGCCATGGATGACAGTCCGGAAGATATGTTCGGCAAAGTGATGAGTTGGCCGGATGAAATGATTATCAATTCTTTTGTTTTGTGCACAACGGTGCCGATGAATGAAATCAAGAAAATGGAGCAGGATATGGCGGACGGTGCCAACCCACGTGATTACAAAATAAAATTGGCTCAGGAAATTACCGCCGCTTTTTTGGGTGCGGAAGCAGCCAAGAAAGGTTATGAATATTTCACAACGGTTTTTCAATCTAAAGAATTGCCGGATGAGATTGCCGAATTCGTGGTGGACTCGGATAGCGTGATTGAGGCGTTGCTCGTGAGCGGAGCGGTGGCCACCAAGAGCGACGCGCGTCGTCAAATTGATCAGGGTGGTGTGAAAATCAACGGTGAAACTGTCACTGATTATGAAGCCAAATTACCGACGAATGAAGATAAAATTTTATTGCAAAAAGGTAAGAGATTTTTCGCTTATATTAAACAAAAATAAATCATAAGAAACATAAAATTATGTGGGAAAAAAGTTTAATGATCACCGGTGCCGTGGGGATTGTTTTTTCATTTTCGGCTTGCTCTTTGAATTTGAGCGTGCCCAAAGATGTTCCGCCACAGATTATTTTATCTGATAAAACTTTAAGTGAAAAAGTTAGCGAAGAACCGACACAACCGGTTTTAGAACCAGGTCGTAATGTGATGACTGAAGTTTTGCTTCCGGATGCTGAAAGAAAAACCGAAGCCTTGCTAAAGCAATATCAAGATAATTTGGAGGCATTGGAGAAAAATTTACCCAAAAATTAAAATTTAAAATAAAATATTATGAAAAATTATTTAAAATTTTTGGTGATGATTGCCTTGCTTGTGGCTTTGCCTGTTCAGGCGGTAGTCTTCAATTTATCGTTGGATAGTATGATTATGTCCAATGAGGTTACTTTGGCCAGTGCTTTACCAAATCCGGGGGATGTTGATTCTGATGATTATAGAATTGAGTTAGCTAATACCACTTTGGATATGGAACCTTTAATGATGTATAAAGAGGAATTTAACGCTTTTGATATTGGTATTTTGGCACCTTATGATTTGAAAATTTATAATGATTTACAAAATCAATTGGATATCGCGATGGCCCCAATGGTTTTCGCGGTTGATGAACGAGTTTTTGACTCATCTTTAAATCTTTATCGCGATGATCGAATTAGAGAAATTAAACAAATTCATGCCGGGGACATTGCCACTGAAAATGATGAGTTAGGTCTTTTGGAAGATAGTGTAAAAGAATTTGCCATTACTTTACGAAATCAATTAGAAGCGAAGGCGGTTTTAATGGAAAAGGAACAAGAGCAGAGGATTTTAAATTTGCAATTGAGTTTGCAGGATTTTAAAAAATATTATTTGGTTAAAAAAGAAGAAGATTCCAGTTTGCGTAGTGGCAGTTTGACTGATAGCCCGGTGGTGGCCGATATGGACGTGACTATGGAAAAAACCTCTTTAGCTTATAAATCATTAACTGAAAAGCAAACTGATTTTGTGGCTAGTGCATCGAGCACGAGCAGTGATGATTCTTTGAACGCCACCTATGTCGAGCAATTAACAACGCAGGTCAGCAATGATCTTGATACTTTTGCTCCAATGTTTGATAGCTTAAATGAGCAACAAGCAACCATCGTTTCTTTGAGTAATGATATTAAATTGTTGAGCGCTCCACTTGAATCGACAACCGGTTCTTATGATGATATGTGGGTGATGGAAGAGCAAGATGCTTTGTTGGCGGAAAAAGAATTACAATTGCAAGAAGAGTTAAATACCTATTATCAAATGCAATTGGAGACGCAAGATGCTTTGAATACCAGTTTGATGTCATTGAATACTTTTTCATTAAATTAAATAAAAAAATATGGGTTGGATTGGAAGAATCATTGTCGGGGGATTGTTAGTGTTCGTTGGCTATTTATTTGTCCGCCATGCTACATGGTTTGTTTATAATGTAATGCGGATTCCTTGGGCGGAAAAATGGTTACGTAGCAGCCATAATTTTTATCGCTTGTTTGGTATTATTTTAATTTTTATTGGAATGTTGGTGATGACTAATTTGTGGGATTCTTTTTTGATGGCGACTTTAGGTCGTTTATTGGGGGCGAACAAATAATTAATATTTTGTTTTATGGCACACAATACAGTGCTTTACTCTTACCCAGAATTACAAAAGTATCTTCACTTTAAGGAGGGAGATAAAATTTTGGATTTAGGAAGTGGCAAGCAAGGTTACTTTACTTTTTGGGCAGCCCAAAAGGTTGGTAAGCAAGGAAAAGTTTGGTCAGTCGACAAAGCGGATGTAGCAGTTTCCAATATTGACAGCCTTTCAAAATTGTATAATTATAGTAATGTTAAGGCGTTAAAGGCAGATATTGAGGAATTGTCCGGTTTGCCTTTTGAGCAGGGTAGTATGGATACCATTTTGTTGGTTAATGTTTTAACCGAATTAAAACGACAAAATGCCTTATTGGCGGAAGTTCGTAACTTGTTAAAACAAAATGGTTCTTTATTGATTATGGATTGGGCTGATAACAGTTTTCCGCAGGCACCCAAATCCTTGTTAAGCAAAGAACAGGTTAAAAATTGGCTTAAAGATAATTATTATCTAGTTAAGAGTGATTGGAAACCTGGTCCGTATCATTACGCTTTGCTCGCGACTAAATATTAAAAAGGAACTTAATTATGATTAATTGGAGCGAGATGTTCTCGGTGGATTATTGGTTTTCTAGTAAAGCGTTATCCGGCCCTTTTCTCTGGGTTTTAGGAGCTTTATTTGCGGTTGTGTTGATCTCTGGAGTGGTGATTGATATTTTGTTGGCCATTCGCCAAATTATTAATTATAGAAGTGTTTTTCGCCAAATCAGCAGTTTTGCTTGGACCATGGGTTTGATTGGTTTAATTTGGTTGTTTTTCTTCTATCAGGGTGTGTATATTCTAAGTGCTCGCGTTTGGTTCTTGGTGTGGTTGGCGATTGCTTTAGTGTGGTTGTATTTTGTGTATAATTTCTATAAACAAATAAAAGCCAAATATTTAGGCAAAAGATAATGTCAGCTTTAAAGTTAGGACAACAAGGGGAGCGTTGGGCAAGTGATTATTTATCAGAACAAGGGTTTCTTGTTAAGGAGAAAAATTATCACTGTCGTGGAGGCGAAATTGATATCATCGCTGAAAAGGCGGGCCGTTTACATTTTATTGAGGTAAAAACCCGTCGTCCGCAAGAATTGTGTTTTTCCGATGAATTGATTCCGGCTAAAAAACGTCAATGCTTAAATACTTGTATTAATAATTATTTGTTTAAGAAAGGGGTTAGCCATGATAATTATCAGTTGGATTTGTTGTTGGTTTTAGTGGATCCACGAGGAAATTTAAAGCAAATTGATTTGTTTGAAGGGATTTGAAATAAGTATTGCAAAAAAAAGATTATTTGCTATAATAGGCAATAGTTAAATGCGAGAGTAGCTCAGTTGGCTAGAGCGTCGCCTTGCCAAGGCGAAGGTCGCGGGTTCGAACCCCGTTTCTCGCTCCATTGATGCGGGTGTGGTGGAATTGGTAGACACGCGGGACTTAAAATCCCGTGGAAGTGATTCCGTGTCGGTTCGAGTCCGACCATCCGCACCAGCGAATTAGAATCCGTAAGGGTTCTTTTTTGTTGGTTTGTCATTGCGAGGCATGAAACATCGGACATTGTCATTGCTTCGGCCGCCCGCAGGGCGGCCGAAGCAATCTCGTGAGATGTTGATTCACGAGTTTGCTTCTTTGTCCCTAAAGGGACGCCTCGCAATGACAATCGTTGTTCGCGTTTTGGTGTATCGTCGTCTCGCAATGCCGATATTGTCGACTTTTTATTTACATTTTCCATATTCTAACCTATAATAATCCTAATCTAGCCGAGGTGGCGGAATTGGTAGACGCGCCTGCCTTAGGAGCAGGTACGATGAGTGTGCAGGTTCGAGTCCTGTCCTCGGCACTGGTAAATATTTGAAAAAATCTCTTTTTGTAGGGATTTTTTTGTTGTTTTGCGGTTGACATCAGCAAATAATCCTGTTATTTTAAAATTAATGTTTTTTGACAACTAAACCAATCACAAAGGAGTTTTTTTTTCATGGAAAAGACGTTTGAATTTGTTGTTGATTATCAAGAGCGGGTTTTGCCCAATGGGCTAACCGTTATCGCCGCTCAACGTCCGCAGGCTCAATGGCAGGAGCTGTTGATTTGCGTGCGGTCGGGGGCGAAAGATGACCCGGTCGGCCTGGAAGGGCTGGCTCATTTCTTGGAGCATCAAATCATGTGCGAAGCGGATTTGACTTGCTTCGAGTTTGAGGATTTTTTTATTAACCAGGGTGGCAACGCCAAATCCGGGGCAACCGGTATGTTGTTGACCTATTGGCGTTTCATGCTGCCTAAAGAAGTCTTTGCGACGGGCGTGGATCTGCTCGCTCGTTTTCTGTTTGCGCCTCGGTGGGATCACAGTGCGCTCTTTTCGCAAGAAAGGGAAGCGGTGCTCCGTGAGTACCACGAGAAAAAGAGTTCTTTTCCGCAAGCGGAACTCTTGCGCTTGTACCAAGTTCTGTTTCCCAACAGGCTTGCCTTGCGCCATTTGAGAGGACCAATTGGGACCTTAACCGGTATCAATTCCGTCACTTTGGCTGATTTGGCTAAATTCCATCAGCAACATTACCAGCCGAGCAACCTGGTTTTGTTTGCTGAAGGTGGTTTCTCCGCCGATGATTTGGTGGAGATTCTGGGAAAAAGCCAATTCGGTGCAGGAAACGAGCCGGCTTGGCAAAATCCTTTGGTCGAATTGTCCACGGAGCCGTATCCTCCCAAGTTCCGACGGGTGGAGTACCGGTTAAGCGATTGGGGTTACCCGGAAAGTGGCCAAACCGAGGTCACTTTGCGGGGAACGGTTCCTGCAAAACGGAGTCCGGTTAACGAACTGCTGCAAATGGCCATTGGTGACCAGGCTTTCCGGATTCTGCGGACCGAACGCAACCTGGTCTATTCCACCCAGCAGTCTTTTATGTCCGATTTTCCGCAGTCAAACCAATTCAAGTTTGTCGCGGTTTTGGACAAGGGGATTGATCCTGAGGTAGTGCCACAGGCGTGGCATGAATGCCTCAAGTGGGTGGAAAGCAAGGAATTTGAGGATTTTGTGCAGAAAAAACGAGCGAATTTTCTGTCAAAATCCCGGTTCCCTGATTACTACCAGTGGAATTATCCGGGCTTGCTTGAGCTCGCTGAAGCTTACATCGAGTCCGTTCCCTTGTCAGTGCTTTCTCAGGCAGCGACGATTGCCCGTTGGGAAGCCCTGACCTTGGAGGATTGCCGTGCCTATATTACGTACTTGAAAGAGTATGTGATGGTTATTGGGCACAGATAGTTGTTTCATTGGCCTCACTTTCGAGTGGGGCTTTTTTATTTCTTACATTTATACTAAAATATAAATATGAAAAAAACTTTAATTTATTTTTTAATTTTGTTGCTGGCGGCGGTCGGCGTGGGCCTGACTTTTTTGACTTTGTCACGCTCGGCTGATGAGAGAACGTTTTTATCTTTTTTGACCGAAGGTTTTAAACCGGCACCGACGGAAGAGGAGAGGATTCTGGCAGCGATTGATGATCAAATTGAATCCATGACTTTGGAAGAAAAAGTCGGGCAACTGTTTATGGTGGGCTTTGCCGGCAAAACCGTGACGCCGGAATTGCGTGAGTCATTTGCCAAAAATCATTGGGGAGGCGTGATTTTATTAGGATACAATTTAGGTTCAACGGAAAATATTCAAACTTTGATTCGTGATTTGCAAACTTTGTCGTCGCTACCGCTGTTTGTCTCGGTGGATCAGGAGGGCGGGCCGGTCAGTCGTTTGAAAAATATCAATATGGTCGGGCAGGCCAAAATCACGAACGAAGCCGAGGCGCGCGCGGTGGCGTTGGAGCGTGGGGAGCAGTTGCGGGCTTTGGGTTTTAACGTCAATTACGCACCGGTTTTGGATTATGTAACTAAAAGTAATTCCTTTTTGTTTGATCGGGTTTTTCTGGGAACGTTGGCGGAGCGGACGGCTTTGGCGCAAGCGATGATCAGTGCTTATCAATCGGTTAAAATAATTCCCGTCACCAAGCATTTTCCCGGTCACCCCGACGATAAAATTGATTCCCATCAAGCTTTGCCAACGGCCCCTTTAAGCAAGTCCGAAGTCTTGGCCAACGCCCAAAGTTTTAAAGATACTTTAAACAATGGTCCGCTGATGGTGATGAGTGGCCATGTTTCTTATCCGCAAGTGGACGCACTTTATCCGGCGTCGTTATCATCAATTTTTTTGACCGATATTTTGCGGGGCGAGTGGGGCTATGAAGGTGTTATCATTACTGATGATTTGGAAATGGGAGCGTTGCAAAACAATTTTAGTAATGCGGAAATCGCGCGCTTGGCATTTTTGGCGGGAAATGATATTTTGCTTTATGTCAGCACTTTGGAAAAACAGTTAGCCGCCTATGACGTGATTGTGCAAGCGGTTTTATCGGGGGAAATTTCCGAGGAGCGTTTGCAGCAATCATTGCGTCGGATTTTACTTTTAAAACATAAAATTTTTAATCTATATGATTAGTTGGTTGCATACTAATTTACCGTAAGCGTTGTAGGGAACAATCGGGCCTTTGCAAATT
>DYGC01000007.1:0-17567 GCA_020724925.1 Candidatus Paceibacter sp.
CCTTAATTTTATTTAAAATATGGAAAACAAAAATCAAATTTTACTTGATATCAAAACCGCCTTGCAAAATCTTAGAGAAACCAAGGGAGAATTATCTTTTAATAAGATTAGTAAATTTTATGATTTTTTACGTGATTTGTTGAAAGATCCGGAATTTCAAGCGGAATATGAACAATTAAAGGGATATTTGGAGGAGTTATCAATTTATCGTTTTCGTTCCTATGAGCCCAGTCGTTTTTATGATTTTTTTATTTCCGGAATTGAAAATTTATTGCGGCAGGGGATTGACGCTAGTTTTTTTGTGGAAAGTATCAAGGAATTCAATTACCAGTTTTGGAATATTGAGGATTACAAAATTAGTCGCGAGCGCACTTTGAATGATTTGTATAAAAATAAGGGTTTGTTGACTAAAACTAACATTTTATATGAGAATGGTCGGGAAGAAGAGGGTAGTATTAAAAATTGGTTTAAACATTATCAAACTTATTTTGATCATAGTAAAGAATTGCGTTTGAGTTTAATGGAGTATTTGGATAAAAATAAAAGTGTAATGCGTTTGACTGCTGAAGAGAAAATGGTTTTACGGAATTTTATTTATGTTATTGAATATTTGCGTGCTCCGGCCGAAGAGGTGTTGCGTGATGAGGAAAGTGCTTTGGTAGATATGGGAAATGGCGTGTCTATTTATTTTGATGGAGGGGAGACAGTTGTTTTCGATGATAATGAAATGAAAGATTGGATTGAATTTGATCCTGGTTTGAAAAAAACCGCCGCCACCACGCCCCCCGCCGGCCCCACGTCCGCAGCTCCGGCCACGGAACTGGCCGCTGTCACTCCGACACGTGATTGGCGTCAACTTATTCAATTATCGGAAAATGATTTGATGCAATTGAAATTTGTGTCACAAAAATATAAATTATTGAATAATGAAGAAGTTTTGAATTATTTTTGGGAGGGGGTTGATTCTTATAATGAAGAAATGGTTTTGGGTGCCATTCAGGAATTGATTTCTCGGCAGCAATGGGATTGGTTCTTTGGACAAACTCGTTTGAAATTATTGTTAAAAGATTTTAGCAGTCGTCGCCCCAACCACGTCCCTACTGAAGATCCGCGTTTTTGGTTGCAAGTATTTTTTGAATGGATTTTGGAAGAACATTTGGGGATGACTGAGGAGCGAACAAAAAAATGGGCCTTGTATTTTAATAATTTGTTATTGAAATACGATTATCAACAATATAAAGGTTTATTAAGTTTTGATAAAAACAGTCAAAAATTACAGTGGTTTCAAAAATAAAAATATAAATATAAAAGTATGGCCGATGATATTTTAAAAAAATCGCAAGCTAGTGCTCCGGCGCCAAGCACCGCCAACAATGACGATGACGATTTGAATTTGGATAATTTGTATGATTTGTCCGGTGTTTCAGGTAGTGCTGGTGGAACTAGCACGCCCCCCACGAACGTTGCCGGTTTAACGGCTAACTTGCCGGTCACGAATGAGCAGTTACAAGGTTTTCGAAGTCAAAGTTCTGGTTTAGGCGAGGCCGCTCAGGCGGATGCTCAAGTTTTGGCTGATTTATCGGCGAAGGCCGTAGCCAGTCCGTCAGTTATTCAATCATCCAGTGACGTGGCTCCAACGATGGAAAATAAAATGGCACCAACTATGCCAAAGTTAAATGATACAGCGGAGGCGGATGTTAATTTGGATTTGGATAAGGACTTGGCGGGCGAGGGGGATTGGTTAGTCAAATTATCCGATGCTTTGCAAGAAGACAAAGCGGTCACTGCAGCAGTGGCACCGGTTGTGGCGGAAATAAAAACTGATGAAGTTGTTGCTCCTAAAATGGAAGTGCTTTCTTCGACTGAAGGAACGAAGGAACCGCTTGCCGAAATTGTGGATTTAGATTTGGATGATCAAGCGGTGGCCACCAGTTTACCGGAAATTAAAACTGTTTCTCTAAAAAAAGTGGATAGTGAAGCGGCGAAAATTGAAGCAGACTTGGAAGCTAATACGATTGATTTGGATGAGGAAGAAGCTGCTAATAAGCCGGCCGATGATTTGTTCGCACCAAGCGGGCCGGTGCCGACCTTAAGCAAGGTTTCGGTGGCAAAAAGTGTGCCAGTTGAGGAGGAAAAGCGTGTTGCCCCCGTGCAAAAATTGATGAAAACTGATACAATTTTTAATAAGGGTGATAAAATTAATCAATTGAATTTAAATGTTTCACCGGAAGGTAAAAAATTAAAGAGTCCGGTGGAAGAATTAGCGGAAATGACTTTGGAGGATTGGTCACGCAAAGGAGATATTGCCGCCGAGCGGGCCGCTAAAGTTAAAGAACAAATTTTGGCTTTGGGGGCGAAAAGTATTGTCAATGAAATTGAAGGTTTGAATGCTTGGCGTCGCAGTGCGGTTTCTCAAAAATATTTAGATTTGGGAATCGCTGCTTATTTGTCAGAAAAAAGTTTAGAAGAAATTATTTCCGAGCAAAAAGAATTAAGCGTTGAAGAATGGTTTACTATTAATCAATTAAATCGTGAATTAATGATTTAAAGTTATGGCACAATACGTTGTTCCACAATTTATTACGGTTGAAGACAAAATTATCGGACCGGTGACGGTGCGGCAATTTGTGATTTTATTGGTGGATGCCATGTTGTTGTTTGTTTTTTATAAGTTATTTGATTTTACTTTATTTTTGGCAACTGCTTTGCCGGTAACAGCGATGTTACTGATTTTGGCTTTTGTGCAAGTGGGTGGTCGGCCGTTTCATTTTTTCTTATTGAGTATTTTAATTTCCGTCAAAGTGTCGCGCGTGCGTATTTGGCAGAACAGCGCCAAGAAATTATTTGATATTGATTACAGTGCTAATGTTAAAAAAGAAGAAGTGGTGATGAAGGTCAAAAATTTTGATATGTCGCGAGTGAGTGAGTTAAGTAAAACAGTGGATACCGGTGGCAAGTATCGCGAGAAATAAAAATTATTATTAAAATAAAATAAAATGAAAAATAAAGAAAATCACAAAAATCTTTCCTCTACGCAAGCCAATATGTACATTGCCGCTTTGCGTAATAATGTTGTTGTTTTGAAGGATGGGGGAATGCGGGCCGTGATTGAAGTGAATAGTATTAACTTTGGTTTAAAATCAGAAGAGGAACAAGTCGGTTTGGTCAACTCTTATGTTTCCTTTTTAAATTCAATAAAATATCCTTTACAGATTGTTATTCAATCCAGAAAATTTAATGTCAGTGAATATGTGGCAACTTTGCAGGAGCAAATGAAAACTCAAAGTAATGATTTATTGCGTAAACAAATTAAAGAATACTCAGAGTTTATCGTCGATTTGGTGGAAATGAACGATATTATGTATAAGCGATTTTATGTGATTATTCCGCACACCGAGGGGGATCATTTTGAAGTTAAAGGTATTTTTGATCGTTTCGGTGAAATTTTTATGCCGGCCGCAAAAATCACTTTGTCACAAGAAATCTTTTTGAAAAAACATCGTGATTTGATGTTGCGCGTGAACAACGTGATGTCCGGTTTGGAAGGTATGGGCTTAAAAGCCAAGTTGTTAAGTACCAACGAATTGGTGTCTTTATATTATAATGCTTACAATCCTCAAGATGATGCTGATAAGCCACCGATTAGTGATTTTACCAATATGCGTTATGATGTTGTTTAAAAAAAATTAACTATATTTAATTATGCTTTTATCCAACGACTTTAATCAGTCCACCGATCCCAATAGTCCTGGTCAAAACCAAGCAATGCTTGATGCTCAAAAAAAAGAGCAAGCGGAACTGTTGGCCAAGGCCGGTGAAAAAGCTCCCAAGACCGGCAAGGCAGTGCGGCAATTGGCAGAATATGAAGAAGTTTACAAGGAAGGAATGGTCACGATTTTGGATTTGGTGGCACCGGCTTATATGGAAGTTGATCCGCGTTATTTGCGTTTGGGTAATAAATATTTGAAAACAATGTTTGTGGTTGGTTATCCGCGTTACTTGGCGGTTGGTTGGTTTTCGCCGATTATTAATATGAGCGTTGCTTTAGATATTGGCATGTATTTTTATCCTTTGGAAATCAGTGGCGTTTTGGAACAGATGCAACGCAAAGTCGGTATTTTGCAAGCTCAATTAAGCGAGGACACGGAAAAAGGAGCCCCTCGTGATCCGGTACGTGAAGTTGCTTATCAAGATTTGGAACAATTACGTGATGATATTACGCAAGGTAAAGAAAAGTTTTTCCAATTTGCTTTATATGTGACGGTTTATGCCAGTGATTTGAAATCCTTGGAACAAATTACCACTGATGTGGAACAAGTTTTTGCTACCAAGTTGATTGTTACCAAACCAGTCTTTTATCAATCAGAGCAAGGTTTTAATTCCACGATGCCTTTAGGTAATGATGAATTGTTGGTTAGTTTTAACATGAATTCCTCACCGATTGCCGCTTCTTTTCCGTTTATGTCGGCGGATTTAACCAGCGACAAAGGGATTTTATATGGTATCAATCGTCATAATAACAGTTTGATTATTTTTGATCGTTTCAGCATGCCGAATGCCAACATGGTGGTTTTCGCTACTTCCGGTGCCGGTAAAAGTTATGCTGTGAAATTGGAAATTTTGCGATCGTTGATGATGGGAACGGATATTATTGTGATTGACCCGGAAATGGAATATCGTGATTTGTGTGATGCCGTCGGCGGAACTTATATTAATGTTTCTTTGGCAGCGCGCAGTAAAATCAATCCTTTTGATTTGCCACGTCCTACCGGTGAAAACATTAGTGTTGATGATATCTTGCGCAGTGCCGTTATCACTTTAAAAGGTTTATTGCGTTTGATGTTGGGCGATTTAACCCATGAGGAAGATGCTTTGTTAGATCGAGCCTTGTTGGAAACTTATGCTAAAAAAGATATTAACGCTCAAAGTGATTTAAGTCGTATTGAACCGCCAACCATGATTGATTTGGAATATGTTTTGGATGGAATGGTCGGTGGTGCCAGTTTAAAACAACGTTTATCAAAATATACGACCGGTACTTTCTCCGGTTTGTTCACCAGTTTGACCAATGTTAACATGGGTAATCAATTGGTGGTTTTCAGTGTGCGCGATTTGGAAGATGAATTGCGTCCAATTGGTATTTACACGATTGTTAATTATATTTGGAACGTTGTGCGCTCTGAACGCAAGAAGAGAATTTTGGCGATTGACGAAGCGTGGTGGTTAATGCAACGTGATGATAGTGCTAAATTTATTTTCGCTTTGGTGAAACGTTGTCGTAAATATTATTTGGGGATTACCACTATCAGCCAGGACGTTAATGACTTTTTGTTGTCGCCTTACGGTCGTGCGATTGTTACTAACTCTTCGATGCAATTATTGTTAAAGCAAAGCACGGCTGCTATTGAAAATGTTCAGAAAACTTTTATGTTGACCGAAGGAGAAAAATATTTGTTATTGGAGAGTGCGGTGGGGGAAGGGATTTTCTTTGCCGGTCAAAATCATGCGGCCATTAAGATTATTGCTTCGCCAACTGAAGACGCTTTGGTAACGACTAATCCGGAACAACTTTTGCAACGAGAGGCGGCCAAACAAACAGAAGCGGCGCAAGCGGAAGAATTGCCAATTTAAAGAATAATTATCAATAATATGTCCAAACTTGTAAAAATCTTAATTATCGTGGTTTTGCTCGCTTTGTTGGGAGTTGGCGGCTGGTTTGCGTATCAGCGTTTTTATGGTGATGGTAAAGTGCTTGATGAAACTTCAACTTCTTCTGGTACACCGATTGATGTTAACAGTGGAGAACAATTGGACTTGGCCACCTGGAAAGATTTGGCCGGTGAAGACAAAGTTATTGATAGCGGCAGTTTTATCAAACCTTCGGGAATCGTCACTGAATTAAGTAGCACTGAACAAGAATTGGCTGATAAGGCGGTAGTGCAACAAACTGCTCGTTATTTTGTGGAAGTTTTTGGTAGTTATTCCAGTGACAATAATTTTCAAAATTTAAAAGATCTAAAAACTTTGATGACCAGCACTTATTGGGCCAAATGGGAAAAAGATTTGCAAAAAATTGTGGAAAGACCGGCTTACAGTGTCTGGTCACAAGCCTTAAATGCGAATGTTGATGATTTTTCTGGCACGGCTGCCACGGCCACGGTTTTGTGCAAGCGTGGCGAGCGCACTGATAAAAATGCTAAGGAAAATATTTTTTATCAATCCGCTAAAGTTAATTTGGTGAAAGTAAATGATAATTGGTTGGTGGATAAGGTCGTGTGGTTGGAATAATTTTTGTAAAAATTTACAAGTTTATTTTTTAAGGAACGAACATTGCTTCGTTCCTTTTTGGAATTTAATTATGTGTACACGGAATGACTGCCAAAGGGCCCTGATTGCAGTATAAACGTCACTCCTGTGGATAACTTTCGAAAATTTTATGATAATTTCACCTTCGGTTTGCTATAATACGTTTAGACAATTAGACGGGGTCTAGTGGTATCCAAATTGATAAAGGCCGTCCGAAAAAAAGTTCGTCCGGCCTTTTCTTTTGAATTGATACAGAAAAAGCAAACAATAAACATCGGCTTCTTTCTCAAATTCAAAATTGATATTTGGAGTGAACGATTCGGATTATTATCCGGTTCCGCGTTCTGCGCGACTGCTTTCTACCGCTTGAAATGTCTAGCTTTGGCGAGAGACCTTTGTGTTTTTGGCCAGAGAACAAAGGTTGTTATCCATATCGTTTTTCGGTCTGCGAACGTGGGGCGCGACGCACAACGCGCCCCATGGTTTGCTCTTATTGAAGATTAATAGAAATCTGTGATTGGAGGGAATTGTTAAGAGAGCGTGATAATTTGGGGGGCTTTGATAATGTAGTCATTCCGGAATTTTTCCCCGGCACGTGAACTGGCAAAAATAATAAATAATAGCCGGGGAAAAATGTCCGGAATCTCGTGGCCGAAGTTAAGATTTTTTATGAAACATAATTTTTATTTTGTTTATATTTTAAGTAATTCGCGAAATACAGTTTTGTATATTGGTATTACTAGTGATTTGAATCTTCGTTTGTGGCAACATAAAAATGGTTTTTATAAAAAAGCATTTACGTCTAGATATGGTGTTGATAAATTGATATATTTTGAAATCTATGAAAGTCCTTTTGTTGCTATAAAAAGAGAAAAAATTTTAAAGAAATGGAAACGTGAGTGGAAGTTTAATTTGATTAGAAAAAAGAATTTTGATTTAGCGGACTTGTCAGATCGCTTTGTTGGGTTTTAGAAATTCTATGATTTCATTCTGTGATAGCAAGTATCGCTACGTTCACGCGGGCACTTCAGTAGTCATTCCGGAATTTTTCCAACGGAAAAATGTCCGGAATCTCGTGATAGTAAGTATCTCTACGTTCACGAGATCCCGGACAAAAATTTTTTTCAAAAATTTTTTCCGGGATGACTACATTACAGTCGGGGTTTTCCGGGATGACTACATTACAGTCGGGGTTTTCCGGGATGACTACATGACAGTCGGGGTTTTCTGTGGATGACTACACTACAGCCGGGGTTTTCCGTGGATGACTACATTACGGCCGGGGTTTTCCAATAATAATTCCATAAATAAATATATAGGTATGAAAATGTTTTTGGATTTCCTTCAAAAACTTCTTTTCCCTTGGCAATGCTTGGGTTGCGGGGAATTTGATGCGGTGCTTTGTCCACGTTGTCGGCAGGAATTAGAATTTTTGGAAATGCGTTCCTGGGCCAGTATTCGCGGGAATAATCAATTAAATATGTATTCTTTTTTTGAATATCAAGAACCAAGCGGTTTGGTGCGCCGTTTGATAAAATTGGTGAAATATCAGAGTATGGCGTCGGTGGGTGAATTTTTTAGTGATTTGTTATTGGAAAAGAAGCGTTTGTTTCGTAAAGATCAAGGGTTTGAGGGGAAACTTTATTATATTCCGGTTCCTTTGCATCAGCGACGTTATTGTGAACGTGGTTTTAATCAGGCGGAATTATTGGCTAATGTTTTTAAGAAAATTTGGCCTGGTGAAGTCCTGACTAATTTATTAACGAGAGTTGAATATACAACCGCTCAAGCTAGTTTGGATCGGGAAGGTCGTTTGGAAAATTTGCGTGGAAAATTTAAATTAAACCAAGAAGTTTTGCAAAAATTAGATAAAAATGCGAAATTTATTTTAGTTGATGATGTGATTACCACTGGTAGTACGATGTGGGCAATGGTGGAAGAATTAAAAAAAATGGGGATTAGCAAGTATTTGGCTTTGTCATTGGCTCGTGATTAGCAAACTTTGACAAGAAAAAATCATTTTTGCTATGATATGTCCTGTACAATACATTTTTTTTAATTATTAACTAAGAACAGCAAAAACGTATGTTTTTACAAAACTTCAATTACAGCGTTTGGTTTGCAATCGCTTGTGCTGTAATTGCTTTGGGCTATGGAGTGTTTTTGATTTGGCAAATTTTGAAATTGCCACAAGGAAATGATCGTATGAAGGAAATTGCCGCCGCTATTCAAGAGGGGGCACGGGCTTACTTAAGTCGTCAAACTAAAACCATGGTAGTGGTGGGAATTTTTGTCGCCACAATTTTAGCTTTTGGTTTAGGTTGGCAGAGTGCTTTAGGTTTTGTGGTGGGTGGATGTTTGTCCGCTTTGGCCGGTTATATTGGAATGAACATTGCCGTTCGTGCCAATGTTCGGACTGCCGAAGCTGCCAAGAATGGTTTGGATGCCGCCATGAAAGTAGCGGTTAAAGGTGGTGCAATTACCGGTTTGTTAGTGGTTGGTTTGGGTTTATTGGGTTTAACATTATTTTATGTGATATTTAGAGACGTCGAAGCCTTGATTGGTTTAGGTTTCGGGGCCAGTTTAGTGTCCGTGTTCGCGCGTTTGGGCGGTGGTATTTACACCAAAGCGGCGGACGTCGGTGCTGATTTGGTAGGTAAGGTGGAAGCCGGAATTCCGGAAGATGATCCACGTAACCCAGCGGTGATTGCCGATAACGTTGGTGATAACGTTGGTGATTGTGCCGGTATGGCTGCTGATTTGTATGAAACTTATACTGTCACCGCCGTGGCGGCAATGGTTTTGGGATCATTATTGTTTAAGACTTTTAATATCGCTATCATTTATCCTTTGATAATTGGTGCGGTATCTATTTTGACTTCCATTATTGGTATTTGGTTCATTCGTTTGGGCAAGAATCAAAGTATTATGGGAGCTTTATATAAGGGAATTATTGCTTCCGGTGTTTTATCAGCAATTGCTTTTTTCTTTGTTACTAAATACATGATGACCGGTAATGGTTTGATTGCCTGGATGGATTTGTTTTATTCCAGTTTGGTTGGTTTGGGCGTGACAGCTGCCTTGATTGTCATTACCGAGTATTATACTTCTAAGTCTTATAAACCGGTCCGTTACATTGCTGATGCTTCCAAAGGGGGCCATGGCACGAACGTGATCGCGGGCTTGGCGGTTTCCATGAAATCCACCGCTTTGCCGGTGATTGTGATGGCTTTGGGGATTTTCGCTTCTTATTATTTTGCTTCCGGTGGTAACTGGTTAAATCCGAATGGTTTATATGGCGTGGCCGTAGCGGCGATGGCGATGTTATCCATGACCGGTATTATCGTTACTATGGATTCTTATGGTCCGATTACTGATAACGCCGGCGGTATCGCTGAAATGTCTGAATTACCGGAAGACGTGCGTGTTATTACTGATAAGTTGGATTCTGTTGGAAATACTACTAAAGCCGTGACTAAAGGTTATGCCATTGGTTCTGCGGTTTTGGGAGCTTTGGTGTTATTTGCTGATTTTGCACATAAAATCCCGGCGACCAGTGGAATTTCTTTTGATTTAAGTAATCCCAAATTATTGATTGGTTTGTTTATTGGTGGTTTATTGCCTTATTATTTCGGGGCTTTGTGTATGGAAGCGGTGTCTACCGCGGCCGGTGCGATTATCGTGGAGGTGCGTCGTCAATTCCATAGTATTGTTGGTTTGATGGAGGGAACTGCTAAGCCTGATTATGCCGCTTGCGTCGATATTGCTACTAAATCCGCTATTAAAGAAATGTTATTACCAGCGATTTTGCCGGTTTTAGCACCGATTGTGGTTGGTTTCACTTTGGGCGTGGAAGCCTTAGGTGGTTTGTTGGTTGGTTCGATCGTGACCGGCGTCTTTGTGGCCGTTTCTATGACCACCGGTGGTGGTGCTTGGGATAATGCCAAGAAATACATTGAAGATGGGGCTCATGGTGGTAAGGGGTCTGATGCTCATAAAGCGGCGGTTACCGGTGACACGGTGGGTGATCCTTATAAGGATACTGCCGGTCCGGCTATTAACCCGATGATTAAAATCATCAATATTGTGGCTTTGTTGATTGTTGCCTTTTTGATCTAAAATTGGCTGAAATAAAACAAAAAACAGGCGTTTGCGCCTGTTTTTTGTTGGTGGGGGACGTGGTGGCGCGCCGTCATTGCGAGCGTGGCATTGTCATTGCGAGCGTGGGATTGTCATTGCGAGCGAAGCGAAGCAATCTCGTTTGAATGTAATTCAACGAGGTTGCTTCGTCGCCACTTCGTGGCTCCTCGCAATGACAAGGGGGCAACACGTTTCGGCGTATGGTGCCTCGCAATGACAAGGAGATTGCTTCGCTCGCAATGACAAGGAGATTGCTTCGCTTCGCTCGCAATGACAAGGGGGTAACACGTTTCGGTGTTTCGTCGCATCGCAATGACAAATCCGTACGTATAGGCGAGATCCTGGGTTCGCTTGTTACACAAGCGCCCCAGGATGACAATACATTGACATACCCCCATTTTTTCTTGTAAAATGTATGAAATCGTTGTTGAACGGCTAATTTTAATTCTTTGTTGATTTTTGCTCTAATTTAACTGTAAAAACAACGAACTGTAACACTTTTAATATTCATTCGTCTTACAATAATGAAAGCCATAAACTTTCACGAAAATTACTTACTCTTCAAATTCAAGCTAAATCCTGGCAATGCTGAGATTTACGCTGAATTGTATGATTTGTTCGTTGATAAAATCTATCGTTTTGTTTTTTTCAAGGTTAACAACCAGGAAGAAGCTCAGGATTTAACTTCTGATGTCTTCTTGAGAGTTTGGCAGTATATTCAAGAAAAAAAGAAAGTCGGCAATTTTAAGGCGTTATTGTATCAGGTGGCGAAGAATCGCGTGATTGATCATTATCGTCAAAAAAGCCGTAGCGATGTGCTGACCGATGAGGAGATCCTTAAGGAAATTGAGGATGCCCGCGGTGAGGATTTTGTCAAAGAAATTGAAATCAAGTCGGAAATTAAGAGTTTGGAATCATTTTTAAAACAATTGAAAGCTGAGTATCAAGAAGTCTTGCTGCTAAAGTATGTGGAAGGTTATTCCAACAGCGAAATTGCCAAGATTCTTGATAAAAGCACCAGCAACGTGCGGGTGTTAGCTCATCGGGCTTTGAAAATTTTACAAAATTTAATCAGCGAAGCGGATCGTAATAATCCCAAATATGATTGATAAACAATACTTAATTAAACAATTGGAAAGATTGAACAACAAGGTGACGCCTGATCGTAAATGGAAAAAGGCGCAACGCCAAATTTTGTTGTCACAATGGAGAAGCCAGGTAGAAGAAGTGCCTGGCGCTTTTCAGTTGGAAAAAGAGTATGCGATTTTTGGGGCTTTCCGTTGGTTGTTGAAACCGGTGATGATGTTATTGGTCTTGGTGATGGGTAGCGGTTATATGGGGGTTTGGGCTTCTGAAAACAGTTTGCCTGGTGATTTCTTATATCCGATTAAGATCACTTCTGAAAAGATTCAAGTCAAATTGACTTTTGATGAACATAAGAAAGCGGAATTGCACGTGGAATTGGCTAAAAAGCGAACAGAAGAAATCAAACAATTGAAACAAAAAGAAACAGTTGATAGTAAGGTTGTTAAAGAAACTTATACTAAAGTAAAGGAAGAGGTCAGTGAAGCTAAGAATACTTTGCAGGTAATTAAGGATAAGAAAGAGGCGGCCCCGGAAAAGGTGGATACGGTAGCGGTTTTGACCAGTGCCGAAAAAGTAGATGATGCCTTACGTAATATTGATGAAAGTTTGAAAAATAATATTGGTGGACCGGTCGATGATGAAGAAAGCCAATTATTAGCCGAAGCGTTGGTGGGAGTGGAGAATTTAAAGGCTGATGTGACTGCGGTTGTTAAGGATGCAGTGGCAGCCAGTCCAGAAACTTTAGCAACTTCTACTGAGGCGAGTGAGGCGGTTAATAAGATTATTGAACGTGAGAGTAAGGAAATCAGTGATAAGGCGGAAATTTTAACTCAGCCGGTAACAATGGAAGAAACAGCCGATGTTTTAACAGAAACGCAAGAAACATTAGTGGAAGAATCGGGTTTATTGACAGAACCGGCAACGACTCCGAGTACTCCAACAGTTTCTAATGATACCAGTAGTTCAGTGACCGGTACCAGCACCAGTAGTTCCAGCAATAGTGCAACCGCCGGTGGTTCGGCGACTGTGACCACTGAAACAAAAACCACGACTGAAACGTCTACAAAAGTAGAGGGGGCGACAAGTACTACGGTTACAGGAACAAGCGCGGCCGTAGTGGAAATCAAAGATGAAGATATTACCGCGTTATTGACTAAAGTTGAAGAAATCTTAAAAACTCCTTTGACCAGTGCTCAAGTGACGGATGCTAAAACTTTGAATGATCAATTGATGAGCATGGTTACCAAATTAGTGAATGCCGGAAAATCAGATAAGGCTTTGCTGTTATTGGAAGCCAGTAAGAAATTAATTAAAGCGATTGAGGCGGTTGTGAAACCAACCACGACCAGTGCCGCGGAAATGCCAGTATCTAATGTGACGACTGTGCCGGTAGTGGAAAGTAGTTCTGTTCAAGTGAATACCGTCACCACGACCAGTACTTCCGTGACGACGATTCCTTCGACTGGGGGGGAAACAACGGCGGAGAATCCGTAGGGAATTGGTAGGGGGGGGAAGGAAAACCCCGGCTGTAGTTTAGTCATCCCGGAAAAAATTTTTGAAAAAAATTTTTGTCCGGGATCTCGTGAGCGTAGAGATGCTTACTATCACGGGATTCTCCCCGCATTCGCGGGGACAAGCTCGCTCTTCGCCTTTGGCTCAGCCCCGGAATGACTACTGACTATCGATTTAAACAAAACAATTCAATATGTTTACAAATCTAATTAACAATTTAATAAGCTACCGATTAAGCTATAACAGCTGTGATTTTTCATTATGGCTGTTATTTTTAATCAGTAGCGCAAAAATCCTGTTGAGTTTAGACTTGGCAGGTGGAGCATCAGAAAGGTCGACGCACACCATGCGGATTGCTTCTTTGGTCTAATAACACTATTAACTTAAAAAAATTAAATCCTATATGGTAGATAAATTTCGAAAAATTTTCTTCGTATTTGCTATCGTAGCGATCTCCTTGATGGGTATGCCTGTGCATACAGCCAAGGCCGCCACTTTAACAGCTGGCACCTTGATCAAGGCTTCCGGTGCCGCGGTGTATTACTATGCCAGCAACGGAAAACGCTATGTATTCCCGAATGAAAAAACTTATAAAACATGGTTTAACGATTTCTCCTCCGTCGTCACCATTACTGATGCCGAATTAGCGGCTGTTCAAATTGGAGGTAACATTGTGTATCGTCCAGGTACTCGCTTGGTCAAGATCACAACTGATCCAAAAGTGTATGCTGTGAGTGCTCATGGCACTTTGCACTGGATCACTTCTGAAACCATCGCTAACCAATTGTATGGTGCGACTTGGAATCAGATGATTGATGATGTCTCTGATGCTTTCTTTACTAATTATACTTATGGTGCTGATATCACCTCTGCCGTTCACCCGAATGGTGCTCAAATCAAGTATGCTGGTTCTTCCAACATTTACGTGATTGAAGGTGGTCAAAAGCGCTTAATCGCTGATGCTGCTTCTTATAGCGCTAACCGCTTTAACAGCATGTATGTGATGAACATTGCCGACACTTTGGTGTATCCTTCTGCTGCCACTTCTTTAGCGGCTGCTGAAACTTTGTACACTGATGTCGCTCAATTGGGTGGTTCCACCCCAGTGGTGACCGGTAACTTGAATGTTACTGTTGCTTCTGATACCCCAGCCTCCACCACCATCCCTCAGGGAGCCGTTGGTGTGGCCGTGGCCAAATTCACCTTTACTGCCGGCTCCAATGCCGTCACTATTGATGGTTTGACCTTGAGCCGCAGTGGTTTGGGACAACCGACCGAAATTGCCAAAGTCTATTTGTACAATGGCGATGCCAAATTGAGTAGCGGTCGCACCATTAACACCAGCACAAATACCGTTAACTTCACAAACTTAGGTTTAACAGTTCCTGCTAATGGTTCTGCTACCGTGACTGTGAAAGTTGATGTTGGTACTGCCTCTTTGGGTGGTACTCATCGCTTCGGTATTGCCGGTGTGGGTGCTGTTTCTTCCACCGCTTCTGTCGGTGGCATCTTCCCTGTCAATACCAATGAATTTGCCATCTCTACCGCCGTTACTGTCGGTGAAGTTGATGTCGAATCCAATAATGCTGCTTACACCCGCAAGGTTGGTGAAATGGAAGTGGAAGTGGCCAACTTTACTGTCTATGTGGATAACGTGGAAAATGGTAAAGTTGAATCCATCACTTTGTATAACAGTGGTCGTGAGATTGTGAGCAATTTGAAATTGTATCGTGGTACCGCCTTGGTCGCTACCGGCGTCCAAAATGGTAGCTACTTCACTTTCAATTTGACCACTCCTTATGAAATCGCCAAGAGCGAATCCGCTCAATTCACCGTTAAAGGTGATATCAGCGGTCGTGAAGGTGATACCGCTACTTTAGGTATTCGTTATAAGGCTGATGTTCGTGTCAAAGGTATGACCTATGGTTATGCTTTGAACGTGAATGTGGCTGAAGGTTCCAGTGCTACTGATTCCTATGTGGAAGAAGTTGATACTACTCCTATTCAAAACACAGTGACTGCTGAAGCCGGTCAATTGACTGCTGCTTTCAACGGTCCGGTGGCTGCTGAAGTTGCTAGAAATAGCAATGATGTGGTTTTAATGAATTTCTCATTAACTGCTCAAGCTGCGGTAGATGTGGAAAAAACCACTATTAACATCAGCGGTAATAGTGAATTGAATTTCGATGATGCTGGTGTTGATGGTATTTATGGTACTCCAGATGACGTCGCTAATGTTGAAATGGATGATTTAGAATTAGTTTGTAATAATGTAGCTGTAACCGAATGGGCTACTGTTACTAAAGGTGATAATACTTCTACAGATGTTTGGACTTTGCCTGCCGGTGGTGTCAACTGCCAAGTGCGCATTGATTTGTTAAACACTGCTGAAGGTGATGAAACCATTCGTGCTACCTTGAAGTCCTTGACTACAACTGCTTGGACCTTTAAGGATGCCGCTACTGGTGATGCCTTGACTGACATTGTGCCGTCCGGTGACATTGCTGGTAATTTGATGACCGTTACCTCTGCCAGCTTGGACGTTGATTTAGGTTCAAGCCCAGCAACCGGTAATGTTTATGTTCCAAGAAGTGCTGATGCTTCTATGGTATCTTTCTTATTGACTGCCGGTGCGGCCACTGATGTTAAAGTGACCAGCATGAAGGTCGCTGCTTATTTGGATGATGCCGCAGCTTTTGCTTTTGATGGTGCTAATGATAAAAATCATTTATCAGGTGCCAAGGATATTTTAAGCACCGTGAAATTGTATAATGAAGAAGGTACTCAAATCGGTACAACCAAAACTTTGGTGGTTGGAACTGCTGATATTACTGCGACCTTTGATAACTTAAACTTTGTGATTCCAGCCGGAACCACTAAGAAAGTTTTGGTCAAGGCTGATATCTCTTCCACTTCTCCTAAGAATGGTACCGACGATGGCGTGGCTTTTGCTTTGACAAATGTCACTGCTGAATATGGTACTGGTGGTACTTCTTTGGCTGCCACCATTAACAATGGCAATACTGCAGCCAGTGTGTATCAAACTGTAACTACTAATGGTGATTTAACTGTTAGCTTACATGCTGATACTCCAGTGGCTCGTTTATTACCGATGAATACCGGTAGTTTACAAGTTTTGCGCGTTAAATTGTCCGCCACCAAGGAAAATATTACCTTGAATGATTTAGCCATTGCCCATGGTTCAAATGCACCTTTGGCTGATGTCGCTAATTCTTATGATGAATTTGCCAGTGCCACAATTGGTACTAAGACTGCTTATTTTGTGACTGATGCTGGTAATCGTGTTGCTAAATTTACCGGTTTGAACATTAATGTTCCGGCCGATAGTTCAACCTACATTGATGTCTTGGTGCGTACCAATGATCGTTGGTCTGCCGATAACTATGATTACGATGGAGTTACTCTTGGTTTAAATAGTTTCATGAATCAATTTAGTGTTTATGGATCTTATTACAAGCATACCACTGCTGTTTCCGGTGTGGTTGTGACAGCTCCGTCCAGCACCCCAGTAGGTAGTGATATGTATGTTTTTGAAGCTTATCCGACTTTTGCCATTAACAAGACCAATGGAACCTTGGTTTCCAATGGTGAATTGGAAATCGGTAGCTTTACAATTACTGCCAATGGTGGTAAGGATGTGACCTTTACCAGTGGGGCTGCTAACTTCATAGTTGCTAACATTAATGTTGGTGGCACAGTGAGTGGCATTGCTTCAACTGTTAAATTTAAAGTTGATGGTCAAACATTGTGTTCTTCTTCTCCGATTTTAGTTGTTGGTAGTAATTATGTTCCTTGTACTTTCGGAACTAAAGATTTGACCATTGCTCAAAATAGCAATAAAACAGTGCGTGTCTATTTAGATACACAAACTGCTACTTTGGGTGATAATACCGGTGATAGTGTGTATGTTTCTTTAGACGAAGGAACAACCGCTTTGGGTACCACAGTTATGTGGAGCATTGACAATGATGGTAATAATTGGGGAGATGCTAATGTATACGAAATCTCCGACATCTTGTTCTCCGGTAACTTGGTTGGTGGCACCTATAGTGTCAATCCATAAAGATCGTAAAAAATCTTTAGAATATTTCCACTTCCTTTAAAAAGGTAGATGGGATAAAAAAACCCCCCTTCGTAGCGCGTAAGCGCGAAGAACGGGGGGTTTTTTGTATGGGTGGGTGGCATTCCGGAATGGTGTAACTGGTCATCCTGGAACGGTGTGTTGGGTCATCCTGAAATTGAGGATTATCACGTTTATAGGGCGAATAGTCATTCGCCCCTACGGGAGAGATTAATTACAACTATTATTTTCCGTTTCAAATTTTTTTCGTAATATGGTTTGCATCTCTTATGTAGGGGCCCTGATATTCATCAGGATAAACTCCTGACTATTCGCCCTTTCTGTTAATGGAAACCACGTTCAGACCGTTCACGTGGGCCCTTTGGCAGTCATTCCGGAATTGGTCTTTGTAAGAACTAGCTTGCCCCGGCACGTAGATTAG
>DYGC01000007.1:17577-31328 GCA_020724925.1 Candidatus Paceibacter sp.
TTTTTTTCAAAAATTTTTTCCGGGATGACTACATTACAGCCGGGGTTTTCCGTGAATGACATTTATTCGGCATGACAGAGGCCACGCCCTTGTGGATAAATCGGGAAAAGTTTAGGTTAATTTAACGTTCAATTTGCTATAATAATGTTAAATTATATTTCTTCTGTAGGGGCGAATAATTATTCGCCCTTAAAAAAGAGATAAATTATTATTAATTCATTTATTAAATAACAAAAATATGGATGCCAAATCCTTATCATTTTTTAATGGTGCAAAAATTCGTCGTGTTTGGGACGAGGAAAAGCAAAGATGGTATTTTTCAGTAGTGGACGTGGTTGGGGTGTTGACGGAAAGCATAAATCCTACTGATTATTTGAAAAAATTGAGAAAAAGGGATTTAGAATTGGGAAATTACCTAGGGACAATTTGTCCCCAGGTAGAAATGTTAACTGATAAAGGCCGAAAAAGGAAAGTTTTAGCCGGTAATCATGAGATGATATTGCGTATTATTCAATCTATCCCATCCCCCAAAGCTGAGCCCTTCAAACGTTGGTTAGCCAAAGTCGGAAACGAACGTCTTGAAGAAATGGCTGATCCGGAAAAAGCAATTATTCGTAGTCAAGAGTATTGGCGAAAAATGGGACGAAGTGAGAAGTGGATAAAACGACGTTTGGTTGGACAAGAAATCAGAAATAAATTAACTGAATATTGGCGTACGCACGACGTTGATGAAAGTAAAGATTTTGCTTTATTAAGTAATATTATTCATAAAGGTTGGTCCGATTTAACGATTACTGAGCATAAAAATTTGAAAAATTTGGATAAACAAAATTTGCGTGATCATATGTCTGACGTGGAATTGTTTTTTACGTCATTTGCGGAACTGGCAACCGAGCAAATTGCTGAAAGTTTAGATGCAAAAGGGCTGGCAGAGAATAAAATACCTGCTAAAAAGGGTGGGGCGATTGCTAAAGATGCTCGTTTAAAGTTGGAAGCGGAAACCGGAAAACCGGTTGTAGATAACAAGAATTTTTTAGGAAAATCGTCGGATGAAAGATTGGGTTGAAAAAATGATTCTGTTATTGCGATTCTGTTGTATGGTCCCCGGCGGCCGGAGTTTATGCCTACGAGGTACCGGGGTAAACTCAAGATTACAACGCCCTTTTGTGTGGTCTGAAATGACATTCGTGGTTTTCGGATTTCTTATGTAGGGGCGAATAATTATTCGCCCTTTCTTATATCATAGTCAATCAGATGATTCAGACGAAGCCGTTGCGCGGGAGGACCCACAGATTTCAAGACAATGATCTGTGGATAAATCGGGAAAAGTTTAGGTTAATTTTATGTTCAATTTGCTATAATTGTTTTGAAGAAAATCCACGTTTATAGGGCGTTGCAATGCAACGCCCCTACGGTAGAGCCCGATAAACATGTTTTAATTAAAATTAATAATAAAATATTTATGATGTTTTTTCATGATTATAAACGACGATCCATTCGCAAAAAACATTTTAATTATCAACAAAGCGCCTATTATTTCATTACCATTTGTACCAAAAATCGTGAACATTTATTTGGTAATATCGTTAACGGTAACATGATTTTAAATCAATATGGACAAATAATTAAAAATTATTGGTCAGAAATTCCGCATCATTTTAAACAAATAAAATTAGATGAATTTATTATAATGCCCAACCATATCCACGGAATAATCAAATGTGAACTATGAGACTCTTTTGTATGGGCGTTGCATTGCAACGCCCTTAAACAAGAAATAAACACAAATCGTTATTTTTCAAAAATGACGCCAAAGAAAAATTCTTTATCATCAATTATTCGTTCATTTAAATCAATTTGCACTAGAGAAATTAGAAAAAATAACGGTCCTTATCATGTTTTTCAACGCAATTACCACGACATCATTATTCATAATAACAAAATCCTGCAAGAAATTCGCCAATATATCAAAATTAATCCTGAAATTTGGAATAGAGATAGAAATAATATAATGGTTAAATAAAGAATAGAGTATGGTTCAAGACAATTGACAATCCCATTTCCATTTGTTATCTTATCAATATAGCTGAAATTCAGCTAATTTTTATTAATTTACTTGCGTTTTTCTGGGTTTTGGCCCGCTTAGGCCGTTACTCGGAGATTCGTGGACTAACGACATTTCTATGTTGAATTCAAAAAGTAAGCAAAAGTTGATTGCGAAGTTTCGCATTCATCCGAACGACACCGGTTCTCCGGAAGTTCAAATCGCTATTTTGACTGAAGAGATCAAGGAATTGACTCGTCACTTGAAAGAGCATCGTCATGATTTTTCTTCTCGTCGCGGTTTGTTAAAGAAAGTGGCGGAAAGAAAGAAACTTTTACGATATTTATACCGTGAAAGTGTGGAAAGATTTGATAAATTGGTAGAACAATTGAAGTTGAAGATCAGTCGCGCTTTCTTGCGCCGTGAAGAAGCTTTGAAAGAATTGAGTGAAGATGAAGCCAAAGCGGAAGAAGAAATCAGCGAGTAGTAACTTAACAAGTAAAAAATTTTGGAACACCTTATCCATAATAAACATTGAACCAAGCTTCGTGCTTGCTTCTAGGGTGTTTCTTCAAGCTTTTTAATATTAAAAATCGCTTGGGGGAACACTTTTCCTTCAGGCGTTTTTTAGTATGTTGTTTTTGAACGTCATTCCAGAAAAAATTTTCCAAATGAAAATTTTTGTCTGGAATCCCGTGAACGAGCCGTAGGTGAGGGATAAAATATTACCCTGTGGATAACTTTCAAAAATTTTATGATAATTTAACTATTAATAGTGTATAATGTGTATGGAGAAAGAAATGAAACATTACGAGTTGATGTACATCGTTCCTGCCAAATTTGCCGGTGAGGAATTAGAGAGCATCAAAACGAAGATCAATGATCTTTTGGCTAATCATGGCGCGGAAGTCACCGGTCAAAATGATATGGGGCGTTTGCGCCTTGCTTACCCAATCAAGCAAGTTTTCCAAGGATTTTATTATGTCTTGGAATTCAACGCCGAACCGGCCAAAGTGCGAAAGATGGAAAGCTTATTGCGTATTATGCCGGAAATCTTGCGTTATTTGTTAATTAACAAACGTATTTTGACAGAGCGTGAATTGGAAGCGGAAAAACGCTTGAACGCTGCCGTGGAAGCGGAAGTGCGTGCTAAAGGTTATCGTGAAATGCCTTCTGATGATGCTCGTTCCGAACGTCCACGTCGTAAAGAAGCGGTTGCTGAAGTGATTGCCGAGGAAGTTTTGCCGGAAGTGATGATTGATCCGGTTTCCGCGGAAATGAACTTGGAAACAGCGGCGGTTTTGGAAGAAGTGGCCGAAGTTGAGAAAGAGGAAAAGAAAGCTCGCAAATCAGCCAAGGATAAGAAAATTTCTTTGGAAGAAATGGATAGCAATTTAGATGATTTAATCAGTGCTGATATTGATAAATTATTATAAATCCACCAGACGATAAAATTAACTAAAAAAACAAATCTATGGATTTAAACAAAGTGATGTTGATTGGCCGTTTGGTCAAAAAACCGGAAATCCGCAGCACCAGCAGCGGACAAAATGTGGCTAGTTTTTCAGTCGTAACCAATCGTTATTGGACTGATAAAAATGGTCAAAAACAAGAAAAGGCGGAATTTCACAATGTCGTCGTTTGGGGACGTTTGGCAGATATTGCCGGTCAATATTTGGATAAAGGAAAAAAGCTTTATATTGAAGGCCGTTTGCAAACTCGCGATTGGGAAGGGCAAGATGGTAACAAACGTTATCGTACGGAAGTGGTCGCTGACAATTTTATCATGTTGGATAAAAGCGGTGGCAATTCTGACGGTAGTGAACCGATTACCATTGAACCAGTGAAAGATATGCCGGTGGATGAAGTCAATTTAGAAGATATTCCATTTTAAACCTTTAATTAATTGAGAATAATATGGTTAACAACTTATTAGCGAAGAAGAAGAAACAATGCTATTTCTGTATCAATAACATTCGTGAAGTTGATTACAAAAATGCGCAAATGTTACGCCGTTTTTTATCCTATGAAGGAAAAATCGCGGCTCGTCGTCGTACCGGCTTGTGCGCCGCGCATCAACGACAATTGGCGACAGCGATTCGTCGCGCTCGATTTATGGCAATTTTGCCGTTTGTCACCAAGTAAATTTATAAAAAAAGACCCCTTTTTGAGGGGTCTTTTTTTATGAGGAAATTCTTTTCAAAAAATATAGATATGTTATAATGCAAGTAATTATTTATTAATAAGTTTAATTTTATGAAATCCAAGTTCTTATTAAGTATGATGGCAATGGCCTTGATCTTCGGGTTTAGTGCTTGTTCTTTTGGTTCTAAAGAAGAAAAAGTTCCTGCTGATAATAATTCCGAAGTGGCTACTGATGTCGCACCGGTCGGACAAAGCACTTTTGAGACATATACTCCAAGTGAATGGACTAATTATCAGCATGAATTGTTTACTTTTGCTTATCCGAGTGACTGGACCATGAAGGAAAATGAATATGGCACAATCGTGGCGGTTTTATCTGCGGTGACCAGCGAACAGGACATTTTCTCGGAAAATTGTAATGTCGTGTTGGATAATAGTGAAGAAGCGTCCGCTTATGCCGGTAAAGAATATTTTGATTTAAGTGTTGCTCAATTACCGAATTTTATTACCAATTATGAAGAAATCGGGCGTGGTTCCATTAAGATGGGCGAAGTCGAAGCTTATTACATTGCTTATAACGGAATGCAAGGTAGTTATGATTTGGCCTGGGTACAATATTTAGCAAAAGGTGAAAAGAATCATTATATTTTGACTTGCACTGCACAAAAGCCGGCTTTTAGCGCTTATAAGGATGCTTTTGATCAAGTTGCTTCCAAAATGTCTGTTAAATAAGAAAAATAAAAACGCATGATGGACTTTCCCGTTTTAATCGCGATTTTGCTTTTTATTGCCGGGGCATCCATTGGCAGTTTTTTAAACGTGGTAATTGAAAGAACGCAGCAACGCCGTAGTTTCTGGCAGGGGCGTTCTTTTTGTAACCACTGTAATCATCAATTGGTTTGGTATGATTTGATTCCCTTAGTTAGTTTTTTAAGTTTGGGGGCAAAATGTCGTTATTGTCGAAAAAAGTTGTCGTGGCAGTATTTTTGCTTGGAAGTCTTGACTGGCTTGGGCTTTGTGGCGGTGGCTTGGCGTTTTACACCGCATGGCTATGGTTTTTTGGCATTTTGGTTATTGTTATTTAGCTTTTTAGTGGTGATTTTTGTCTATGATTTGAAATATCAGTATATTTATGATCGCTTTTCCTTGCCGGCGATTGCTTTGGTGATTTTGGCACAAATTATTTGGCAACCACTAACTTGGTGGCAATTTTTATTGGGGGGCGCGGTGGGGGCGGGAGTCTATTTGGCCTTGTATTTTTTAAGTCAAGGAAAAGATATTGGTGGAGGTGATATTCGTCTGGGGGCGTTGATTGGTTTTTTTGTTGGTTTGAAGGCTTTATTGTATGTGTTGTTGTATAGCTATTTTATTGCTTTGTTGGTTTTGCTTATTTATTTGCTGGTAAAACGTAAGAAAATCAAGTATTTGCCACTAGGGCCCTTTCTAATCAGTGGTTTGTTGCTGTATCAATTTTTTCCGCTCCAATCAGTGCAATTGATTGATAGTGTGTTTGGTAAAATTGTGGATTTTTTGATATAATGGTTATAACGTTTTTTTAATAAAAAATTAAAAATGAAAATTTTTAGAGATCAGCGAGGTTTTTCCTTGGTGGAATTAATCGTGGTGATGGCGATTGTGGTTATTTTAACGGCCGTGGCTTTTGTAGCGGTTGGTGATAATACGCAACGTGCTCAACTGAAACGTAGTTTATTGGATTTTTCAGTGGTGATGCGCGATATGCAAAACAGTGCCATGACCGGACAAATGCAAAGCGGCAACGTCCCTACCGCCTACGGTATTTATATTTCTGACCAAGATACTTATCAGTTTTTTCAAGATTTAAATGATAATGAAGCTTGGGATGCCGGCGAAACTTTGATGTCTTATGATTTGGAAAATTTAGTGGATTTTGATTTGGCCAGTTTTACGCCCAGCGCCTGCCACGCCACGAACGGCTGCACGATCATCTCGCCCGTCCCGCGTGGTACTTTTTGTTATGACAATGATAATTCCAGCAGCGGTGATTGTGATAACGCCGCCAACAGTGTGGAAATATTTTTTGAAACCAGTGCTTTGAGTGATTCAGTTATTTTTAATACTTTTAGTGGAAAAATTTCTTATTGATTTTTATGCAAATATTAAAGTGGAATAAAAACAAAAAAGGTTTTGGTTTAGTGGAATTGGTGATGGCGATGTTGATTTTGAGCATCGCTTTGGTTGGTTTATTGAATTTGATGGCTTATTTGGTAAGAGCTTCGCAGGTGAATAAGGAAATGATTATTGCTTTGAACTTGGCGCGCGAGGGGGTGGAAGTGATTCGTAATGTGCGTGATGGTAATTGGTTGAACGCTTGTCCGACCTGGGGCGGCTCGTGTAGTCATTGGACAACCGCCGGCGGAACGCGAACTTGTTGTCAATGGGATTCGGGTTTAAATTCAGGTGGTGATCACACTTTGTCTTTGGATTTTGATACTGCCAATAATTGGTATGTTTTGAATTATACACCAAATGATTTTACATCAGCCGGTACTTTGTTGTATTTGGATAGTGCCACCGAATTATATGTTACCAGTCCTTACATGACCGGCGGTAGCCCGGCCAGCAAATATCGACGTTTAATCACAATTGATTTTATTTGTCGGGACGCTGATGAGAGTAACGAACAAGTTATTACGGCCGGCGATTGCGGAGCACAAAAAAAAGTCGGCGTTCAAGTGACCTCGACGGTGCAGTGGAATGATGGGAACAATGATTTGTCCTTGGTTGATAAATTATATAATTGGAAATAAACATTATGGATTTTTCTGGGTTTAAATCTAAAAAGGGTTTTACACTGGCAGAGATGATTGTCGTGATGTTTATTTTCTCGTTGTTGTCAGTGGTGATTGCCGGAATTTTTGTACAATTTTTTAATACTGAAAATCGTAGCTTTATATCGCAAAAATTATCTTCGGATATGCGTTTTACTTTGGAAATGATTGCTCGGGAAGTGCGCATGGGTAATATTGATTATCGGGTGACCGGATATTATGGGGGAACCGTTCCAAAGCCAACCGATACTTTGGCGATTTTAGATGCTAATGGTGACCAGATTTTGTTTGGTTTAGCCGGTGCTGATTGTCAGACAACCAGTGATTGTTATGTTTTTGTGCGTCGGGGCGGAGTTGATTATCGGGTGACCCCCGATGATTTGGCGGTTAATCAATTGATTTTTTATGTTTCTCCGGTAGTCGATCCTTTTACTTTACAAGCGGATGGTCATTATTTAGCTGAAGATCAGCCTCGGGTTTTAGTGGTTTTGGAAGAAAAGGATGCTAAAACCGGTGAGATTAGTCTTAAAATGCAAACCGCGGTTTCATCAAAAATATATCAACGATAAATTATGAAAAATTTCATTAGGGATAAAAAAGGAAATACTTTAGTCTTGGCGGTGATTTTGATGACCGTAATGTTAGCGGTGGTGATTGGTTTGTCACGGGCTTTTGTGACAGAGTTGCGTTTATCAAAAAATTTGGATGATGCTGTGTTTTCTTATTATGGGGCGGAAAGTGGAATTGAATATGGTATGTATGATGCCCGGAAAACTGATTTGTCTTTGTCCGGTAGCACCACTAGTGGGACTTTTGCCAATAATGTGCAGTGGACCAGAACGACTGATGATGAAATCGCCTCTTTAAGTTTATCGCAAATTTCTCAAGATAAGAGTGTGCAGTTGGATTTTTATAATCAAGATGATCCGACGGTTGCTTCCGGATTGGGCTCTTTGGTGTTTAACTGGGACGGAGCCGGGTCCTGGGCTTTGATTAAAGTCACTTCTTGGACTCCGGCCGCGACCATTGATTGGTCCACCAAATCCGATGTTGAATATTTACGGGCGGTTTCCGGGGTTGATTATTCCATTAATTTAACCAGCACTAAGGCTTATTCCATCAAAATTAAGGCTTTGTATAGTAATATGACTGATGTGACGGTGGTGGCTTATGATGGAGCTGATGGGACCGGAACGCAAGTGCCGATTCCTAATTTTTTAGATATTACCGGCGTTGGTCAGTATGGCAATTCCAAACAAGCGATTAATGTTAGCATGACGCGGGGCTTACCTTTGTCATCTTTGTATAATTATGTTATTTTTACAGAAGAATCTTTAGTTAAAGAATTAGAATAATGAGTTTTATGAATAAGACTGAAGCCCAAGCGCGTATTTTGAAATTACGCCAAGAGATTGATTTTTATCGTGAGCAATACCATGTTTATGACCGGGAGGTGATTTCTCCGGCGGCTTTGGATTCTTTGAAGCATGAGCTTTACACTTTGGAGCAGCAATATCCGGAATTGATTACCCCGAATTCGCCGACGCAACGCGTGGCCGGCCGCGCTCTGGAGAAATTCGCAAAAGTGGAGCATCAGAGTCGAATGTTATCTTTGGAAGATGTATTTTCTTGGGAAGAAATTCGAGATTGGGAAGGTCGGATGAAACGGATTTTACCTAATCAAAAATTTGATTATTATTGTGAATTGAAAATGGATGGTTTAGCCATTTCTTTGATTTATGAATACGGTGTTTTGAAACAAGCGGCGACGCGCGGCGACGGCTTCGTCGGTGAAGACGTGACGCAAAACATTAAAACGATTGAGGCAATACCTTTGTCTATTTCCGACCCGTCGCCGCGCGTGGAAGTGCGTGGTGAAGCGTTTATTGATAAGAAAACTTTTGTTCGTTTGAATCGCGAGCGTGCCGCCGAAGGGTTGGAAGCGTTTGCTAACCCACGGAACTTGGCGGCGGGGAGTATTCGGCAACTGGATTCAAACTTGGTGGCGGCGCGCGGTTTATCCTTTATGGCTTATGGCCTCTTCACTGACTTGGGACAAAAAACGCACCAAGAAGAGCATCAGATTTTACAAAAATTAGGATTCAGAACGGGCAAACATGATGAACATTGCTCAAGTATTGAAGCGGTCTGGAAGTTTTGTGAAAAATGGAAAGGTGCTAAACGAGAGAATCTACCCTATGAAATTGATGGTGTGGTTATCATGACTAATAATTTGTCTTTGTATGAAAAATTAGGGGTGGTCGGAAAAACGCCACGTTATGCGGTTGCTTATAAATTTCCGGCCGTGGAAAAAACTACGATTGTTAAAGAAATTGTTTTGCAATTAGGCCGCACCGGTGCTTTGACTCCGGTGGCGATCTTGGATCCGGTGGAAGTAGCCGGATCAACCATCAGTCGAGCTACTTTGCATAATTTTGAAGAAATTAAGCGTTTGGATTTGCGTTTGGGCGATACAGTGATTATTCAAAAAGCCGGTGATGTCATTCCGAAAATCGTTCAAGTCTTAACAAATTTGCGTAGTGGCAAGGAAAAGATTTTTAAAATGCCCAGTCATTGTCCAAATTGCGAGTCAGAATTAAGTCAAAAACCCGGAGAAGTTTTGCTTTATTGTTTAAATAAAAAATGTTTTTCCAAGCAACGTCGGGCTCTTTTGCATTTTATCAAGACCGTGGAAATTGATGGTATTGGTGAGAAAAACTTGGATGTGTTTGTGGAAAATAATTTGTTAGATAGTATTGATGATTTGTATCAATTAGCAGTCGGGGATTTATTGACTTTGCCCGGTTTTGCCGAGAAAAAAGCGCAAAATATTATTGATAACTTACGCAATAAAAAACAATTGAACGCTGTTAAGTTTTTGGCCGCCTTGAACATTCGTCATGTTGGCATTGAAACGGCCCGTGATTTATTAGAGCAATGGCGTGATCAATTAACTTGGCCTTTGTCACCGTTAGATTTTTGGAAATTTATCAGTGCCTTAAAATCCGAAGACTTTTTGTCAATTAATGGGATTGGTGAAAATACGGTTGCCAGTTTATTGGAATATTTTGCTGATGATCATCAGGAGAAGCTATGGCGTAAGTTATCAGATTTGGGCGTTCGTTTGGCCTCGGGATTCCGGACATTTTCCCCTAACGGGAAAAATTCCGGAATGACATTGGCAGGCAAGAGATTTGTGGTTACCGGTACTTTGGAAAAATGGCAACGTGAAGAAGTAAAAGATTTGATTGTCAGCTTTGGCGGTAAAGTTTCTTCATCGGTCAGTGCTAAAGTGGATTACCTTTTAGCGGGGGCGGAGGCTGGACAAAAGCGCTTGCAAGCGGAAAAATTAGGGGTTAAGATAATTACAGAAGGGGAATTTTTACAAATGATTAAATAATATATGGATAAAAAAGAAGTGGAGCGACTGGCCGCGATGATTAAGTTGGACTTGAGCGAAGCGGAAATCAGTGAATACACCAAGCAATTGGATAAGGTTTTGGAGTATTTGGATAAATTACAGGCGGTTCCGCCACAAGCGATAAACTACGCTGATTGGCCGAGCACCCAGGGGCAAAAAGATGAAGCCAGCAATTCCGACAGTGATTTGCGTCGTGCTTTGACTAGCCAATTTTCCAAAGAAACCTTGGAGCATTTGGAAGTGCCGGCGGTTTTCAGTGAGAACAAGGAATTTAAAAGTAAACAAGAATAATTTTTAAAATATGCATCAATATTCTAATTTACAAGAATTGCAAGCCAATCTCCTGATGAAAAAGTTTTCTATGGAAGACGTGGTTTTGGCTTATTTGGATAAAATTAAAACTGATCAACCGACTTTAAATGATTTTATCACGATTATGGAAGAGTCAGCTTTGGAGCAGGCCCGCCTTTTGGATGAAAAAATCGCGACCGGAGTGAAGCTCGGGGAATTGGCAGGGACGGTGTTGGCGATCAAAGATAATATTTTGGTGAAAGATCAATTGTGCACGGCTGGTTCAAAAATTTTAGAAAATTATATTGCTCCTTACAATGCGACCGTGATTGAAAAATTATTGGCAGCTGACGCGATTATTATCGGCAAGACTAACATGGATGAATTGGCCTGCGGTTCCAGTAATCAGACTTCATATTTCGGGCCGGTAAAAAATCCTGTAAATACCGACTGCGTCCCGGGCGGTTCGTCCGGTGGTTCGGCGGCGGCGGTGGCGGCTGAGCATTGCGCTGTTGCTTTGGGCTCAGATACCGGCGGTTCGATTCGTCAGCCAGCCAGTTTTTGTGGTTTGTGGGGTTTGAAAGGGACTTATGGTGCGGTCTCGCGTTATGGTGTAACAGCCATGGCCTCCAGTTTTGATCAGATTGGGCCGCTCGCTACTAATCCTGATGATTTGTTTAGAGTTTTTGAAGTTTTGCAAGGACAAGATAATAATGATTTGACTACTTTGGATTATAAATTTGATTTTAAAAACGCTGAAAAAATTGATATTAAAAAATTGCGTCTTGGTATTGTGCCGGAATATTTTGCTAAAACCGATAAGCCAGAACTTTATCAGGAATTGTTGGAAGAATTGAAAGCGGCTGGTCTGGAAGTAAAAGAATTAACCTTGCCGGAGCCGGATTTGGCTTTGGCGATTTATTATATTTTACAGCCGGCGGAATTATCCACCAATTTGGCGCGTTTGGATGGTATTCGTTATGGTTATCACAGTGCCGCTCGCGAAACTTTGGATGCTTTTTATCGTAATAATCGGGGGGCGGGTTTTGGCCCGGAAATCAAGCGCCGCTTGATTCTCGGTACTTATGTGTTGTCTGCCGAATATTATGGTGCCTATTACAAAAAAGCGCAGCAAGCTCGTGAGTATTTGCGTGCCGAGTATCGTAAATTATTTGAAAATATTGATTTGATTTATATTCCCACGACACTTGGTCCGGCCTTCCGTTTGGATGAAAAAATGGATCCCTTGCAGATGTATTTGGAAGATATTTTCACGGTCAGTGCCAATGTTTTAGGAATTCCCGCTTTGAGTTTGCCTTTGCCTTATGCAGACGGGGAATTGCCGCGTGGGGCGCAGTTTATGGCCGCTTGGCAACGAGAAGATCAATTGCAAGCAATCGGTCAGTTTATATATAACAAGATTCATAAAAAATAACGCCTATGATTCCCATTTGTTTTGAGATTCATTGGACCGTTTTAGTGGGTATTATTATCGCTTTGTTGATTTTAGTTTATGTTTTTGTTTTTAGAAAGACGAAAAAAATTAAAGCGCAACGCGATGCTTATGCCATTAAACAATGGAAGTCCATCAGTAAATTGTGGGGGCAAAAAAGCCCGGAAGCTTATAAATTAGCGATTATTGAAGCGGATAAATTGTTAGATTATGCTTTTAAAAAAATGCAATTTGCCGGTGCCGATTTTGGCGAGCGTTTGCGTGGTGCCTGTCATAAGTATGAATATTTGAAAGACATTTGGTTTGCTCACAATTTGCGTAATGACATTGTGCATAAATCATATTTTGAGCTTTCTTCATCGGCTGCCAACAAGGCTTTACATTTTTACGAAAGAGCTTTGGATAAATTAGGGTTTTTGGAATAATTTTTGTTGGTGATAATTGTGATTTGAGGATTCTTGTGTAGGGGCGTTGCACTGCAACGCCCTTTTGTATTTATTTTGTGTTGGAAATTGGTTATTTTTTTTTTAAACAAAAGACCCCCGCGATGTTTGTTGTTAGCAAACACGGCGGGGGTTTTTTGATGGTTTTATTTTTTTTGGGGGATTTTTGCCCAGAATTGGGCAGGGAGGGGGGCGGGGAAAGTTTTCATTTACTTGCAGGGTTTGTCCCCGCAATAAATAAAAACTTTTAACTCGCCCTTCTTCTTGGAATTCCGATGACCGGAATTCCGGCGGGGAGGGGTCATGGGCCGTTCCGCAGGGGCCGGGGCGGTCATGGCCGGGGGAGCTGGAGCGGGGGACGGCTGGTCACAGGCGGCCGTTGCCGGGGGCAACGGCGCCGGGCTGGGGCGGGACTGACAGCCCCGGCCCAACAGCATCCCGATCGCCACCAACAAGGCGGCGACCAGGATCAGCCACCACCAGGGGAAGCCCTTCGGCTCCTCCTTGCCCTTGTCCTTGGGGGACTCGGGCGGCGGGGGCTCCTGGTCCTTGCCCTTGGGCTCCTCCTTGCCCTTGGGCTCCTCGTCCTTGGGCTCCTCCTCGCCCTTGGGGGGCTCGGGGGCCTTGGGCGGCGGCGGGACCTTGCCCTCGCCCTTGGGGGGCTCGGGGCCGACGGGCGGGGGCGGCGGCGGGTCGTCGATCCCCCAGTTGAACCGCCGCCCGCACTTCGGGCAGGCGGTGGCCGTCCTCGGGGCGATGGTCTCGCACCCCAGGCACCGGAGCTCGTGCGTGAGGCACGGCTCCCCCTCGGGGAGGCTCCCCGGGGTGTGCAGGTGGCAGGTGGGGTCAGGGCAGTTGCGCCCCTTCACCTTCTGCCGTCCCGCCGACATCATGCCGGCGGTGAGCGGGTCGACCTCGGCGGCCTTCTTGGCCTCGGCGGCGGCCTGGGCCTCGGCCTTCTTCGCGGCCTCGGCGGCCTTCTTCGCCTCGGCGGCGGCTTTCTCCTTCGCCTCGGCCTCGGCGGCCTTCTTCGCCGCTTCGGCCTCGGCCTTGGCGGCCTCGGCTTCGGCTTTCGCCTTGGCCTGGGCCTCGGCCTGGGCCTTGGCTTCGGCCTCGGCACTCGGGTTCAGGCCGGGGGGCACCT
>DYGC01000008.1 GCA_020724925.1 Candidatus Paceibacter sp.
AAGGGCTTCAGCGAGCTAAATACACTTTCGCCCAAAAGGGCTTCAGCGAGCTAAATACACTTTCGCCCAAAAGGGCTTCAGCGAGCTAAAGGAGGGTGCTTGCGATGTCTGAAAATAATAATATCAAAACAGGTGAATTCTCTCCCTACCCATATGATGAAATGCCCACAGTAAAAATGTCTTTTGCTTTGAGGGAGTGGAGAGAGCAGCATTCTGTGGCTGATTCGCAAAGTTTATTGTTGGTAAATTCCGGACCAAGTAAAGAGGAATTGTGTGCTTTGTCGCCATTGGTGGACAGAAAAGTACGTGAAAGCGAAAATACTTTGTTGCCGGTGTGCTTTAAGATGAGAACTGATTTTGGTATAGAGGATTTAAGGGTTTATTTGTCAGAAGTACTTGTTTTGTCTAACCCCAGATATATTCTTTTTTCTGGCAAGATGCAAACTATTTCTTCGGATGTGATGAAGGAAGTGCATGGAGAGTATAATGCCCGTACTCGACAGGGCGTGCTTCACTGTTTTGGCTGACGGTTTTCGTCGGCGTTGCTTGGTTTTTTCATGAGGGATTTCAGTCCCTCTTTTTTGTTGTCTTGAACTCTGATGCGTCTGATTAAGTTGATAGACTGTGATTTTATTTTTATGTTTTTTGTTTTGTAATGTTAAATGATGTTTTTTTTTGTGCCGCACATTGGTTTGTGAAGGTTAGAATTTGGTGGCGAATTGGAGTGTTCCGCAGGACACGAGCCGACGAGTGCCGTAGGCGCTTATGGAGGCGAGTGAACGAACAATGAGTCCCAAATTCTCCGTACAAACCAGCGTGCGGCGTTTTTTGGTGCTACCTTTTGCACACGCAAAAGGTAGCAGAAAAAGCCGGTAGGCGATTATTGTTTTGAGAAATGATATGTGATTTTTTGGCGCTACCTTTTGTACACACAAAAGGTGGCAGAAAAACATCAGCAAATCCAAGTGTTTTAAAGTGTTTGACCGGATAGGGAAAGTGGTGTATAATGTCATCAAGTGGTAGAGAGTGGGAAATCAAAAACAACATTATGATGATCGGCGAGTATCAACACAAATTGGATGATAAAAATCGTTTGGCAATTCCCGCCAAATTTCGTGTTGATTTGAAAAAGGGAGCGGTCGTGACTCGCGGTTTAGACAATTGTTTAACGGTTTATCCTTTGAATGAATGGAAAAAGTTGGCTGATAAATTGGCCGCTTTGCCAATCAGTCAGGGAAACAGCCGCGCTTTCGCCCGTTTCTTATTATCCGGAGCGGCTGATGTAGAAATTGATGGCAACGGTCGTATCCTTTTGCCGGATTATTTGAAAAGTTTTGCTCACTTAAATTCCAAAGATAAAGTGATCGTCATCGGCATGCAGAATCGTTTGGAAATTTGGAGTGAAAAAGATTGGGATGTTTATCGAAAACAAACAGAAAAAGACAGTATTAAGATTGCTGAAGAATTAGAAAATTTAAACATCTAGGATTATGTCTTTACATCAAGCGGTTTTGGCCAACGAAGTGTTGGAACATTTGAACATTAAAGAAAATCGGAATTATATTGACGTGACATTCGGGCAGGGCGGGCACAGTCGTTTGATTTTACAAGCGAACGGACCGGAAGGAAAAGTTTTGGGTATAGATTGGAATCCGGAAGCGTTTGAGGGTGCCGGTTCTTTGAAAAAAGATTTTCCAAAAAGATTAACGGTTAAATATGGCAATTTTGCCGATTTGGACGAATTGATGAAAACCGAAAAAAGAAAAAATTGGGATGGTATTTTGGCCGACTTGGGTTGGTCCATGGATGAGATTAAAAGCAGCGGTCGCGGTTTATCATTTCAAATTGATGAACCTTTGAATATGGTTTACGGAAATGTGGAAAGCGAGAACGCTTGGGATTTAGTTAACAAGGCGCCGTTTGAAAAGTTGTTGATGATTTTCCGTGATTACGGAGAAGAGCGTTGGGCGCATCGCATTGCCACTCGCATTGTGGAACAACGTCGTTTGGCAAAAATTGATACGACTAAACAATTGGCGGATTTGGTAGCCAATTCAATTCCGAAACGTTTTCACAGCCATCACATTCATCCGGCGACGCGCGTTTTTCAAGCGTTGCGGATTGCCGTTAATCACGAATTGGAAAATTTGGAAAGATTTTTGCCGCAAGCGAAAAAATATTTGAAATCAGGCGGACGTTTGGTGGTGATTAGTTTTCATTCTCTGGAAGATCGCATTGTTAAACAAGCGTTTAGACAATGGATGAAAGACGGGGAAGGAAAAGTGGTCACCAAAAAACCGGTGATTGCCGGCGCGGAAGAGTTGGAAAAAAATCGCGCCAGTAGAAGTGCCAAGTTGCGAGTGTGGGAGAAGGGGTAGGGATTGCTTCGCCCTTTCAGGGCTCGCAGTGACGGTACACAAAAAAACAAAAACTAAAATACAAAGTATGCAAAAACAAAAAGGTTTCCTCAAAACATTATTATTGACAATTTATCGTATGAAATTCGTGTTCCGTTGGCGGATGTTGGTCAACGCCGGAATGTTCGCGGTGGTCTTGAGTTTAGCGGTTTATTATTTGGTCCAGGTCAATAATTTAGCGATTACCGGTTATAGCATTCGTGATTATGAAAAGAATATTGCCGATTTGGAAAATGATATCAAACGATTGGAATTGACGATTGCCCAGAAACAGTCGGTATCGGATTTGCAAACTAAATTGGGGTCTTTGCAATTAGAGCCCCTTAATAATTTAGTATATATTAATGCCTCTGACGTGGCATTGAAGTAAGTAGTAGCCAAAGTTTTTAACCTTAAAAAATCCTCGTTTTTAACGGGGGTTTTTTAGTTTTTTGTTTTTAATTAAATAGGATTATCGGGATTTATTGTAGGGGTGTTGTATTGTAATGTTTTTAAAACAAAAAATATCGTTTTATGATATTAAAAACACAAAAACAAAAAAAATTTTCCCGTAGGGGCGTATAGCATACGCCCCGCACCTCATTGATTAATTATTTAATGTTATTTTGAAATGATGTTCACGAATGAAAAAAGGGCGTTGCATTCCACCTTCGCTAAAGCTACGGCGGACACGGTGCAACGCCCCTACACAAGAGTCCCAATATCATATTAATTAATAAAATCAACAGTCAACAAAAAAACAGAGATTGCTCTCTGTTGTGGTGAAGTTATTCCTCTTTCACGACCGGTTGTGGGCCGGTTTGGTGTTTGAGGTTTTTCTCCTTCTCATTTTCGATGATATCCATGAAAGCCTCATAGATATATTGCTTGTATAAGATCCCGTAGTGGATTCCGGATCCCCAGGAAATCATGAAGACAATCCACTGCATTGCCAAGTGAATTTCCTGCCATGTTTTGTTCATCATGAAAGGTGTGATGTGCCTACTGATGAATTCCAATTGAATCGTGTCGTTGTAGTTGAATAGTGCCAGAGAGAAGAATACTCCGGCGATACTCAGCGACACGGTTTTAAGTTTTCCCCAGATTTTGGCTGAGACACCCGGTTTCGGTTCGGTTTCTTTGTTTTCGGGGGAGTCGTTAGAACCGGCGGGTTTTATTTTCATGCGAATGTTCTCCATTGTGGAGTAAATAATTCGCACGCCGGAAATCGCGAATTCCCTGATGGTAATTACCAGGACGAAGGACCAGTGAATTAATCCCAGTGATGCTAATGGCAACAGTAGCATGGTGACTGAGATTTTGTCTCTGATGTTATCGATGGTTCCTCCAATTTCGCTGGCAGTACCATCAAGTCGTGCTAAGTGACCGTCCACCGCATCCAAAAACATGCTGATGATGAAACATTCAACTGCAACTGCCCACCATTTAATGGGCGCGGCACTTTTTTCACCGATGTAGAAAAAAAGTGGGGTTAAAATTGAAAACGCTAAGCCTAGCGCCGTTGCCTTATTTGCTCGAGACATTCTTCTTATTTTCATGATTCACCTCCCTTTCTGTTGCTAATCATAGCGAGAAATATTGATTTTTGTCAAAAAATGGGGTAATGATTGTCGTGAACCATGATTCGTTGTATGTGGAAGGGCGAATAGTCATTCGCCCCTACATAAGAGATGGTATTAACGTCATATAAAGAAAATTATGATAATTGTGCTCTCCCGTAGGGGCAAATGACAATTTGCCCTTAAAACATTAATATAATTTTTGATAACAGCAAAAACGCACATTGTATATTTTATTCAGAATCATCGTTTACGAATGACAAAATCGGCAACGGGCGGAAAATAAAAAACAATGACTTTTTTATTAAAGTTTGTTAAGATAATTTAAATATTATTGAAAATTTATGTATACCCTAATCAAACAATCAGACCAGTCAAAAGCGCGCTTGGGCGAGCTTAAAACCGCGCACGGCACGATTCCGACGCCGTTTTTTATGACGATTGCCACCAAGGGCGTGGTACGTAGCGTGGATGCCGTGGAATTGCAGGAAAATCTAAAATTGCCGATTATTCTCAGCAATACTTATCATTTGTGGTTGCGCCCGGGTTTGGAGATTTTGCAGGCGGCCGGCGGTTTGCATCAATTTATGAACTGGCCCGGCCCGATTTTGACCGATAGTGGCGGTTACCAGGTTTTTTCTTTGTCGCATTTGCGTAAATTAAGCGAAGAGGGCGTGAAATTTCAATCGCATATTGATGGGCGTTGGTTGTTTTTAAGTCCGGAGGAAGCGATTAAGATTCAGCAGACCATTGGTTCCGATATGATGATGGTTTTGGACGAGTGCGTTCCTTATCCGGCGGAATATGATTATGCCAAAAAATCCACGGAGCGCAGTTTGCGTTGGGCGCAACGTTGTTTGGAATATAAAAATAATAATGATGATTATAAATCCAATCAGCAGCAGGCGCTTTTTGCGATTGTGCAGGGCGGAGTTTATCAGGATTTGCGTCAGCAAAACGCCAAAGATTTGGCAGCTTTGAATTTTGATGGTTATGCCATCGGCGGTTTGGCGGTGGGCGAGCCACGTCAGGAGATGTATCAGATTTTGGATTGGGTGATTCCGGAATTGCCGGAGAATAAAGCCAGATATTTGATGGGTGTCGGTTATCCGCAGGAAATCGTGGAAGGCGTGCGTCGCGGCGTGGATATGTTTGATTGTGTTATTCCGACGCGGGAGGCGCGGCACGGACGTTTATATTTATGGCAGCACGATGATTTGAGCGTGGAGGATTTCTATTCCACCATTCACATCAAGAACGAGCAGTTTCAACAGGATTTTGCGCCGATTGACCATAATTGTGATTGTTATACTTGCAAAAACTTCAGTCGTGCTTATTTGAATCACTTGTTCCGCGTGGATGATCCCTTGTTTCTGCGCTTAGCCACCATTCACAATGTCAGTTTTTATCAAAAATTGATGATGAAAATTCGTGAGGGGATTGAAGGTGGGAGATTGTAGGATGGTTTGAAAATTGCTAAAGTGAAGATGTGGGTTTGTTAGGTTTGGATGTAAAATAGATAGACAAAATTCTCTTTTGTGAAAAATAAAATATAGGATAATTTTGGCACTTTTTAATTCATTAATTTAAAATTATGAGCGATGATCAAACAACATCGAAACCTTGGTATAAAGAATGGTGGGGAATCATTTTAACAATCGCATTTTTCCCTTTTGTCGTTCCATATTTAGTATGGAAAAAAACAAATTGGAACAAATGGATTAAAATTGCTATAACGGCAGTTTGTGCAATTATTGTTATTTCTATCATGGTTGATTCCAATCAAAGAAAACAGGAGTCATTGGATCTCGTAAATCAAGCGGAAGTTTTTATCAGTGAAAATAAAGTTAGTGACGCTTTGGTTGCTTTGAATAAATCTCAAAAATTAAATACTGTAAAAAATGAAAATCCCGCTTTTGAATTAGAGGAGAAAATAACAAAATTGCAATCAGCAGAGTTTTTGAAAAAAACTTTAGCAAATATGTCAGATATTGATTTTGACCTTTTGCAGAAAGGTGAGCTAAAAACATTTTTTATTAATCACGATGAACTAAATAATCTTTTTCTTATAAAATTACAAGAGAACGCTGATCAGAGAGTTATATATATTGCTGAAGTTGAGAAGCAAAGACTCGAAGATGAAGCTAAGGCAAGAACGGAAATGATTGAAAAACAGTTTAGTGTTTGGGATGGCTCTCACATTAAACTTACAAGATTAATAAAAGATTCCATGAATGATCCAGATAGCTATGAACATGTTGAAACTAAATATTTGGACATGAAGGATTACCTTATTATAAATACAACATTTAGAGGGAAAAATGCTTTTGGTGGGGTTGTAAAAAACACAGTAAAAGCCAAGGTTTCTCTTGATGGGGAGAGTGTCGAAATTCTTGACCAATACTAAAGCGGATAAAAAGTACTAAAATTGAATTAAATTTTTTTTACAAAAGAGAACATCGCACAACACGGCATATTTAGTTCCGTTTTGTTTCATCCTTAAGCTAAAATCCGAGCGGGGATTGAGGGCGGGAGAGTGTAATTATTAACATACTTATGTCAGACCTAAAACTCGGAAAATATCAGCATTACAAAGGTAAACAATACGAAGTTATTGGTTTTGCCAGGCACAGTGAAACGCTGGAAGAATTAGTTATTTACAAAGCACTTTATGATTCTGAAGAATTTGGAAGCAATGCTTTGTGGGTAAGACCAAAAAGCATGTTTTTCGAAACTGTAAATATTGACGGTCAAGAACTTCCTCGTTTTAGATATATTGAGTAGAGTGGGCGTTGTTATAATATTTGTGAGCTGAAAAATAAATTAAATTCTATGCAATATTTATCCGATAACGAAGAACAATCAGCCCTGCTGTTTCTGGAAAAGGCGGCGGAGGTCGCGAAAAGCGCCACCTGCGAGCGCGCTCGTTGTGGTTCGGTGATTGTTAAAGACGGGGAAATAATCGGTAGCGGTTTTAACAGTCCGCCGGGCGAACATGAATCGCAGCGGCGCTGTGCTTGTGAGAAAAGTTCTTATGATCAAAAAGTGACGGATAAAACTTGTTGCGTCCATGCGGAGCAGCGCGCGATCATGGATGCGTTGCGTCGCAACTCGGATAAATTAGCGGGTTCACGCTTATATTTTATTCGTTTGGATGATGATGAAAAGATGACGCGTGCCGGCGCGCCCTATTGCACGATTTGCAGCAAAATGGCCTTGGACGTCGGGATCGCGGAATTTGTGTTGTGGCAGGAGCGGGGCGTGGTGGTGTTTGATACGGTGGAATACAATGATTTGTCGTTTGCGTTTGGCAAGTAAATTGTCAAAACCTTTGCTATCTTTTTTAAAAAATGCTATAATACGATTGCTTACCCAATAAGCAAAAATAAAAATTGAAACCATTTCCGACATGGCAAAATTTTCTTATAACAAAAATCGTCCACAACATAATCCCAAAGATTTAGTGCGTTATCATTTGCAAAAGCGCCGCACCAACAAGACTTATTTGTATTTTATGATGGTGGTGGCGGTTTTCGCGTTTGGGGTGGTGAATTTGATTTTAAATACCGATACCAGCAGTCAAGCCAGTGAAATCAATTTGGAGCAAAGTCTTGTCAGTCCGGGCGTGAGCGTGGAAGAAGATGTTCCGGCAGTGCACGGGGTGTTTCCGCCAACCAAGCAGGAGGTCTTGTTGCAGGAAATGATGGATCAGGAGGGATATGTGATGAGCGAGGCGGAGAAAGTTTATTTTGAGAGGTAGGGGTTTAATTTTTTTTGTATGAATTATTTAGTAGCACCAATTTTATACAAGGGGTCTTGTTTTAACGATATTGTTTCGGGATTGTTATATTCGGCTAAAAATCTAGGGGTGGAATTCACATCAATGCCATTCGTTTATGGAGAATTAAATCGTTTTGGTCTTGAGAATCCTAATGAATATATTAAACATAGCTTGGAAAAAATAGATTTTTTACGTAGAAACCTTAAAAATGGGGATAAGTTATTGATGGTTGACTTTTTTTTTCCTGGAATGGATCTCCTTGAGTTTTTTTTACAAAGAAAGAACATTAAAGTTTTTAAAGTAGCTTTAGTTCATGGCGGTACGTTCGTGTCTGGCGATTTGTACGGAACATTTAATTGGTTATATAATTTTGAGAGTGGTTGGTTGGATATTTTTGATTTGTTAATTTGTCCATCTAAATTTTTTGTAAAAAATTTACCAAGGAAATATATGGGTAAGGTAAAAATTTATCCTTGGGGTTTAAATATGGATATTAATAAGGTAACGAACGAAAAAAGCATTGATGTTGTTTTCCCTCATCGGTTTGCTTATGATAAAGGTGTTTTTGATTTGTTTAAAATAATAAAAAGGATGCCACATGTGAATTTCGTTTTAACCGGTTTATCGAATAATGTTATTATTGATTTGCCACGTGACTTAAAAGTTGTGTTTTTGGCTTTAAAAAAAATGGCTAATGTTAAAATATTACCTATGGAATCAGAATCGCAGCATAGAAAAACTTTAAAATCCTCAAAAATTGTATTGAGTACAGCAAGGCAAGAGGGCTTTGGGTATTCTGTTTTTAAATCAATACAATGCGGGGCGATCCCAGTTTTGCCAAATCGTTGTTGTTACCCAGAGTTTTTTCCCAAAAAATACCTCTATAATTCGCTAGAAGATGCCATTTTTTTAATTGATAAATTTATAAAAAGATTTCCATTAGATTATTATGATATAGATAATAAAAAATTTAATTTTGACAAAATTATTAAGCATTTTAAATAATATGGATAAAAAAATTTATGATATTCATTCGCATTCCGGGTTACAAACCCATAATATTTTTAGGGAAAGTAGCAAAGTGAAATTGAAGAAACTTTCGTTAGAGGAGTTGTTGAGGGAATACGATGAGCGTGTTGATAAGATTGTAAATTTTCCTATGCCGGGGACTGTTTATTTCAATTATGAAAAAATAAATCCTATAAATTTTAAAATGTCAAAATATCCATATGAGTTAGAGAATGAGGGATTGTTGAGGGCCGTGCAAAAAGTTGATAAAAATGAAAAGATATTGCCCTTTTTGTGTATAAATCCTAAAATTATGGTCGAGGAACAATTGGAATCTTTATTCAAACTTAAGAAAAAATATAGTTTTTTTGGATTAAAATTTCATACTTTAGATACCGGGTCTGGTTTGTGTGATTTGTTTGCTCGTAAAGACATACTCGCGTTTTGTGGAGAGTATAATTTGCCTGTAATTATACATTCTGGTAATTTCGGTAACGTGGAAGATTGTAATGATATCTTTGAATATGCTAAAAAATATTCCCACATTAATTTTTGCATAGCACATTTAATGACTTTTTCAGAAGTTTTTTTTAATAATTTACAAAAATATAAAAATGGTAATGTTTTTACCGACATTTCACCATTTTTAAGTTTGTGTGAGTATATGTGTAGTTGGGCTAGGAGGGATTCTCTTAAACTTGAATATCAGCACCCGAGAAAAGTTTTGGAGTTTTTGCTAAGTAGATATAAGAATTTCATTTTGTGGGGTAGTGATGTACCTTTTGGCATTTTCCAAATTGACAATGAAGTATATACTAAATATGATATTAAGGATGAGTTGGATTTCCTTTATTCATTAAATAAGAAAGACAGAGATCTAATTGCTTCAATTAATTCAGAGCACTTTCTTTTTGGTAAAAAATGATATGAGACTTTCATGTGTTATGGTTACTTGCGATATGGAGAAAAGCAAGGGGAATGCTGTTTTTCATTCAATTGCTTCTGTTTTTAATCAAGATCTAGACAGTTTTGAGTTAATTATTGTTGATAATAGTAATGTTAAGGTTGAGAAAAACAAAAAACAGTTAAAGTTGTATGTTAATGAATTTATTTTAAAAACAGGGAAAAATGTTAGTTTTAAATTGATTTATAGAAAAAAAACATTAAATGTTAATAAGGCGAGAAATTTAGGGGCGAGTTTGGCTACGGGGGATTTGTTGGTTTTTATAGAAGCGGATACGATTATTTTGGATAATAATATTTTTTCGGAAGTATTGCGAATTTCAAATTCTTTTGACTTCGGCTATGGTGCTAAACGTTTATGGACCAAAGAAAAATGGTTTCAGCATAATAGTCAGTTTGTTTTAAAACAAATCATGGAAGGAAAATACGATTTTCTTAAATTTAATACTGGCGAATATCCTTTGTCGTTTCGGAAGAAGGCCGATGGTGAAGTTTTTTCTTTATTGCAAAATTATACCTTTATTGCTAATTTTGGTTTTTGTAAAAGAAGCATATTTTTAAAACTCGGTGGATTTCCCATCTACTCTTTTTTAGATTTGTCTGATGACTGTATTATCTTTCGTTTATTTGATGGTGGCTATAAATTTAAATTTTTAGGGGATTTTTCTGTTGTTCATGTTTCTCACAAAAGAAAAAGAATAAATCATCCCGAGAATTTTAGTAAATATTTTGAAGAGCTTAGATCGCATGGGTATTATTGGTGTAATATTTCTAAGACTTTTAAGCATAAAATAAAACTATCTGAAATTTTGGAGCCATTGAAGTCGGTTCACTATGATTTTCGTGTAACTGAAATGTATAATAAATATATACAATTATTACCATTAAACATTCAGAAAAAGGGGGGGGATTTTTATTTTTGGGAGAAAAATAACCTTTTTTCAATCATGGATTTTTCTATTTTATTAAAACGACTATTGTTAACAAGTAGTGTGGACGATTTTATAAAGGAATCATGTGCCGACTTCGATAATTTAGCTACTTTTTTAAATGTAGTATTAAAAAATGATTTAATTAGCTTTACTTCAAGTGGGGAAATCAAAAATAAGAGTTTTTTGAGAGATTTAAATATAATAAAACAACAGTTTTATTCTGTTTTGCCTAAAGGTTCTTTAAATCAGTTTCCTTGTGACAGTAATTCTGTTATGCGAAGAGCCAAGTTTTTTTTAGACAGGTATCCTTTTGTAGAATACATAAGGGTGGCAATATTGGGCGATGATGATTTTTTGAGTCCTATTTTGGCATCTGTCCCGAGCATTTTTCCTGTTGTTTTAGAAAAGGATCCTCGTATTGTTTCTAAACTTAAAAAGATTAACAAAAAAATAGATATTCGAACCGTTGATTTTTCGGATGATGCGAATTTTTTAAAATTGGATGTACCTAAGGTGGCAACATTCATAACTGATCCTCCTTACACGTTACATGGTATTTTAGCATTCATATATCGTGGTCTTTCCTTGTTGCAGTATGATGATGATTGGAAAGAGTTTTACGTTGTTATTAACCCAACGATGATTGGAAAAAATTTTTATCATATAATAAAAATATTAAGTTCGGCTAATGTTTTCTTGTATGAAGTTAGAAATAATTTTAGCCATTATATGTTGCCACAAAATTTTAAGGAGCGTGTCCGTGCAAATAGATTTTTTAGAAATATCAATTTGCCAAAAAATATGGTTAAATACAGCTCTTCTTCTAATTTGTATATTTTTAGAACGAAAAACCCAAGGTTGATTGAAATATGTAAAAAATTAGATTATACTAAAATATATAATCATTATTTATGAAGTTGTTGAAAAATCATGGAGTTCATATAGTGGCCGATTTTTACGGATGTAATTTTTTGTTTTTTCGTGATTTCACAAAAAAGCAGATAAAATCCTTTTTTTCAGAGATTGTTAAAGTCAATGGATTAAGGGAATTGAATACTTTTTGCTATTTTTTTTCAGAAAAAAATAGTTTTACATTATTGACCTCATTAGCGGAATCACATTTGGCGATACACACGTGGCCAGAAGATAAGTATGTTTCATTGGATATTTTTGTGTGTAATTATACTTTTGATCAGTCTGCTAATGCGAAAAAAATTTATTATACAATAAAGAAGGTGTTTTCGCCAAAGATTGTTAAAAAGACTATTTTAAAACGTTAAATTAAACATTTATGCAAATCAGAAAAATCGAATCTAAAGATTTAGAGGCTTGTGCCAAGATTTTAGAACAAGCTTACAGCCAAGCACCGTATAATGAAGTATTTCAAGAACTAAGTGCTTTGCGATATATTGAAGGGAAATATAAAAATTGTGGTGATCACAGTTTTGTTGCTGTTAATGATGAGGATGCTGTCCTTGGTTTTATATTTTTAAATATTTCTTCCTGGACTGATGGTTTGCAAGCTATTTTGGAAGAAATTGTGGTGGATACAAATCTTCAGAAAACCGGTGTGGGTAAAGCTTTAATGATTTACACCAATGATTATTTGCAGTCTTTGGGGGCAAAATCAGTGATGCTTTGGGCAAAAAATGATCCTCCTTTAATTGATTTTTATAAAAAAAATGGATATTTTCCGGCAGAGGATTTTGTGGTGATGTTTAAAAACTTTGAGGAATAGCTACAAATAAAAAAAATCGTCAATTTGAGTTTGGCGATTTTTTGTTTGCGTATTTTTTGGGGAATTGGTAAAATTGAGAGGGTTTTTGCTTTATTTATATTATTTTTTATTTTATGAAAGTATTTATTGAAAACGAAGCTGGCAGTGATCAAAAGAATCTCTATAACGAGAAAACCCTTGAATATAGAAAGACGGTCACAGTATCTAGAAAGTATCCTTACCCGTATGGTTTTATTTTGGATACTAGCAGCGGAGATGGCGATAACCTTGATTGTTTTATTATTACAGATAAAGCCTTAAAGAGTGGGCAGATTATTGAATGTGAGCCGATTGGTTTAATGGAACAGCTAGAGAAGTCGTGGGATGAAACTAAAGGGGACGTGGAAGAAGTTGATCGGTATTACCAGGGGATAATCCGAACATCATCAGTGATGAGGTAAAAACTTACCTTACGGATTTTGTACTTCATGTTTTTGACCATATTCGTCCTAATAAAAATCGAGTCGGAAATTTTCTCAATAAACAAGAAGCGCTGGAACATATTGAAAGTTGTAAGGATGTTTAGTTTGGCTATTTTTATTATGTTTTGTTTGCCTAAAAAGCATTATGAACAAACAATTTTGTCTTAAACAAATCAAAAATAATTTCCCGGATTTGAAATTTAAAAAATCTGAGATTATTGATTATGGCTGGAATAAGACCGTCATTGTTTTGGACAAGGAAATCGTATTTACTTTCCCAAAAAATAAAGAAGCACGGTCAAAGTTTAGAGCTGAACTGGAAATATTGCCAAAATTAAGTAAAAAAATAACCTTACCAATACCAAATTTTGATTTTATTCCAGTTGATAAGTCATTTGCTGGGTATAATTATGTTTCAGGTGAACCGTTAACCATTAAAGATTTCAAGGAATTGAATCCTAGTCAGCAAAATAAAATAGCAAAACAAGTCACGGAATTTTTAAATGAATTACATAATTTTTCACTTACAAGGGCGAAGAAAGCCGGAGTTTCCATGTCCTGGTCAGAAAAAGATGCAAGAATTTATTATGCGGATCAGGCCGAAACGGTTTATAAAAAGCTGTCATCAAATGATAAAAAATTACTTGGAAATATTTTTGAGAATTATTGTAATGGGAAAATAAAAACAGATTTCAAGAAAACTGTTGTTCATCAAGATTTGACCAGTGACCATATTCTTTTTGACCAAAAAACTAAAAAGGTTTGTGGTATTATAGACTTTGGTGATATTCAAATTTCCGATCCGGCCGTGGATTTCAGTAAATTATGGGAATATGGTAAAAATTTTGTAGATAAAGTATTGGCTGGCTATCACTCTAATGATAAACAGTTAAAATTCAGGAGTTATCGATGGTATATTTATCAATGTATCGGAAATATGTACTGCGGGATAACTATGAAAAGAAAAGATTATTGGCAAAAAGGGTATGGCCTTTTGAAATTAGCAAAAAAAAAATGAACGAAAAAATGTGTTAAGTTAAATAACCAATTATTTTTAATATGGAAATCCAAAAACTACAAAAACAAGCGTCCCGGGTGTTTTTAGGTAATTTAAAACGAGATAATATCAAGATTAGCGATGATTATTTGTTGCTAAAACTTACCGAAGAACTTGGTGAATTTACGCAATCTTTTCTTATTCACAAAAAAAGATGCAGACCGGCAAAATATTTATCAATTCAAATATCCAAAAAAGAATTGTCTAAAGAATTGTCCGACGTTTTGGGCCTGGTCTTAGTGATTGCTGAAAAGTTAAAGATTGATGTTGAAGAAGCTTTGGTGAAAAAGTGGATTACTAGGGAGTGGATTAAGAAATAGTTTATTAAAAAAAAATTAAATCATAAACACCAAACATTATGCCTTTATCCGTTTACCATCAAAAGTATCTTGATCAAAGCGAGGAAGAGATTCAGCGCAAGGCGGACGCGAAAGAACAAGAGTTATCGACGATTTTTCAGGAGATTTCTTTGAATACTGACAGCGATCCGCTTCGCGTGGCGGTTTTGGGCTGCGGTGACAAGCGTTTGGTCGCGCACCATAAAAAAGTTTTTGAAAATGTTTTAAAGAGAGCGGTGGAAATCACAACTTTTGATATTACGATTGATCATTTGGCTGGGGAAAATAATGTTTTTCAACATGATTGTACTTTGGCTTTACCCAATCCGTCCTATGATATCACTTATGCTCATGTGCTTTTAAAGTTTATTGAACCGACTAAACAATTTGCTTTGCTTGAGAATTCTTATAATGCTTTGAAATCCGGGGGCGTGGCTATTCATATTTTTGATCAAGAAGAAATTGATTCCGGTGAAGAACAGTTGCCCGGTGGCTTATGGGCGGTTCCGTTGGCTCAGTGGAAAGAAAAATTAAATGATTTGGGGATTAAATACAAAGAAGTGTCTTTAAAATATGGTCCGGCGTTGCTGTTGATGAAGGATTAGATGAGGAAAATTTTAAATCATAAACATCAAAAGCAAATGTGGAAAGCAAATCCTATACACAATAAGTTACTTAAACGGTTATTCGGTGAATTTAAGCGTAATAAAAAATATAAAATTCTGGATGCCGGATCCGGTCGGACCAGTTTGTTGTTTTTGAGCAAGCAATTTATGGAAAGCAATATCACGGCGATAATTTATCCCGGTGATGAGCGTAAGCGTTCCGGTATCAAAGAAAGCGTAAAGACCAAGAATTATCTTTTGCAAGAGCTTGATCTTCATAAATTTAAGCAAAAAGAAAAGTTTGATATTGTTTTGGCGCATTTGCTTTTGGGCGAAGCGACCAAATTCAGCAAAAAACCGTTTGCGAAGATGTTGGAGTCACTTTTTAAAATCAAAACCGATTATTTGCTAATCGTTGATATTCTGGATGATCCGGCGGTGGATTATCGGCTAATTTTGCAGTTTTTTGCCCAGAAAGGAGAAGTTCAGAAAATCGTTTTTGAGGATAAATATATAGGGTTTTTGTTGCGTGTGGGTAAAAAATAACAATCCCTAGAACAAGCTTTGACCTCTTTTCATATTTGTTCTAAAATTTAATCACAGAAATGAAAGGAGCATCCCATGTTAAAACCACCGAATTACGTTTGGGAATGTAAAGATTGTGGGGAAAGCCTGCATTCGCATCAGGATGAGGAATTTTCTCAATTTGGTGCGGTTCCGCCGAAATGTCCAAAGTGTGGCGGGGAAATGCGGGGGCGTCCGATGGTTCATCGGGGACCAGTACCTGAAAATCCGTTCAAGAAATATTGATTTTCTTTCTGCTTCTCTGAGGAATGCTGAAAACATTCCTTTTTTTATTATTTTTTTAGAACAAGCTTTGACCTCTTTCCATATTTGTTCTAAAATCTAAAGGTTAATGATTTAAGAATTAATTTGTGAGATTCCGGGCTCTTCGTGCTGACATACAGCACTCAGCCCCGGAATGACAATCGAATTAAAGAATTTTCTTGTGAAAAAGTTTTTACTGCACGCCTGCTGCGCGCCATGTTCCATCTATGTTTTGGATAAATTGCGCCCCGAACACGATTTGTCGGTGTTTTTTTATAATCCTAACATCCAGCCACGCACCGAGTATGAACAACGCAAAGAAGAATTGAAAAAATATTGTCAGAAACTGGAAATTCCTTTTGTGGATGGTGATTATGATTATCAGGATTGGTTTGCTTTGACCGCTGATTATAAAAACTGCCCGGAGCGCGGCGCTCGCTGCCCCCTGTGCTTTCAAAAACGCCTATCCGTGACGGCAGCTCGCGCCCAAAGCGACGCTTTTGATCTTTGGGGCACGACTTTGACCATCAGTCCGCACAAGGATGCCGCACTGATCAATCAAATCGGTCAGGATTTGGCGAAAACTTACGGCGTGCCCTATTATGAGGCGGACTGGAAAAAGCAAGACGGTTTCAAAATCGCTAATCAAATGAGCAAAGACGAGGGATTTTACCGGCAGGATTATTGCGGTTGCGTGTATAGTTGGCAGGAGAGACAGAAAAAATCATGAGATTGCTTCGCACCTAACGGTGCTTGCAATGACAAACAATTGCTTCGGCTGTAAGGTAGTCATCCGCGATTGTTTAAGTCATCCTGAACTTGTTTCAGGATCCCTCCAATAAACTCTTCATCCCTTAAACGGCGGAGGAAACAATAAGGATTAATTAAGAGATCCTGAAACAAGTTCAGGATGACATAATTCACTTCCCTTGAAACCTACGCAATGACAAGCGTTAATGACAACAAAAAAAATATGAAAATCAATTACCAAAAAGAACTGAACGATGAACAATACGAAGTGGTCAGCCAGGCGGATGGTTATTCTTTGGTTTTGGCCGGTGCCGGTAGCGGTAAAACGCGTGCCATCACTTATCGTGTCGCTTATTTGTTGGATAAGAACAAAGCTGAGGCCAATCAGATTTTGTTGATGACTTTTACCAACAAAGCGGCCAAAGAAATGTTGCATCGGGTGGGGGACTTGCTCGGCGGGAGCGGGCAGAGCGTTTTGGGCGGAACTTTTCATCGTTTGGGAAATTTGTTTTTGCGTCAACATATTCATCTTTTGGGTTATAAACCGGATTTTAATATTTTGGATCAGGATGACAGCCAGCGTTTGATCAATTCATCCATGGCGGGCTTGAATATCAACATCAAAAAGGATGCCTTGCCGCCAATCGGCATGATTCAACACATGATTTCTTACGCCAACAACACCCGCCAAACTTTAAGTGAAGTGATGGAATTTTATGATGTGCATTGGTCGGCTCAGGATAAAATCAATGCCCTGGCCAAAGCGTATCAGGAGGGCAAAAAACGCACCAATGCCGTGGATTTTGATGATTTGTTGTCGTTGTGGTTGGAGATTTTTGAGAAATTTCCGGCCGTGGCCGAGAACGCTTCGCAAAAATATAAATATGTTTTGGTGGATGAGTATCAGGATGTCAACTATATTCAAGCTCAATTGGTAAAATATTTGGGTAAAGAAAATAAAAATATTTTAGCGGTCGGTGATGACGCCCAGTCCATTTATTCTTTCCGAGCGGCGGATGTCAATAACATTTTGTCTTTTGCCAAGGATTATCCCAACGCCAAGATTTTTAAACTGGAAAAAAATTATCGCAGTTCACCGGAAATTTTGGCTTTGGCTGAGTCCAGTATTATGAATAATGATTCGCAATATCGCAAAAAGCTGGAAGCGATGAAAGATAGTTCCAGCCAGCCACAACTGGTGAAAATGTTGAATCCCAAGAAACAAGCGATTTTTATCGCGCAAACGATTCGCGATTTGCATCAGCAGGGTTACAAATATTCCAGCATTGCTATTTTGGCGCGCTCGGTTTATCAAACCATTGATATTCAGTTGGCTTTGAGTAATTACAATATTCCTTACTCGGTGCGTGGCGGACAAAAATATTTTGAGCAAGCGCAAATTAAAGATTTATTGGCGTTTGTCAGAGTGATTTTTAATTTTAATGATGAGCTGGCTTGGCAAAGAATTTTAGCCTTGGCCGATGGTATCGGTGAAAAACAGGCGCAAACCATCATTGATTTTGTGACGGCCCAAGACTCGCTGGACGTGGCTTTGGGAATGGATTTCAAATTAAAACAGAAGAAAGCGCAAAGCTCTTGGAACGCTTTGAAAACTTTGTTGCATGATGCGCGTTTTAGTTTTTCCGATCAGGATAAATACAATTTGGCGGGCATGATTAAATATATATACGAGAGTTTTTATCGGGCTAAGATGCGTGATTTGTATACCGAAGATTTCAGTGATCGCGAGGAAGCGGTGGAGCAATTTATTGATTTTTCCAGCAATTATAAAGATTTAAAACAGTTTTTGGCAGATGTTTGTTTGGATGAGGAATTGTGGCAAGCCAATAAACAAAAAGATTTGGATGATGACTTTGTTTTGTTGAGTACTATTCATCAAGCCAAAGGTTTGGAGTGGAGCGTGGTTTTTGTTTCCAATTTGTACCAGGGATCTTTTCCCCATTACAAATCATTGGAAAATAATAAGGAGATTCAAGAAGAGCGTCGTTTGTTTTATGTCGCCTGCACCCGCGCCAAGGAAAAATTATATTTGTTGTTTCCACTGCGCGCCCCGCATTACATGTACGGTGAAGTGATGAACGAGCGTTCGCAGTTTATTGAGGAAATTCCCGATGATTTATACATTGAAACGAGCTTTACCGATTCGTCGTTTTTGTGATAAAATAACAGAAAGCTTTTAAAGCAAAAATAAAATTATGGCGGCAAAGGTTGATGTTTTTTTTAGCAAAGCAATCGAAGCGAAAGTTTCTGATCTTTATTTGATTGGTGACCAATATCCAATTGCCCGCGTTGACGGCAATCTTTTGATTTTGGATGAGCAGTTTATGCCTAACGCCAAGTTGGATCAGTTGTTAATGGAAATCTTGACGCCGGCACAGCAACAATATTTTGTCAAAAATCGTGATTATGATTTCGCATATACGGTGAATAATCGTCGTTTTCGTGTTAATATTCATTTTCAAAACAATAAATTGGGCATGGTGGCTCGTTTGATTCCCGATACCATTCCGCCCTTGGAGCGTTTGGATTTTACGCCGGCGATGATGAATTTTACCGGTTTGAAAGATGGCTTGGTGTTGGTGACCGGGGCTACTGGTTCTGGTAAATCAACCACGTTAGCGGCGATGATCAATTATATTCATCAAAAAAGTTCCAAGCATATTATCACCATGGAAGACCCGATCGAGTTTGTTTATGGGGAAGGGAAAAGTATTATTGAGCAGCGGGAAATCGGTAAAGATACGCCGACTTTTGCATCCGCTTTGAAATACGCTTTGCGTCAGGACCCGAATGTTATTTTGGTGGGGGAAATGCGTGATCCGGAAACCATTCAAGCGACTTTGACAGCTGCTGAAACCGGTCATTTGGTTTTTTCCACATTGCATACTTACAACGCTCCGGAAACGATTGAGCGTATTATTTCGGTTTTTCCGGAATACAAACAACAACAGTTGCTCGTGCAGTTAGCGTCCACGTTGCGGGGAGTAATTTCGCAGATGTTAGTGCCAAAAATCGGGGGCGGGCGCGTGCCGGTGCGCGAGATTTTGATTAACACCGTGGGCGTGGCCAATTTGATTCGTAATCATCGCATTGAACAGATTAAAAATATTATGCAAACTTCCATGGCTGAGGGAATGTTGACTTTAGATGCCAGTTGTAATGATTTATTTGATGCCAAGTTGATTAGTCAGGAAACTTATGATTATATTTTAGAAGGAATTGCTCGTTTAAGTCGTGATGCCAAGTAATTACAAAATTAACAATCTTTTCTTAATAAATTTTGGTCTTTTTTGAGAAATCGGAGCAGCTTCTAGTTTTAATTAGTGAATTGGCAATATTATTTATGGCTGAAGTCAGACACAATTTTTCCAGATTTTTAGTTTTATTATTTGTTTTTTCTATTTTAGTGATTGTGATGATTGTGCGTTTGTTTGTTTTGCAGGTTTTGCAATGTGATCATTATAAGGCATTGTCTTCTGGGCAATATGAGGTTTTTAAAGAGTTGTTTCCGGAACGAGGTAATATTTATATTAATGAAAATAACCAGATGTATCCGATTGCTTTGAATCGTGATATTGGTTTGGTTTTTGCACAACCGAATATTATTAAAAACCCTGATGAAGTGGCGGAAAAATTATTTGAGTTGTTAAGTGTAACTGATTTGGCAGAGCAGGAAAATATTTTATTGAAACTAAAAAAAGAAAATGATCCTTACGAAATTATTAAGAAAAATTTAGCCGAAGATGTGTATTTGAAAGTCAAAGAAGCCAAGTTGGAGGGAATTTTTGTTAGTACGGAGAAGGCTCGTTATTATCCGGAAAAGGAAATTTTTGGACAAATTACCGGATTTTTAGGAAAGAAGGATGATCAGACGGTCGGGCAGTATGGTTTGGAAGCTTATTTTGATGAGGAATTACGCGGAGTTCAAGGTTATTTGGATTCAGAAAAGGATGCTTTAGGCCGTTGGATTGTGATTGCTAAGCGACAATATGTGAAACCACAGGATGGTCAGGACATAAAAATTTCTATTAACAAAAATATCCAATTAAAAACTAGGGAATTGTTGAAGAGTGCTGTTGAGACTTATCAGGCGGAAATGGGGACAGTGATTATCGTGGAGCCGCAAACCGGTGCGATTTTGGCAATGGTTAATTATCCGGATTATAATCCGAATGAATATTTCAACGTTCAGGATTATCAGGTTTTTAATAATCACGCGATTGCTACGCCGTATGAGCCCGGTTCGATTTTTAAGCCGATTACTTTGGCGGCGGCTTTGGACTTGGATAAGATTACCCCTGATACCATGTATGAAGATAAAGGGGTGATTGAATATGATGATGGTTATCAAAAATTTTATATTTATAATGCCAATAAGTCGGTTTATGGTTGGCAAAACATGTCTGAGGTTTTACAAAAATCTTTGAACACCGGAACAATTTATGCCATGCAACAGCTGGGCACTAAAAAATTTCAAGAATATATGAAGTCGTTTGGTTTTGGCGAGTTGACTGGCATCGAATTAGTTAATGAAAAAGCCGGTGATATTTCTTCTTTGGATAAATCTTTAAATCCTAAAGGAGAGATTTTCGCGGCCACCGCTTCTTATGGGCAAGGAATTATGGTGACACCTTTGCAGATGGTAATGGCCGTCAATGTTTTAGCTAATGGTGGAAAATTAATGCGACCTTATTTGGTGGAAGATATTATCAGTGCTGATGGTGTCCAACATTTTAGCCCGCAGGTTATTCGGCAAGTGATTTCGCCACGCGCCGCCACGCTAATTACCGGAATGATGGTGGCGACAGTTGACAAGGGACATGAGGGCACAGGGAGTCGTGCAAAAATCCCCGGATATTATTTGGCCGGTAAAACCGGTACGGCCGAAGTGGCGGAAAAAGGCGTTTACGGAAATAAGACCATTCATTCTTATATTGGTTTTGGACCGGCGGATAATCCTAAATTCACGATTTTGGTCAAATTGGACAATCCGCAAAAAGGTAGTTTCGCTGAGTCCACAGCAGCGATTTTGTTTAATCAATTATCACAATATTTGTTGGATTATTTCCACATCCAAAAACAATATTAATTTAAGTAAAAACAAGTGCCGTGCCGTAGCTCCGAAGGATAAATAATATTAATTTCATATTTTATGACGGATTTAAAAGCTAAAATGCTTTCACAAATTATCGCCGGAATGTTGTTGGCCTTGGTATTGGCGGTCCTTGGTTTGATTGTCGGAATGTATATTGGCGGAAATTTTGGTTGTTTGCCAATGATTGATCGTTTGTTTGGAACGCGTGGTTATGAATCATGCGGGGCGTTTGGGGGCGTGCTTGGTTTGGCTGTAGGAGCATTTTTAGGAGCTTATCTATTTGGTTTTTTGCCAATCAAGAATTATCGACGAATGATTTGGATCTTGCTTTCAATTTTATTATTGCCAATTTTATTATTGATTGTTAGTGTCTTGTTAAGTTCCAGTTATTCTGGTTCAATGGGGTCTTTTTTTTGGGACTTATTAAAAATTTTAAGTATTCCGTTGGCGTTTGCGAGTTTTGCTACAGGGATTTTTCATCGAAAATCTTTCATTAAATAAATTGGTTTTTATGCCTTTGGAAAAGCGTGGTTCATTATTGGGAATCCCGTTAAATAAACAAACTCCTGAAGAATTATGGCAGGCAATTTTAGATGTTGTGCAGGCACCATATTCGCATTGTTTTTCGGTGGTGACACCTAATCCGGAGATTCTTAGTCATGCTTACAAAAATCCTGATTATGCTGAAGCTTTGAAGCAGGCGGATTTTTCTTTGCCGGACGGTATGGGCGTGGTTTTGCTGGGGCGCTTGAGTGGACAAAAGTTTTATCGCTTGACCGGAGCTGATTTAACCAAAAAATTATGGCCGTTGGCTAATGAGCAAGGATATAAAATAGCGATTTTAGATCGGCATGATGGTTTAAGTAGCCAGGCTGATTTAGAAGAAAAATTGAGAAATTTGTATCAGTCCGTTAGTTTTAAAGTTTGGCAAATTGATCGCAATTCGCCGAAAATTACTAATACAATTGAAGAAATCAATGAATTTGCAGCAGATATTTTGTTTGTTAGTTTGGGATATCCTTGGCAAGAAATATTTTTGGCTAAATATCAAGCCCAATTACGTTGTAAGTTAGCTTTGGGAATTGGTGGTAGCTTGGATTTTATTATTGGCAAACAAAAACGAGCCCCGAAAATTTTTCGAAAATTGGGTTTGGAATGGTTGTATCGTTGGTCAGGGAAACCTTTAAAACGCAGTAAACGAATGTTTCAGGCATTGGTGGTTTTTCCATATTTGAATTTACGATACGGGCTTGCGAAGCTTTTTCGTTTAAGGTAAGAATAATCTTAGAAAGGAGTCCGAAATGGCGCAAGATTTGTCGTCGACGGAAAAATGGCAGTGCCCGACTTGCCAATTGATCTGGATGGTGGCGTTGACATTTTCTGAGAAAAATCAACGATGTTGTCCGTATTGCAAGACTGAAGGAAAAAACTTTAGTCAAGCCTTGCACATTTTGCGAAAAATGTCTTGGTTGCGTGAGATTTATGGAGATGCTCGGCGGGCGGTGGCTTTGTTGGACGTGGTGGATTGGCGGGAGCAAATCGTGGTTTGGCTTTGTCCGCGTTGCCGGCAGGCATACGCTGCCAGTTTATTGCAGCGTTTGCAAGGAAAATCATGTCAGTTTTGTCAGAATCAGTCTCAGCAGGACTGATTTTTTAGTTTGTATTGACTTTTCTTGGTAAAATGTTATAGTTTAAAAATTAACAGGAAAGGGAGGTGATTTATGCTCACAAAAGAAGTGATGGTTGACTTTGATGGGTTTGTCACGGCACGTGATGGTCTGCGGGTAATCGCGGATCGCTACGTGAAAGGCAAGCATTTCATTCTTCTGGGGGCCGGTCAGGATGTCAATCTGGTCGGCTTTGATCGGCTCTACCCGCCGCTGGTACGGGATGTTTCGCATCCCAGTGACAGTAAAAAAAATCTCCGTATTTTTTCGGCGGTGGTCAAGCCGCTCGCTTCGCCCCGGAATTGCAAGATCTTGGCCTCGCCTCGTGTGCACGAGGCTGACGGCGAGGACGTCCTGTTCCGGGTGCTGATGAAGCATCCCAAAACCCCGCCCCTCATTTACGCTTGCGAGCTGTCGGACAAGACGACGGTCGTCGCCGAGGGCGTGGTGCGGGACTTTGACGGGACGGTCTACTATGACCGTCTGCTGATTCTCCCCAAGGGAGAACAGCTCCGTCTAACGACCAAAGCCGGTGATTGGCTGATTGCCAATCACGGGGCCGGCGTCGTTCAAGTCGCTCAGATCCGTAGGGGTTTGGGTGACAGCCCCTTGAAAAAGGGGCTGGAAAAGAAGCTGGCCGAAGGCCAGCTGGGGAAAGCGGGGAACAAGGCCGACAAGAAGAAATTTAAAGCCGTCGCCCCCGCCACCGTCATCGGCAAAGCACCGATTGACGCCCAGGTGGTCGTTCCCGAAACCCCGGCCAGTTCGTCCATCGGCATGATGTCGTTGGACTGGGAAAGCGAGGGTTTCGGATCCGTCTTTTCGGGGAAATAGCTCCGAAAAGTAAGTAATTAAGTATTCTGGCGGTCGTTTAGCAAACGATCGTTTTTTTATTGCGATTTTTTCTAATCCTTGTTAAAATAGAGTGGATTAATATTAAAAAACAGTTGCTCTATGGCCAATGAGATTTTTAGAAAATTTGTGACGCAATATCAAATCAGTGAAAAGGAAAAAGCCGCTTTGCAAGATGAAAATATCACTAAAATTAAAGTCAATAAAGTGGTGGAAAAATTGGCGGTTTTTTATGAAAAAATTCGCAATGCCATTGATTATAAGGAGGAACATTTGATTCGGCAGTTTGCTATTAAACGAATTTTAAAGCGTCATCATTTGGAACAGGTTGAAAATATTGAGGAATTAGCTAAAGAATTGTTGTATGAATTGGTTCAAGCCCGTTATTTTAATGATAATACCGTTCCAGAGTCTTATATTGAGGAAGTAGCCAAGATTTTGAAAAAATATGTTGATTTGTTGAAATATAGTTTGACTTTAGCAAAATCGGCTACGATTCGTAAGTGGCTTTTGGGTATGGCGGCTTGTGAAATTGAGGAATTGATTGTTTCTCCCAAGAAAATCAATGCTTTAATGGAATTGATGTATCGAGTGGTGGAACCAAAAGTTAATTTGATTGATTTTGAAGTGGAGGAGGAAGTCATGGCACAACAATTGTATATTGCTATCAATTTGACTTTGATGAAGGCCGATCGTGACTTAATTAATTATCGTTTGTTAAAATCTACTTATCGTGCTTGGCGGGACAATGACAATTTTGATCTTACTTACTTTTCCGCTAATTTATTGACAATTTATAATGAGTTGCACGAAAGTCTAAATCATCCATTAAATGCTTTGTTGAGTAAACGTATTCAAAAACACGCAGTTTTGTTTAATGTTTTGCATAATGTTGTTAATAATAACTTAAAGGATTTGGAAGGAGTTTTGAATAATTCGGCAAAGTTGGAAAGTGAGATTAAGAAAGAGTGCGAAAATCAATACAAAGAGACTAAACGCAAAGTGAGACGAGCTTCTATTAAAGCCATGATTTATTTGTTTATCACTAAAGGCTTGTTGGCGGTTTTATTGGAAATGCCATATTCGTATTTAGTTGGTTCAGTGGTAAATAATTTGGCTTTAGCCATTAATGTGCTAATGCCTCCGGTCATGATGTTTATTTTATTTATTAGTTTTTCTTTGCCGGAAAATAAAAATACTGAGAAAATTTTAAGTGAATTAAAGAAGATTTTAAATAATCCTGATGATTTATCCTTGATTAATATCAAAGAAAAGGATAATCAGAAACCATTTTTGGTTATGATGTTTGAGTTTTTTTACTTTTTGATTTTTATTTTGATTTTCGGGGCGATCATTTATTTCTTGTGGTGGTTGCAATTTAACCTTTTGAGCGGTATATTTTTCTTATTGTTCTTGAGTTTAGTGAGTTATTTGGGAATGCAAATTCGACGTTCTGCCATGACGATTGTCGTTTTAACACAATCTAAAGGGTTTATCGGTAGTATGTTGGATTTGTGTGCTTATCCGGTGATGTCCGCCGGTAAATGGTTTATTCATAAATTTGATCAATATAACGTTTTTATTTTCTTTTTTGATGTCATTTTGGAAGCACCATTAAAAAGCTTTATCATGATTACTGACGCTTGGTTCAATTTTATGAAACAGAAGGAAGAAGATTTATAAATTATTTAAAATATCACTATGGGTTTGTGGAACTTATTTTTTAAATCGCCGAACGAGAAAACTTTAATTGAATTAAAGAATATTGTCGGACAGATTAATGAACACAAAGAAATTTTGGAAAAAATGGATGACGCTCAATTGAAAGCGCAGACCGTTAAATTTAAGGAAATGTTGGCTAATGGTAAAACTTTAAATGATATTTTACCAGAAGCTTTTGCGACTGTTCGTGAGGCTAGTAAACGCGTTTTAGGTTTATTTCATTATGATGTGCAGTTGATGGGTGGGATTGTTTTGCATCAAGGAAAAATCGCGGAAATGCGCACTGGTGAAGGTAAAACTTTAGTGGCGACTTTGCCGACTTATTTGAATGCTTTGACCGGCAAGGGCGTCCATGTCATTACTGTCAATGATTATTTGTCCGCTCGTGACGCTGTCTGGATGGGGAAAATTCATCATTTTTTGGGTTTGAGCGTGGCGTGTATTCAGCATGAAAAATCTTTTATCTATGAAGAAGTGGCACAGGAAAGTACTGATGAATTGAGAATTAAAGTTGAACACGATAATTTGCGCCCGGTCACCAGAAAGGAAGCCTATTTGGCTGATGTTTTGTATGGCACTAATAATGAGTTCGGTTTTGATTATTTGCGTGATAATATGGTGTATCGTGCTGAAGATATGGCCCAGCGTCCACTGCATTACACGATTATTGACGAAGTTGACTCTATTTTAATTGATGAAGCGCGCACCCCGCTGATCATTTCGTCGCCAGATGTGGAATCTTCCGAGTTATATAAAAGATTTGACGCGATTGCCAAGTCTTTGCGTGAGAATGAGGATTATAACATTGATGAAAAAATGCGCCGTGCCACGCTGAGTGAAAATGGTGTTCATAAAGTGGAGCGTCAGTTAGGCATTAATAATATGTACACGGAAGGTAGTATGAAATTAGTTTTTCATATTGAGCAAGCTTTGTCTGCTAATGTTTTGTATAAAAAAGATGTTCATTATGTTGTTAATAATGGCGAAGTAGTGATTGTTGATGAATTTACCGGTCGTTTGATGCCGGGGCGCCGTTATTCCGAGGGTTTGCATCAGGCGATTGAAGCCAAAGAACATGTGGAAATCAAACAAGAAAGTAAAACTTTAGCAACCATTACTTTTCAGAATTTGTTTAGATTATATGAGAAATTGTCCGGTATGACCGGTACGGCCGCCACCGAGGCCGAAGAGTTTTCCAAGATTTATAATTTGGACGTGGTGGTGATTCCGACCAATAAAGAAAATCGTCGTTCTGATAAACCGGATAATATTTACCGTACTGAAAAAGGCAAATATCAGGCTTTGGTAAAGGAAATCAAAGAATCTTATCAAAAAGGCCAGCCGGTTTTGGTTGGTACGATTTCCATTGAGAAAAATGAATTGTTGAGTGCATATTTGAATCAGGCGGGGATTCCTCACGAATTATTGAACGCCAAAAACCACGAACGAGAAGCGCAAATTATTGCTCAGGCCGGGCGGCTTAAAGCGGTGACAGTGGCGACTAATATGGCAGGGCGTGGTGTGGACATTGTTTTGGGTGGTAATCCGGTCAGTTCGGAGGAAGCACAAAAAGTTAAAGATTTGGGTGGTTTAAAAGTATTAGGCTCAGAAAGACATGAGTCTCGCCGTATCGATAATCAGCTGCGGGGACGTGCCGGGCGTCAGGGTGATCCGGGGGGAACCCAATTTTTCTTATCTATGGATGATGATTTAATGCGTATTTTTGGTTCGGATAGAATCAAATCTTTGATGTCAAAGTTAGGAATTCCGGAAGATATGCCGATTAACAATAAAATTATCAGCAAATCCATTGAATCGGCTCAGACCAAAGTGGAAGGTCATCATTTTGATATTCGTAAACATTTGGTGGAATATGATGATGTTATCAATAAACATCGCGAAGTGATTTACGCATTGCGTCGTCGTTTAATGGCGATGCCGGACGAAGACGCCAGACAAGAAATTTTGAGTCGCGTGGACGAAGTGATTAATAATATTGTGTCAGTCCATTGCAATCCGGAACAGGAAAGTGCTTGGAACATGCAAGAAATTTATGAAAGTATGCAATCTTTGTTCCCATTGAACGAAGAAGCGAAGGCTAAGATTTTGAATTGGCAAAAACAGATTGATGGCAATCACTTGGCTTTTGAGAATCGCACCACTTTGATTGAATATTTGAATGCTTTGGCTTTGGCTTTTTACGAAGCTAATGAAAAAAGTATTTTGGAGGCGATTGGTGATTTGAAACCTTTGCGACAAGTGGAGAAACATTTGATTTTGCAAAGTATTGATCATTTGTGGATTGAACATTTATCAGCGATGGATTATTTGCGTACCGGTATTGGTTTGCGTGGTTATGGGCAGTTGGATCCGTTGGTGGAATATAAACGTGAGGGGTATATGTTGTTTACCCAATTGTTGAATCAAATCAATTTGAAGATTTCTTATAACGCTTTCCGGATTCGCATGGCACCGGCCCAAGCGGAAAGCGCTGTGAAGAACGTGGCACAGGCTAATCCTTATCGCCAGCAGTTGGAAAATCGTCAACAGGGCGATCAACAGGCTGGTGCCGCCGCCCACGCTGAGAAGCAGAAAGTCGGCCGTAATGATGAGTGCCCGTGCGGCAGTGGGAAGAAGTATAAGAAGTGTTGTGGAGCATAATTCGTGGTATGAACTTCGAATTTCTCAGTCTTGTCCGCCGTAGCTTTAGCGAAGGCGGGTGCGGGAGCGGAAAGAAGTACAAGAAGTGTTGTGGAAAATAGCATTGTGTGAAACTAAAACAAATATCAAAAGTTTATGGAAAACATCACATTGGAAAAATCCGAGCAAGAAAAAATTAAAATTTTGCGTGAAAATTTGAAAGTTTTGGATGTTTTGGATAAATATTCCATTTTGGGGCATGGCACCAGCAAAAAAGTTGTCCAGAATATCATGGAGAATGGTTTGGAAGCTAGGCAAGTTGGTTTGAATTTAACGACCATTCCTTTGTTTGATAGTCATATTTCATATGAGGAACAGGATGAACAATGTTTTAAAAGTATTTTAAATTGGCCACATAATGATTATAAAATAATTGTGGTTGTGGCAATTCCCAATCCCAAAGAAAATGAAACCGGTGGGTTGGGGTATTTTAATAAGGTTTTCAAGGAGTTATCAGCTGACAAAAGTGTGAAAGTCGGTATTCAAGGGGCAGATCGTAGTTATGTGATTCCCCCGGAATTTATTAAAGGTTATATTGATGTGGATACTTTGCAATTTGTGGCTAATCCAAAATATGATCCAGATAAAAAAGTAACAGTGAAAGATTGTTCGGGCGGAGATTTTTTAGAAGATGCTCATAAGGGACAAGAAGAAAATTGTCCTGTGCCGTACCCAAGTCCAACGGATGCAAATAATGTGGGGAAAAATAATGAGGAGGTGTGGTAAATTTTATCAAAATAAATATGAAAATTGCCATTTGTGGAAGTCTGGTTTTTACCTATGAAATGGAGCGGTTGGCCAAAGATTTGCACCAACTGGGTTTTGAGGTTTTTCTACCGCTAACTTCGGAGCGGATTTTACGAGGTGAAGTGACTTTGGAAGAAATTAAAGCGGAAAAGTTGAGCGGAAAAATCACGGAGCGTGTTATTAAAAATAATTCCATTCGTGCTTATTGTGAAGTAATTAAAAACAGTGATGCGATTTTGCTTGCCAATTATGATAAAAACGGTGTCAAAAATTATATTGGTGGCAATGCTTTTTTGGAAATGGGTTACGCTCATATTTTGGAAAAACCGATTTTTATTTTAAATGATATTCCTGATTTGTCTTATACTGATGAAATCCGCGAAATGCAGCCGCTTGCTTTAAACGGTAATTTATCTTTGCTTAAATAAAAAAACATTGCCCTATAAGCAATGTCTGTCGGTTCAGTGAACCTTGAAAAGATCTTCAATGATCTTTTTTTCGTGTTTCGTGAACATCCCATTAGCCAGATGATTTTCCGCAAAGGTTCGGAGAAAATCGTCCGCCAGGGTGCAGGTAATCTCTTGGCATTCGTTTTGCCAGATTTTCCAAAAAGGAATTTCCAGCTCGCAGGCCAAGGGAATTTGTAGGCATTCCCATTTAATGATATGGCCTTTGTGTAACAGTCGTTTAACTGTGTTAATGTGCCGCTGGTCTTCCAGGTGAGGCATGTTCATGGGAACGAATTCCAGTTCTCGGGCGGATTTTTTTTCCACCAAGACGCTGGATAGAGCGGAAATATCGGCGATTGGTATGAGTCGGGCCTTTCCCCCGACGCGCAATAGAATGTTGAACAATTCTTCAAACTGTTCTTTTTTGACAACTATCTGAACCATTGCTGGTCCTCCTTGTGGGGATTGATGTTTAAGCTATATTTTATCGTTTTTTATAATAATGTCAAAGCTTAAGATTTTACTTGCCATTTTGAATAAAAGCGTTTAAAATGTTAATACTTTCTGTGAATTTATCAGTATTTGATAATTTAATGAATAATTTAAAGAGTATGTCTTTAAGCATGCGAACAAAAACGAAATTAAACATTGTTTTGATTGTGATTTCGGCCTTGTTGTTGGCGATTTACGTTTGGCCACAAGGGGTAAACAAAGGGTTAGCAACTGTCCAATCTTGGTTCGGTTCTGAAAATCCTTATCAATTGGAAGAAAAACCATTTAGTTTGGGTTTGGATTTGCAAGGTGGTAGCCATTTGCTTTATGAAGCTGATGTTAGCCAAATTGCTTCCAGCGAAATTGAATCTTCAGTGGAAGGTGTTAGAGATGTAATTGAAAAACGGGTTAACGCGTTGGGGGTGTCTGAACCACAGGTGCAAACCAATAAAACCGGTGATAGTTGGCGAATTATCGTGGAGTTGGCCGGTATTAAGGATATTAAAGAAGCCATTAAAATGATTGGTGAAACGCCTTTGTTGGAATTTAAAGAATTGAA
>DYGC01000001.1 GCA_020724925.1 Candidatus Paceibacter sp.
CATCTCCCACGCGCCCCACAAATTTAATATTAGACTTAGCTTTCAAACGCAAATTTTTATATTCCGGGCCACTACCATAAATCACCAATGGTAATGCCAAGCGATTAAAAGCCTCAACGATCAAATCAAAACGTTTATAAGGAACCAAGCGCCCTCCGGCTAAATAATAAGACCCAACTTTATCACTAATATAAAATTTATGAGTTTCCACCGGCGGATAAATTACCTCACTACTTTTATTATAATACTTGGAAATTCTGTCTTTGACAGTATAAGAATTAGCCACAAAATAATCCACTCGCTCGGCCGCCAATTTATCCCAAACTCGCAGTTTATTTAATTTCAACTCCAATAATCTTTTCATAAATCCCGGCATTTTCAAATTCTCCACATACTCATGAGAATCTGACCATAAATATCTAGTTGGCGTATGACAATAGCTAACATGAACTGCTTCCGGCTTGGTAATAATCCCCTTGGCAAAAGCACTAGCACTGGACAAAACCACATCATAATCATTAAAATTCAATGCCTCAATCGCCGATGGCATCATTGTTAAATAATAACGATACTTACTGAGAATAAATGGCATCTTTGCCAAAAATGATTCTCTAATACTTTTTGGGTCAAAAGAATTTTTAAACTTCTCCTTATCGGCAAACAACACAAAAATCGGGGCTTCAGGATAAATCTCTTTAAAAGCCGAGAGAACTTTTTCTGCCCCACCATCTTGTGTCAAAAAATCATGTGCTAAAGCAATTTTCATAATATTAACTAGCTTTACGATTGCGCAAAATCGCAATCGGGGTTTTTAAAATAATCCATAAATCCAACCAAATCGACCAATGTTCCATATAATATAAATCCAATTTCACCTCATCGTCAAAACTCAAATCCGAACGACCACTAACCTGCCCCATACCGGTAATTCCTGGCTTCAAAGCCAAAACCCGTTTATGTTGCTCTTCATATTCATAAGTAAAATGAGGGCGTGGGCCAACCAGGCTCATATTACCAATCAAAACATTAAAAAATTGGGGCAATTCATCAATACTCCACTTACGAATAAAAGTCCCGACTCTGGTAATACGCGGATCTTTATCTAATTTAAACAAACCATCTCTTTCGCTTTGCAATTTAGCCTGATCTTTATGAGCACCAACGTACATCGATCGAAATTTAAAAAATCTAAATGGCTTACCATATTGCCCAGCCCTCTCGGGAATATCAGCCAAAATCGGCCCCTTACTATTCCACTTAATCGCCAAAGCCGTAACCAACATCACCGGACTAAACAAAACTAAACCAAATAATGCTCCCAAAATATCAATCGCCCTTTTAACAATTCTTCCCCACCCCCCCAAAGAAGTTCTTTTTAACTCCACCAAGGGAATTCCATTGATCACGTTAACATCAATATTGGTGACACGACTTTCAAAACTACCGCTAACGTATTTAAAAACCAAATGATACTTCACACAAACATCAATCAATTTAACACTGGTTTGGCGAGAGAAACTCTGATCACATTGCCAAACCTCCTTCACGTGGGGGTTGGCATCCAAAGTTTGATATAAATCTGCAAATAATGTTTCCGGGCTATTTAAAACCTTAACCACCTTATATCCCAAATATTTTTGCTGATTTTCCAACCAATCAATCATCTGGCGGCTAATAGAATCATCACCAACGACCACTATGTGTTTAAGGGCAAAATCCTTTTTATATAAATAACGTCGTAAAAACAAAATAGCCAAGCGCCCTAAAATCACAAAAAAAGTACTGCCCACCCACGCGAACAAAACAATAAAACGAGAGGCAAAGTTTTCCTTAATGAAAAACAAATACAAAACCGCCACCATTAAAGTAGCGGAAGTTGCAAATAATATTTTAGCAAAATCTTTATAAAACGGGCGGCGGCTAGAATTATATAAACCATTTAAGGTAAATAGCACTACGCCAATACCCGCAATTAACAACAATGCTTTGAAATAAGCCAACAAATCAATAGAAAATAAAGCTGGTCGCCATGCTAATACAAAGTCATGAAAACGCAAATAATAAGCAAACAGGCCACCTAAAACTATCATCAAAAAATCCAAGGGAAGCAATAAAGCCAACAAAAACAAGTCAACTTTGCTATACCGCATATAGGTTTTTAAATATTTAAAGAATATTCAATAATATAAGCCGAATTCTGTACCATTCGAAAATGGCAGCAATCATCTATCTAGTCGTAAAATTACTCTTACGATCAAGCGAGCTACCTGTCTCTAGCATCGAAATGCTAGGCTTGCTCTTGCTCCAACCGGGGTTTGCCGTTCATTCATGTTACCATGAAGAAAGAAAAGTAGCCTTGCGACCTCTTTTCACTTTTCACCTTTCACCGCCGAAACGGTTAGTATTGTCTCTGTGGCACTTTCCGTCGCCGAGTGTTATTTATTATACCCGGATCGCCAGGACGTTATCCTGCGGTTTTGTCAGTTTTCCAAAGAAAACCAGGAGTTCGGACTTTCCTCAAATCGCCGGGGCGATTCGCGATTGCCCATATTAAATATCCTTAGCTCAATTTTAATGATAAAGAGGAAAAAAAGCAACCTCTAGCTGTGGATAAAAAGAAAAAATTTTATGATATTTTCACCTTTGATTTGTTATACTATAAAAAATAAAGATAAATTTATGTCAAAAAATCAAAATTACCTCATGAACTCACCAAAAAATGTCTTATCTTACATGAATTTTTTCAACTACCAAGAACCGGAAAAACTATTTTTAATAACCATTGATGAACAATTAAGATTAATTGATTGCCACAAACTAAAAAGTGGGCGCAACAAGATCGACCTAATACACCCCAGGGATGTAATTTTACCGGCACTATCTGACCACGCCCAAGGTATTATTTTAGTTCACAACCACCCCTCAGGAAAAAGCCTCCCCAGTCCCAATGACCACATTTTTACCAAATATATAAAAAGAATCTGCGAACTCCTTAACATCGCGTTAGTAGATCACTTAATTCTTGGCAAGAATGAGGTATATTCGTATAAGGAAGCGGGCACAGAGATTTTTCCCTGTGCCCACTATTCCACCAACCACGTTCTATGTAAATCGACGAGCAATTAAAGTTCTTCGATCTTAACCCAACCAATAATCTTTAGTCCTTTCTCTTCTTCGTTCCATTCAAATTCCAATTCATCTTCCAAGGAATCCAAATCCATTGATAAATTATCAAACATTTTTTCATCGCTAGGCACAAACTTACGCAAATTATCAGAGATTTGTCCTTCATTAAACAAATCGCTAAAATCCATCATTAAACAATCTTCATCCTTAACAACTCGCAACACCGAACAATCATTCAATTTCCAAGAATTCTTACCGCTTTCAATTTTACGAATTTGCAAATCATCCAAATAGGCGACGACCGTGGCCTGACTCTCTAAATCGTCGGTGTCGTCCTCATAAAAATCATCACCCTCATCATCCAAACTAGGGACCAACTTTACCATTGAATGATTATTACTAGGAACCAATCCCTTTAAATTAGCAGAGTAGTAAACACGACCATCAACAATAACTTTTTCGTTTTTTTGCTCACACTTTAAACAAAAATCTATAATAATATTATGAGTGGGCACAAAATCATCACTCACTTTTTCGCTCGCCCCACCCCCCTTGAAATTAAAAGATTTGTCTGACATGAAATCAGACTCGGGCTCAGCGTCGTTATCCAAATCGGCTTCGTACTGATAAGCCATAAAGATTTGATTTAATTTTTTATAATAAAAATTGTTTTTTAATCCTAAAATAAATTATAAACAATAAAACAAAAATGTAAAATCAAGAAATGGCCAACAAAAACAAGACTAAAATTAGCTATCGCAAGGATAGATAAAATTTTCTTTGTTTATCGGTTAACTTTTCAATGGCGTAACGAAGCATCACGCGCGGCATTTGTTTTGCATTATCATCCAAAAATGCAAGGAGTGTCTTTTCGCCCACGCGCTTGCCAAGCTCACGCAACATCCACCCCACCGCTTTGTGTATCAAATCATGTTTGTCTCGCAACAAAGTTTTCGCCACAAAAATTGTTTCTGATTCACGCCCAGCACGCAAAAAAGTAAAGGTCGACAACACCGCAATCCGCCGCACCCATAAATTTTTAGACTTTAACCAAACACGAAGTAATTTTTTTGAATTTGTTTGTGTTAATAAAAACCCGCCAACAATCGTGGGGGCACTCAAATCAACCAAATCCCAATTATTAATAAATTCAACATTATGCCAATAAAAATTATAAATTTCTAATTTTTCTAGATCATCCGCCTTTTTATATTTTTCTACCAAAATTAAAATTGCCGTCAAACGTACCTCGTGAAACTTACTGCTAATCAAATTTTGCAAATCCAATAAGCCAATATCTTTCCAATATTTTTTCAGCACCGCACGTTGTTGAGGCACACTAACCCCAAGAAAAACATCCCCCTCCCCATATTCACCTTTTCCAGTTTTGAAAAACCGAGCAAGAGTTTTCGCTTGCTCGTGGTTCGCGGCGTTGTGCAAATCAGTCAAAACTTTCTTGTCTAAATTCTTATTCATAAAAAAATAATATGCTCTTAGACTTCAATCTCCAACGCGATCGGGCAATGATCAGAGCCCTCAACCCCCGGCAAAATATAGGAATTTTTCACGAACTTCATAAAAGATTTATTAACAAAAAAATAATCAATGCGCCAACCCACGTTACGCTCGCGCGCTCGCGTCCGCACCGACCACCACGTGTATTGCGCCGGCGCTTTATTAAACTCCCTAAAAGTATCAACGTATCCATGATCGATAAATTTATCAACCCAGGCTCGCTCTTCAGGTAAAAAACCGGATATTTTGGAATTTTCTTTGGGATGAGCCAAATCAATTTCTTTGTGAGCGGTATTAACATCACCACAAACGACAATATTCTTCCCATCTTTACGCAAACGTTCCACAATCTCCAAAAAATGATCATAGAATTCCATCTTGTAAGCCAAACGTTCATCAGACATTTGCCCATTCGGAAAATAAATATTAAACAAAACAAATTTTTCATATTCGGCCATAATCACCCGTCCTTCTGTATCAAATTTCTGTTTACCAAAACCAAACGTCACTTTTAATGGCTCAATCTTACTGTATAAAGCAACACCACTATAGCCTTTCCGTTCGGGCTTGGAATAATAAACATGATAACCGGGAACATTTAACAATTTATCACTTAATTGATAAGTATGAGCTTTGGTTTCTTGCAAACCGATAATATCCGGTTGCGCTCCTAACAACCACTCCACAAATCCTTTCTTTTCCACCGCCCGAATACCATTCACATTCCAAGAGTATAATTTTAAAAACATAAAAAAGAAAATATTAATAATAATTACATTTTAACCAAAAAGAAAAAAAATCACAAATAAAAAAGGGACCACTTATAGTCCCCATGAAAAACTACTAACAAACAGACTACTTGTACGGGCGATCCAAATATTCAAACAAGGTCTGCCGATCCGGTGCCGGCACCTCGACCGTCGGCCGAGACTGCAAGTCCGCGTAAGCCTTTTTGGACGCCTCTTGAGCCTCAAGGGCCAGGTGCATTTCCTGGACCTCGAGAGGAATCTCCAGGGTTTTGCGATTCATGACATCCAATTGGACTAAATCGCCACCCGATGGATAAGTGCTCTCACCCATCTGCTGGACAATTTCGAAAATCGGACCAGAAATCGCGTCACCGGATTTTTTACCATCATTAGCCATGTCGAACCTCCTTTTGTGCGTAAAAAAAAACGCCTTATTAAAATACCACCTTTATTTAATAAAAACAAGGCCACTCGGCTCCATAAAAACCGAGTGGCAAAAATATCTTACGAAAATAAAACCTATTTTGAGATTCTAAATAAATAATAAGAGTAGGCAAAAGGAACCAAAACCATTAAAATGATTTGTACAATGAATACTGGGACAATTTGCCATTGCCAAAACGCTTCCAATAAAAATATTAAACCGGCAATCACGAACATCCAGCCACCCACGCGCTGTGTTTTATTCCAATTATCGACATTGTCCAAGGCCCAAGGAGTTTTCACGCCTACAAAATAATTTTGTTTAATTTTACCCATGTAATTACCGATTAACACAAACATCACCCCCAAACCAATTAAAATCATTCTGGTGAAATTCAATCCCGGAACCAAAACATAAGCAAACATAATCGCCTGTAAATAAACAAAAAATACCAAAAAAATCATTTGTAAAAGGTTCCAAGCATCAACAAACTGCTGATATTTCTCCTTACGTGGATCGATCTTTGGTAAAACAGCAAACACCCCCCACATTGCCAAATAAATACCAGGGGCAAAAAATACTGAATAAATTCTTGGCCAATAACGATCGGGAACGCCTTCAAAATTCCAATGAGACGGTACCTGTTCGGGCAAATATTGCCAAACTAACAAGCTACCCCCCAACAACAAAATGAATAAAACCAACTTAATGTAAAACCATTTTTTCATAAAATTAAAAAATTATTCTTTAAAGAAATTAAATAAAAATTTAACTACACTTTCAAACACTGATAAATTCAAAGAGTAAATCATAAATTGACCCTGTCGCTCGAATGTCAGTAGTTGCGCCCGCTTTAAAATATCTAAATGATGAGAAAGTGACGCCTGAGTAAAATTAAAATGTGACTGCAACTCGGAAACCGACATGTCCTTTTTCCGAAGAAGATCAAGAATCTTTCGACGACTCGGATCAGACAAAGCCTTAAAAATTAAATCCATAAATTTTATTTGTTAATATATAGATATCTGTCTATATATTAATTCATTTTACAAATCTTGTCAAATTAAAAATCGCCCCACGCACTCACTGCGTAGGACGATTTTTTTATAAAGAACGTTTTCGCCTGCAAATCACTTATTATTTTGAATGCTGATAAGAATAAGATTTCTTCATGGATTTCCAGAAAACTTCCTTGTTAAGACAATGCGGATTGGAACCATCACAATCTTTGTTTTCAATAAGATTACCATATTGGGCAAAAGTATGAGAATCCTCATAAGTGTACGGATCTTTCATCAAATTGGCAGTGACGGCGGCGTGGGCTTTTTCCACGTCCCCACCAGCTTTAGCCAACTCCTCTTCCATACCCATATTATAAGCACGCACCAAACCACGAAACTCAGCGGACTTGGCTTCGGCTTTAACTACATCCAAAGCTTCACCCAAAACGGCCGTCGTCACACCAGCCGCCTTGCCGGCCGCTTTGCCAAAAATCTGTTCCACTACATAATCTTTAATCTTTCCCTCCACATATTCACCGGTTCCACCACCAACAATATCCAAATCACGATTGAAATCCTGCTCTACTTCACTCAATCCTTGATTAATCGCTTCTTGGCGCTCCAGCATTCTCTCATAGAAACGCAATTGCTCATCCAGTGCTTTTTCCTTATCTGTCGGGTTAGACTTCCAAAATTTAACTTTTTCAAAGGCATTGCCCAACTTCTCATTCCAACGATCCTTCAAAATATCCTTGGGATCCATATTTTCAATATCATTCGTCGGATCATTTAGATATTTTACGTATTCTTTAACGGAATTATATTGTTCGTCAGTTAATTTCACCCCCTTGTCTTTCAGTTTAGCATTCAAATCCAATAATTGATCTTTGGTGCTTTCATCAATTTTACCATCAATATAATCATCAGAAATTTGACGATTGGTTGGATCGGTCAAAAACTCATAAGAGCGCTTATTTTCATCGGTCATTACACCAAGCAATGAATTACGCTTATCTTCCAAACCTTTTAATTGACTTTCCAAGCCCGGATCAGAACCATTTTTCAATTCTTCTTGTAAAATCTTAATTTGTGCGTCCACCTCCATTACCTTGTCCGCCGTAATCTTTGGTCCAACCGATGCTATACAATTATCTTTATCAGTACCGCTTAACTTAGCACAGCCCTCCGGCAATTCATTTTCAATCGAAGTTTCCAAAATACATTCTTCTTTGGTATATGACATCAAGCCACCTTCGATTTTATCACAAACCGACAAATCACCGGTATTAGTGGCAATTTGCAAATAACACTTATCTTTTGGCGGATTGGAACCTTCAAAACCTTCGCCCTTAATTTTTTCACAACCGGCCGGATCACCATCCTGCACTGCCGAAGATTGATAACAATGATCAGGATCATCAAAAAATGAACAAGCCCAACCTTGAATATCCCCCAAACAACCACCCAAAAATATTGGCGCGCCGGCAATCAAGAAAAAAGATAAAAATCTGAATTTATTCATAATTGATGATTATTTATTTTTTTTAAAAATAAGATATAACACATTCCCGACAAACCAAACGCCACCGATAATCGCCAAAACCACGCAAGTGTACCATAACGGCTGCGCCACATAATCAATAATCGCCCGTCCGATGTTGGTAAAACGCGGTTCATTAAAATAAATTTGATATGACAAAATCCCCCACAAACCAACGCCCAACAGGTAAGTCGCAGGATTCACCAACGAATATTTTCCCAAGCGCAACAAAGATTTTATACCATATAAAACATACCACAATAATAATGATAAAATCGCCAAAGCAAAACCAAAATATTGTCCATAAGTTTCAAACACATTTAAAATTTTCTCGCTGTCTATATCTTCCGGCGCCGGACCAATAAACCAATAAACCAAATAATAAATCACCGCAAACAAAAGCATCGCCAAGAAAGGCCACCACGCACGGTTGATAAAAGATCGTTTGTCACTGTCCTTCAAATCAATTTGCAAGTTTTCCGTCATAAAAATTTTTATTTATTTAAATTAAGTCTAAATCTCTTTTAACGGATGGATACTTAAATCCACCTTAAAAACACCATCGGTCACGTTAATTTTATTTTCATAATGATAGCCATCCGGTTCTAAATTTGTCAAAATACCGGAAAAGGTTCCCTCAATGAATTGATCATCAAAACGAGTAATGTTGACTTCAATTGCATCGCCGGTGATATCAACGGTATTGGTATAACTCCAAGATTTATCCTCTTTATAAAAACCATAATGCAACATCGGCTCAAAATATGGCTCGCGGGCTTTCATACCAATAAACTTTTCCACGCGCTTTCCCGGAAACGTGACAGACATTGTTCCGTTTTGATAATCACCAAAAATCAACAAGGTTTCGCCATCATCCGGATAGTTAACACTTTTCGGCAAATGCTGAACGGTCTGGACGCCTAAACTTTTATAAGCAACGCCATCCGCCACCCACGAAGCAAAACTTTTTTCCGCCACTACGAGTTCGCTCGGTGGAACGTCATCTCTTCCCTCCACAGAATTATTAGCACTTTCCACCAATGTCTCATCAGATAAATTTTCCTCTGCCCCTTTCTTACCACTAACCATGAACAAAAAATAAGAAACCGCCACCACCAACATCAGAATAGCGAGAATTTTCAAATTTTTCATACGCGTAATTATTATTTAATAACATGAAAATCACTAATTTTCACACCACTAGAATTAACCGTAAAATTAAAGCCGGCCTTCAAGGCAATGTGCCCATCTTCATATTCCACTTCCCCATAATTTAAACCCAAAACGTCCAACTTGGTAATATAAAATGTACCACCTAAAACCGCTGGCTCAGGAGAAAGCTGTGTCAAATTATTTTCCACAAAAGTGTAAAGCTTCAATTCATCGTCGGCCGACAACAAATTCCGATCACAACGCCCTTGATACAAATCATCAAGTAAACAAATCTTGCCATTAGCAAATGTACAAACACTGCCACCGGCCGTCGTTTGACCACCCAAAATAGCACAATAAATTTCTGATTCATAATCAAAACCGGTCACCTTCACACCGCCTTCCGGACAATACCCGTAAAACAAAGACCATTCTTCACATTGTCGGTTATCTTCAAATAAACAAACTCCATATTGTCCCAACGCATTTTCTTTCATCATAATTTGACCGCCCTTATCCTGACAATTTAAAGAAGCGGGATTAGCCAAACCGGCCCACTCCCCCTGCCCCTGCAAATTATTCAACCACGGAAACTCCACCTTGAAATCACCCAAGGCATAAGCGGCCACCTGATACGGCGGAAAATAAAAAGTAATACTGTCTTCATCAAAAATAAAAGCCTGAAAGCTTTCAAGATCAGGTGCCACTCCGGACTTTATCCATTCCTCATCCATATAATCATCACCTGTCTTTTCCTGAATTTGTTTTCGCAAATCATCAAAACAAAATTGAGAAATATCATTCAAGTAATTATCGTTACCGACAAATAAATCAGCCAAACTCATTTCTTTGTCATTTTGCAAATCATAAGCAAAACCATAATACTCACGGCCACCATGTGCACCACCACTATAATACTCAAAGGCTAAAACAAAACTAACATAATTTTCATCAAAGCGTCCTTTGTCATAACGAGCATGCAAATAATAAGTAATTGGAAAAATTTCACCGTCTTCCGCCAAATCGTCCATCGCCGACTCATAGGAATTGGCCGATTCTTTGAAATTGGCAACATAATCGGTCACGAAATTTTCAATCAACGAATTCAAATTATCCTTACCATCAAACGTCGGGTAGGTGATCTCAATGTCCCAATCACCTTCTTTTTCCTCAATCTTTTGATCCTTCACAATCAACATTTTATTATCCGGCAAATCAGTCGGCCCGGAATTATCAGTGACAATATTTTTATCACCAACAACACTAAAATAATAAAACGCACTCACTCCGCCGACCAACAACGCCAAAGCAACCAAGACCAAAATGATTTTAAAGGTTTTTGTCATAAATATATTTTATTTCTTTAATTTAAACGGTCGCGGAACCGACCAGGCAATAAACACCGCCAAAGCCATAAACAACAAAGTATAACCATCAACGATTTCCATAATTGAACCGACAAAAGACATAAACAAATCCACACTCAACCACTTAAAATTAAATAAAACACCAACGCCGCTGCCACCTTCCAAAACCAATTGATTAAAATAATAATAAAAAATCAAATATTGAGCCAATAAAATTGACAATACAGCACAAACGGCTGCGACAATTTGCAAGCCACGAGAACGCTTTTTACCGGCAAACCATAAAACTAAATACCCCACAAAAAAACCTACACCCAATGCCATATAACCGATTTCATAATCCGTTAAAGCAACAATCACCGCCCACACCAACGCCGAAAGCAGCGCCCCCACCAAACCTCCCAACAAACCCATATAAACCGATCGGGAATCAGCTTGACTGTCTTTATGTAATTCCAAGGCTTCTTGCTCGGCCTGCTGGGCAACACTATCAATTTCAGCTTCAGTCGTTTCATACTCATCCAAAATAAACTTTTTTGCTTGTGCCAAATCACGCCCCTCACAAAAATGTTCGGTTAAAATTTTTTTCAAATCATTAGTACCGTTAACCTTTTTCATAAAATTAAATATGATGATTTATTTTCTGCTTCCAAAATAATGATAATACAAAGGCACGGCCAAACACCAACCGCTAATCGCTTGATACAACATTAAACCCGCCACCACGAACAGCAACAAACTCCAGAAAAACGCCCCTAACACGAAAAACACCAAAAATCCCAAAACCCGCCAGCCACGCGCTCGGGCGGATAACGTTTTACCAAACCAACCGGGATATTTCTTTACAATCTTTTTCAAAATTAATCGCAACAAGACCATAAACAACATTGTCACCAAAATAATGAAGACAACCTGAATCGCGCCGAACGGTGATAACAAAAAGTTGGCCGGTACTTCATTGAAAAAATCTTTTTTCAATTGCGGAAGCAATTTATAAACATTCATTATTTCGGCGAAATCAAAACTTTCCAGTTCGCCGATTGCCAAAGCATATTTTCCTTGATTGAATTGATTAAACACCGCCACCCGATATTGTCCGGCCGGCATCACAGTTTTATATTCCGGACCTTCCAAATAAGTATCATAACCAAACGGTTCAAAAAATTCTTTCCACTCAAAATTATCACCATCCAAAAAATATAATTCTTCATCGGTCGCCATATCATACAAAGCGGCAGAAAAACGTCCCTCCGGATTACTGTTTTTTGGTACCAATAAATTCAAATATAAATTAAATTCCTTATCACTGTTAATATAATAAGTATGTGGCACACCGGTTAATTCCGCATAGTAAGCCTTGGATACTTCCGGGGCAGGCACCTCAATCGTGGAATCATTGACCAAGCGTGGCTGGTGGGCGGACACCGACAAAGGCAAAATAAAAAAGCTCAAAACAATTAAAGCTTTAAAAAATTTGGACATAAAATTATCCTTTAAAATTTTTGATTTACTAGTAAAATTTTAACACTAAAAAATAAGAAAAACAAATGCCGATTATTTTGGCGGTGGGGGCGGGATTTGAACCCGCGATCAGCGTTTTAAACCGATACCGCTTTTCGAGAGCAGCGCCTTCAACCTCTCAGCCACCCCACCAAACACTGCCATTATTATGGCGGATTTTTTAAATTTTATCAAATCCGACAAACTTGCCTAACCGGCAGAAAAATATTATTATAAATACTGAAACAAATACCCACCAAGACAATATAAAAATTTTTATTTTTAATAATATCAAACCTGTGCAATATTTTTTCCTTTTGGGCAATAACTACAATTTAGCGGCAGTGGAAGTTTATACTGTCCTGCAAAGTTTTAAAATTCGATACACCACGATTCTGGAAGAAGCTCCTATTTTAATTATTGATAGCCCCAGTGAAATTAATTTACCGGAAATTCAAAACATTCTTGGTGGAAGCATCAAATGCGGGCTCATTTTAAATTCTTTTGAACAAAAAAATCAGCAAAAATTAGCTGATTTTATTCATGAAACCTTATCCACATACCACCCGCAACTGCATTTTGGCATCAATGTTTTTGACAAAAATGAAAATAATCAAAACAATCAATTAAAATTTTGGAAAAAATGGGCACTAGCCTGGAAAAAAGAAAACAAAAACAATTATCAACATTTACGCTTTGTTGAATCCAATGAAGGCAACCTTAGTTCAGTAATCATCAAAAAAAATAAATTACTCGGTGAACATGGCTGTGATTTAAATTTGATTTATAACCAAGAAATAATTTTTATCGGACAAAGCCAAAGTGTTCAAGATTTTGAGCTTTACTCCCAACTTGATTATGGTCGCCCGGCATATGAAGCCAAGGTCGGGATGCTTCCCCCAAAACTTGCCCAAACCATGATTAACTTATCCCGCCAAAGTGATGAAGATATCCACAGTTTACACCTACTGGATCCTTTTTGTGGTTCTGGCACGGTTCTTAATCAGGCGGTTTTTAGTGGATTTATCCACATTTACGGCACTGATATTGATCCCCAGGCAATTCAACGCAGTAAGGAAAATTTATCTTATGTTAGCCAATTATTAGGGACTGTGGATATTGATTTAAATTTACAAACAATTGATGTGAACAAGTTATCCACAATGTTAACAAAAGCCAATATTGATAAGGTGATTAGCGAAGCCCATCTCGGTCCGGCTCTTAGTGGAAAAGAGTCCAAAGGGCAATTAAACGAAAACAAGCGACTCCTGGAAATTATTTACAAGGGGGCTTTTCAAGAAATTTACAAAGTCATGAAGCCAGGAGGAATCTTGGTTCTAACCATTCCGATTTTTTTATACAAACAACAACTGATCAAATTTGATATTCAAAATCTGATTTACAACAACTTCAAAAAAGCCAAGGTTCTTGGCAAACATAAAAATCTATACACGGATCGTAATTCTTTAATCTACAAACGCCCTAATCAAAAATTATGGCGCGAAATATTCGTCTTTCAAAAACAAAAATAAAAGTTTCACCTGAAACAAATTAAACACTAAAACGAAAATGCATTGTATCACCATCCTGCACAATGTATTCTTTACCTTCCAAGCGAATTAAGCCCTTTTCTTTGGCCTTCACTTCTCCACCGCAATCCACAAAATCCTTCCAAGAAATAACTTCAGCTCGAATAAAGCCTTTTTCAAAGTCGGTATGGATCTTACCAGCCGCCTGAGGTGCACTAGAACCATTAATTACTGTCCACGCCTTGGTTTCCTTCTCCCCGGAAGTAAAATAAGTAATCAAATTCAATAATTTATAAGATTTTTTAATTAATTGATCCAAGCCACTCTCCTTAATACCTAATTCCGCTAAAAACTCCTTACTTTCTTCAGCATTTAAACCAACCAACTCCGCCTCAACCTGGGCCGACAAAACAATAACTTGCTCATCAGGAATACCCTTTAGTTCAGGTTTAACCGATAACTGACCCTCTCCCACATTATAAACATACAAAAAAGGCTTCATTGTTAAAAATGAATACTCTTTTAATAATTTACGATCATCATCCGTCCAATCAACTGAATTTAACAATTTACCATCTTCCAAACAATTAACCACTCTCTCCAAAACTTCTTTGCGTTGCTCAGCAATCTTCTCACGATTACCTTTAAGAGAACGAATGGCCCCCTCCAAAACCTTATTTGCCAATGATAAATCCGCTAAAGTTAGCTCCAAATTAATAACCTCGATGTCATCGTTGGGATCAACCTTGCCACTAACATGAATAACATTGTCATCACTAAAGGCACGCACCACCTGAACTATCGCATCGGTTTCCTTAATATTGGTCAAAAATTTATTTCCCAAACCTTCACCCTGATGGGCACCACGCACCAAACCGGCAATATCCACAAACTCAATCGACGTAGGAACAACCTTTTGTGATTTTGATACTTCAGCCAGGGCTTGCAATCGTTCATCTGGGACTTCCACTACACCAACATTTGGATCAATGGTACAAAAGGGATAATTTTCCGCTGCTACCTGTTTTTTTGTTAAAACTTTAAACAATGTTGACTTCCCTACATTCGGTAAACCGACAATTCCAATTGAGAACGACATAAAAATATAATTAAAAAATAAAGACAAACTATGTTTCACATGAAACATGGCGTCCCCGACAGGAATTGAACCTGTATTTATTTCTTAGGAGGAAATCGTTCTATCCGTTGAACTACGGGGACTTTGTTCCTTATATTCAAGATACAACCACGACATAGCGCCCCCAACAATCAAAACATCAGCCAAATTAAAAACAGGAAAACGCCAAATCGTAATATAATCAATCACATAAGAATACAAAACTCGATCAATAAAGTTTATCAAAGCCCCACAAAGCAACATTGCCACCACGATTTTTTTGCTAAGGTTAAGACTTTTCCGCCAATAAATGAATAACAAATAAAACAAAAACCCAATCAACAAAATATTAATAAGCATCAACGGCCAAAAAGCAATAGGAATACTAAAAGCAATAAATTTATTATAATGAAGATCCAGTCCAAGCCATCCATCAAACAAATAAAAAGCCTGGCCATCAAAAACCTGTATCAACAGATACTTTACGAGAAAATCAACAGCGAATATTCCGCTAAAAATACACAAAAAAGCAAAGAAAAAAGTCATTAGTGCCCCTTTAGTTTAAGTTTACAATCAACACAAGAACTGGAAGTTGGTCTAGCGCGCAAACGATCCTCATCAATGGACTTTCCGCAATATTTACAAGTCCCATAAGCACTGGAATCCAAACGTTTTAAAGCATGAATAACATCACGCAAAGAGCGCTCCAGGCTATCTTCAATCGCCAAATTATCCTGATAAACCTCGACTTCGTTGCTATTATCTTCAGTACTATCACCAAAATCCGGGAAAACGGTCTCAAAATCTTCCGGATTTTTGCTGTTTGGTCGAGCAAAAGACAACAAATCTTTTTCTAGTTTTTCCTTTTGTTTATTGAGGATTTCTCTTATCTCTTGCAAAAATTTTTTTGATAAAGCCATAGATATCAAAGTAAAAATTAAAATAGATAAACACGAGTTTTTAATAGTATAGCAAATCGTTGTAAAAAAGCAAATAATCGTTTTAAAGCGTAAAATCAAGGTTAAAACACACTAATTATAGAATTGGAAAAGGCGTAGTACTCAAGATCTCGCCGTATTGAAGAAAAGATTTAAGTGCTACGCCCATGATTGTACCATGAGCATTCGCTGTGGGAAAGCTCACGGAATTAATGATGTTTCTGAGGCCACCTTTCACCAAGGTATACCGCCTCTCCCTTCGGGTACTCCCCGAGGACTACCTGTGTCAGTGCAAGCCGACACATTTTTGTTTTGAATTTTATAATTTTTATTTTTGTTTTTATGTCCGAGGGTGAAACAACGGACGAAGTTTTTTTGGTCTCTCCGCAGAAAGGGAGAAGTCTTGTGATAAACCTCACAAGTTTGAATCACACACAAAAGTTTGTGTGCATGAATTGATATTCCATCGAAAGAGTTTGTTTGAGCAAAGCTTAAAGCGATGGAACAAAATGAGTTTTTTTAGAAAGAACTAAGGTTAAAGAACTTGGACAATTACTTGTCCGAAAGTTTTTTTGTTTTGTTTTTTTGATGACTCCAGAGGGTGGAGGAGTGAGGCTTCTTCACCTCCTGTTATCATCTATAGATAGTATAGCACAATCTAAAAACGAAAGCAAATTTTTGTAGTAATGAGAAAAATTAGCCAATATAAAACAAATTTTTGAACAATTTTGTTATCCACACCTTAGTCACAGAGAGAAAATTTATAATCTGAATTTTGATATTCGATTTTTAAATTTTCACAATTTTCTAAATCAAAGGAAAAAGGAAAAAACTTTTTCCAAGAATTTTTTCCCGTTAAAATTTTTCGGTTGCTAAAATTTGTCACCCGAGAAAAGTCCTCTGACAAAAATAAATTTTCCGGGGAGAGCAAATCCGAGCGGGTGGTCAAAATCAAATTTTCAGAAAAAGGGTAGGCGTATAAAAATTTTTCAGAATCCGACTCCAACAACAATCGCTTGGCCAACAACCCGAACAAATTATAATCCTGCCAAGCAAATTTTTGCCAATCCAAGATCTCATCTTGGTAGCGACTACCATCGGCCAAAATTGTCTCGCGTGGCTGACGATTCTGATAGGCAAAATAGTACTGAAGGTCCTCCATGGCTGAGGAATAGTCAATATTTGTTAAAAATAAAGCAAAATCATTGCCAAAAATAGAATTTTCACTATTCCAAAGCAATAATGAAAAGCCCCTGTTCTCCAAAAAAGGAAATATTTTTAAATAATTATCCCTGGTACCAGCCGGAAAATCAGAGAAATTAGCTTGATTGTCAGCATATAATAAATTTTCGGAAAGCCTCTCAAGATTAAAAATAGTTGAAAATTGTCCAAGATTCCTGTATTTTTGGTCATTTACAGTAAAACTGATTGAATCAAAACTTTTATCACAAGAAAACTGATCATCTTTCAGTTTACCAAAACACAAATTATTAGCCATAAAAAGATTTGGCAAAACCTGTTTTTTTTGCTCTAAATTAGCGGAATTTACTATCAAAATACGATTTTCATAAACATAAGGAATGTTTCTGTTTTTCAAAAAAGCCAAAAGGTCGTCGGGGAGAGTGGTATAAGAAAATAAAACCAATTTGGCCTGATTGTCAGTCAATTGATTCAAATACAACCCCCAATAATATTGCCCCTCTGCCAATAACGAACGCCACTGATCGTTTTCCAACTGTAAATAGTGATTAGCAAAAGCATCACCCAGCTTTTGCCAATTTTCATTTTTGCCATAAGAATTTTTATCAAAAATAACAAAAAATTCAGCAGTATCAGTGGGAATACTCTTATAGACACTCCAATAGGCAAAAAAACTCAGGCTCGCCAAAACAAATACAAAAGACAAGGCCGATATCCAAATCGCATTAAAAATAAACTTCCACCAATCAAAAGCCTTTTTAGGCTTTAAATCAGGACTAAATTGCAAATTTTCAAACTCTGCCATGAATATTTACTTATGTGAACTATCTGGTTTTGGCAATAACGCCTTACGAGATAAATTAACGCGACCCTGATTATCAATTTCTTTAACAATAACTTTTACCGTATCGCCAATATTAACAACATCGGTAACCTTATTAACACGAAAATGTTCTAATTCGGAAATATGAATCATTCCTTCTTTTTGTGGTAAAATCTTAACCATTGCCCCAAACTCAAACAATTTACTGACCTTACCTTCATAAATATCACCGACTTGAACCACTTTTACCAAAGACAAAACGATTTCCTTGGCGCGGTTAGCCATTTCAGCATTATCAGAAGTGATAAATACCGAACCATCATCATCAATATCAATATCCACTTTAGTTTCTTCCACAATTTTCTTAATAACTTTTCCGCCCGGCCCAATAACTTCACCGATCTTTTCCGGATCAATGGAGAAACTAAGAATTCTCGGGGCATACTTTGATAATTCCGCTGGTTGTGGAATCGCCTTTTCCAAAACATCCAAAATCTGATTACGGCCCTCAATTCCACGAGATAAAGCTTCCTTAACCATGTCCATAGTTAATCCATCGGTTTTGGTATCCATTTGAATAGCAGTTACACCATGACGTGTACCAGTAACTTTAAAGTCCATACCACCCTTGCCGTCTTCCAAATCTTGAATATCGGTCAAAATCTTATAACGACCACTGCCATCACTGGCCAAACCAATGGCCACTCCGGCCACGTGCTCCTTAATCGGCACGCCCGCCGCCATCAAAGATAAGCTGGACCCACAAGTGGAAGCCATGGAACTAGAACCATTTGATCCCAAGGTCTCAGAAACGACACGAATGGTATAAGGAAAGTCCAACTTAGGAGGCAAAACCGGCAATAAGGCTTTTTCCGCCAAGGCACCATGCCCAATTTCACGACGACCAACGCCACGCAACGGACGAATTTCACCAACAGAATATGGAGCAAAATTGTAATGATGCATATAACGTTTAGTGCTATCATCTTCTTCCATGGTATCCAAAGTTTGTTCCGCACCCGGAGCCCCTAAAGTCACAATAGACAAAATTTGCGTTTCTCCACGACGAAACAAGGCACTACCATGTGGACGAGGCAACAATGCTACTTCAGCCTCTAATTGACGAATTTGATTCAAAGCACGACCATCAACTCGTTGTTCTTTATCCAAAATAGCTTTAGTTACTTCTTCTTCCGCCCAGTCCATAAAATACTTATTTAACAAGAAATCAGCTTTTTTAGCGTTCATTTCCTTCTTTTCCACCAATTCAGTCTTAGCCAAATCAATCATATGATGCAATTTTTCCTTACGTGCACTTTTACTACCAACCGGCACATTAAATAAATATTCAGACCACAATGGTTGAAAAAACTCTTTAATTTGATGACTTAACATTTCCTGTTCTTCGGCGGTAAATTCTTGATCATCAATTTTTACTGTTTCCGCTGGCACGGCCACTTTTTCTTTACCGATCTGTTTACGCAAATCTTCAATAAAATCAATTAACGGCGAAATTTCTTGTAAAGCTTTAGCAAAAGCACCTTCCACCACAGTGTTATCAACAATGTTAAAATCGGCATCGACCATCAAAACTTTTTCTTTATTGGCAGTCACGACCAAATTAACATCGGATTTATTTAACTCTTCTCTTGATAAATTAACTTGATACTCACCATCAACACGACCAACACGAATTCCGGCCACTGGACCATTCCACGGAATAGAAGAACAGTGTAAAGCAATTGAACCGGCAATAATCCCGACCACATCAGGCAAATGACTTTCATCATAAGATAAAACGGTCAAAACTAATTGCACATCATTGCGCAAACTCTGTGGAAATAAAGGACGCAAACCACGATCAATCATTCTACCAATTAAAACGGCATCTTCCGTTGGTTGCCCTTCACGTTTGATAAAACGAGAACCCTTGATTTTTCCGGCAGCATACAATTTTTCTTCGTAATCAACCATTAATGGAAAAAAATCGATTCCCGGACGAGCTTCTTTCGCCATATTAACGGTAGCTAAAATAACCGTGTCACCATATTGAACAGTACAACTAAAATCAACCTGTTGGGCTAATTTTCCGGTTTTTACAGTAATTTTTTTACCTAAAAAATCACAACTAAAGGATTTCTCTTTAAAATCACTCATAATTATTTGTTTATAACTCTCTTAATATTTAAATTATTATTTTTTCTTAAACGATTTTGTGGTCGATAATTAATCAGATATTTTCCCTTATCTTCGCTTAAATTTATATAATCATCAACCAATTCCAAGAGCTTGGAAGAGGTTGTTTCCTGAAAAGAAACCGCTTCCACCACGCAACCTTTATTTTCCTGCAAGTATTGAACCAACGGGGCATAATCGCCATCGCCGGTTACTAAAATTACGCTGTCAATCTTATCAGCTAATTTGATTGTGTCAACTGTAATACCGACATCCCAATCAGATTTCTTGCTACCATCAAAAAATATTTGTAAATCCTTGATTTTAACTTCAAAACCCTGTTTCTCAAGAGCATCAAAAAAAGTGTTTTCTGAAGCGGTTTCCGCTCGTGTAGTATAAGCAATTGCCCGAATTAATTCACGATTAGCTACTGCCGTTTTTAAAACCTCTGCAAAATTAACATTGGCATTATAAAGATTTTTGGCTGAATGGTACATATTTTGCACATCCACAAAAACCGCCACCCGCTGGGATTTATATTTTCTCATAAAAAAATCCTTAAATTTAATAAATTTGATAAATGTTAAATTTATTCTAGCAAATAATAAAAGCTAATACAAACACTTTGACTAATATTCAGATAAACTATAAAATATAAGCAAATATAATTTTATGCTGGAAAGAAAGTATCGATTACACCTACAAAAAGATTTCGATTTAGTCTTTAAACAAGGTAAATACAAAAATTTGCCTAATTTTTTGACTATTCATTATTTAAAGGTACCGGAAAACAAACTAAAGGTTGGCTTAATTATATCTAAAAAAACTGAAAAATTAGCAACAAAAAGGCATTTAGCAATGAGACAAAGTCGACACATCATACAAAAGCTCATAAAAAATAAGATTATTAAAGATTCTTATTATTTGCTTTTTATTATCCGTCAAAATTATACACAGCTAAATTTTGAAGAAAAAGAAGAAAAAATCAGGGAAATTTTGAAATTAGGAGGATTATTATCGGATTAGTTATAAAGAAACAATACACAAATTATCCACAGATTAAATTTATCTAATATAAAATAAATTTATATTAAACTATAAAGTTATCCACAAAGCAACTCTTTTATTTTTTTTTATATTTGTTAAGATAAAACAGACTAAAAATTCATAAAATAAAAAAAATGACAAACCCCGTTGATCAAAGCCAATTGCAACAATTATGGCGATCAATTTTAGGAGAAATAGAACTGATAACCACCAAAGCCGAATTTAATACTTGGTTTCAAGGTTCTCATATTTTAGAATTGAAAGAAAAACAAATAACAATTGGCACTCCCAACGGATTTGCAAAAATTTGGTTACAACAAAAATTTACCGATACTATTAAAAAACTATTAAAAAAATACTGGCCCGAAGAAATTGAAAAAATTATTTTTACTTATTCTAAAAATAAAAATGAAAATAATTATAACAATTCCAATACAATTAGTTTAAGAAAAACCGAAATATCAAATCATTCCCCCCAACAACAAGCAACAATTCCTGAATTTGGTCTAAATCCACGTTATACTTTTGAAAATTTTGTAGTAGGGCAGGGTAATGAATTGGCTTTTGCTGCAGCCAAGGCCGTAGCCGACTCTCCTGGTTTAATTTATAATCCTTTGTTTATATACGGGGGCGTGGGTTTGGGAAAAACCCATTTAATGCAAGCTGTTGGTAACCAAATTAAAGCCATGTTACCTCAAAAGAAAATCCTTTATATCAGTACTGAAAAATTTATCAACGATTTTATATATTCCATCAAACAAAATTCGGTTAATGAATTTAAAAGAAAATATCGCACGGTTGATGTTTTATTAGTTGATGATATTCAATTTATCTCCGGCAAAGAAAGTACCCAAGAAGAATTTTTTCATACTTTTAATGAACTTTATCAAAATAATAAACAAATTGTTTTAACATCCGATCGTCCACCAAAAGAATTAGAATCTTTAGAAAATCGTTTATTATCAAGATTTGAATGGGGAATGATTGCCGATATTCGTACTCCTGATCTTGAAACCAGAATCGCCATTTTACAAAATAAAGCCCAAGATAAAGGAATTATTTTAGACTCTGATTCAGTAGTTTATATTGCAAAAATGGTCCAAAACAATATTAGAGAATTAGAAGGATTTTTAAATAAATTATTAGCTTATCAACAAATAAATAACACGCCTTTAACTTTAGAAAATATTAGGGTTATTATGGGTAATAATATAAAGGTTAATCAAGCTAAAAAGAATTTAACTCCTCAAAATTTATTAAATAATGTTTGTAAATATTTTAATATCAGTGCTGATGAAATTTTAAGTAAAACCAGAACTAAACATTTGGTTTATCCACGACAAATTCTTTGTTATTTGTTGAAAAATGAAGCTAATTATTCTTATCCGGCGATTGGAAAATTTTTAAATGGTAGAGATCACACTACAATATTACATGCTGTCGCCAAATTAGAAAAAGAAATTCATCATAATGAACAATTAAGACAAGATATTGAAACTATAAAAAAATCATCTTAATAAGTTGTGGATAAATAATAATAAACTTGTATATAACCGCTGTCTAAATATCTAAATTATAAATAATCCGAAATTAATCCACTGGTTTATCAACAATAATACACAGGTATATAAACAGGCTGTGTATAATAATAAGCTTATAAATAAACAATATTTCTATCTTTTCCACATAATCACAGCACCTACTACTATTACTACTAATTTTATATATTTATATATTAATAATAATAAAGAGAATTTATGAAATTCACTTGTACCCAAGAAAACTTAAATCAAGGTTTTCAAATAGTGCAACACGCAACTAGTAAAAATTTAAATCTTCCAATATTAAATAATGTTTTAATTACTTTAAAAGATAAAGAAATTAAATTATTAACTACTAATCTTGATATTGGTATTAGTTACACAGTTAGAGGAAAGATAGAACAGGAAGGTTCTTTTACAGTTAATGCTAAACTAGTTAGTGATTATGTTAACTTATTACCAAAAGAAAATATTGATATTGAATTAGATAATAAAGATCAACTTCATGTTAAATGTTTAGGTCATCAAACTAAAATTAAAGGTTTAAATGCCAGTGATTATCCATTAATACCGGAATTAAACAAACAAAATAAAGCTACCATTAATGTTGAATTATTTAAAGAGGCTATTAATTCAGTGTTGTTTGCTGTTTCTAAAAATGAAAACAGACCGGAATTAAATGGTGTATTGTTTAAATTCAATAACAAACAATTGATTTTAGCTTCGACCGATAGTTATCGTTTAGCAGAGAGAAAAATTAATATTAAAAATAATAACTTAGGATCACTTAATATTATCGTTCCTTCTAAAACTTTACAGGAATTGGTAAGGGTTTTATCAATATTAAAGAGTAATTTAAATAATGAATCGGAAATAGATATTTATATTTCTGAAGGTCAAATTTTATTTACTTTAGATAATTTCGAATTAGTTTCTCGTTTGATAGAAGGTAATTATCCTGATTATGAACAAATTATCCCTGTTAAATTTAATACTCAAATGATTTCTTCAACCGCCGATTTTCTAAAAAACATAAAAACCGTTAGTTTATTTGTAAAGGAAAATATTAATGATATTACTCTTCAATTTCAGGTTAATAATAATGATCCTTTACAAAGTGAAGTTCACATCAGAGCTTTTAATGAGCAATTAGGGGAAAGTGATGCGGTTGTAAAATCAAATATCACCGGCATTGATAATAATATAGTAGTTAATTATGTTTATTTATTAGAAGGTTTAAATAACATAAAAACTGAGGAAATAAAAGTGGAAATTATTGATAATTTATCACCGATTGTTATTAGTTCTGCTAATCAAGATCAGTATTTATATATTGTGATGCCGATTCGTCAATAAAAAAAATGAATATTCTAATTATTGATAATGAAACAATCAGACTGAAAGAATTAGTTTCATTATTAAAAAATCATAAATTAAAAATAATAAAAAGAAGTGAAATAGATTCTTTTGATTTTTTAAATATTAATTTTATTGTACTTTCCGGTGGTAGTAATTTATCAATTGTTGGTAATGAAGATAAATATCAATCGGAAATTAATTTGATAAAAAATAGCAGTATTCCTATAGTTGGTATTTGTTTAGGCTTTCAGCTAATTGCCTATATTTATGGATCTAATTTAATAAAATCAAAAGGGGAATATCAAACAATAGTTGATTTTAACATTATTGAAAATGATTTTATTTTTAATGATTTATCAAATTTCAAAGTTTATGAGGCTCATAATTGGAAAATTGATAAAGTCCCTAAAGATTTTATAGTGTTGGCTGAGTCTGATGAAGCTATTCAAATTATAAAACATAAAAACCGAGAAGTTTATGGATTTCAGTTTCATCCTGAAATGTTCATTAATGAAACTTGTGGTAATAAAATTTTTAATAATCTTTTGAATAAATATAAAAAATAAAAAAAAGAAGGAATGTTTTTCCTTCTTTTTTATTTAACGTAAGTTTAATAATCTTGTCTCCGTTTGTTTTTTGTTGCCATTACTGGTTATATCCAGATAATATTTATAATCGCCGGTTGTTTCTGGTGCTTGATTCCATTTAAAAGTATTACTTCCATCAATAAAACTTTCATTAATTTTAAAGCACTTTGTTTCACCACCATCAATTGATTGATAGCAAAAATTCATTTCTTGAATTTGATTAGCACCAAGTACATCAGCGGTAAATACTAAAGGAAAAGCAGTAATCGGGTAAGTGTTATTATTTTGTGGATAAATAATGTTTATTTCTACTGGATAATTATTACTTGATATGTTAATTGTTATTTCTTGTTCCGTGAAATTACCAACATCGTCACTGACTCTTACTTTAATAATGTGTTGTCCAATACTTTCATTATATAGAGAATATTCAACATAATTGCTATTGTTACTAGGAATTATTTTATTGTCAAAGAAATACTCATATTTACTAATATCTCTTTTGGCAGTAGCTTGGACGGAAATATTTAATTTATTTTGGCTAATATTTTCATTATTTTGTGGTGAAATGATGGTTAAGTTTGGTTTATATTCAGGAGTATAAAAGTTTTCGTCACTTTCGGTGGGAGGGGTACTAATATCAATCGGCTGCAGATCATCATTTGGATCGGCGTTGGCTTTTTCGTTATATTTAATTAACCAAGCTTGAATAGCGGATTCCCAACGTGTATAGAATGGATCGGCTGCGGGGTTTGTAGGATAAGGGCCATTGGGATTATTTTTATCACAATAATGGAGAATTGAATGTACTTCTCTAAAGGTTCTTTCTTCTACATATTCTGCAGGTGTTTGGTCGGTGGCGATTCTTCCTGAAATTTTGTTTATTTTTAAAGTCACGCCTTTTAAAATACTACCATTTAAAACTGCTTTGGTGCTGTTGTTGTGGGGTGGGGCAGAAAAATATTCAATTGGTTTACCATCTAGTGCTTTTTGCATAAATTCTTTCCAGATTGGTCCAGCGACATAGACAGCATCAGCTTTGGGTCCGGACATTTCTTTGTTATCATTTCGGCCAACCCAAACACCAGTGGCCAGAGATGGCGTATAACCCATGGTCCAACCATCCTTATTATTATTGGTGGTACCGGTTTTTGCCGCGGCCTGGCGACCAGGTAAGTATAATGCGCTGTTAGCCCCAAAAATGTATTGTCGTGAAGGATCGTCACTCAAGACACTATTTAACATTCGTACTGAATCTTGTTTAATAACTTGTTCACCAATTGTCTTGTTTTCATAGATAACATTACCTTGTCTATCAACAATTTTGGTAATTGGACTTGGTTTGATATATAAGCCATCATTAGCAAAAGTTGCAAAAGATGATGTGTGTTCCAATAATTTAACTTCGGCACCACCAAGTACAAAGGTTAAACCAAAACGATCCGGATCATTTAAGGTAGTATAACCAAATTTCTTGGCAATATCTAAAACATAATTTAATCCTGATAAATATAAAGTTTTTACGGCGGAGATGTTTAAAGATCCTTGAAGAGCTTTTCTCATGGTGACGGCACCGTATTCTTTAAAATTATAGTTGTATGGTTTGTAGCCGTTAAAATCAGTAACCACATCATAAATTACCGTTTCTGGATAATAGCCTTTTTCAAAGGCGGATAAATAAACCAGAGGTTTAATTGAGGAGCCTGGTTGTCTTAAGGCCAAGGCAACATTGTATTGACCATTATGATCATCATCAAAATAATCACGCGAACCAACCATTGTTAAAATATGACCATTTTTTGGATTGATTGAAACTAAGGCTGCGTTGTCACCGCCTTGTAGTTCAATGTTTTCCATATTTTTACTAATGGTCTCTTCGGCCAGTTTTTGTAAATTAAGATCAACGGTAGTATAAATTTTTAATCCACCATCTCTTAATAATTGTTCACTATAATCATCCCCTAATAATTGATTGATATAATCAATAGTATACATTACAAAATGGGGGGCGATTATCTTATGATCATTTTTATTTTTAAAAATGATTTCATCATCTTTGGCATCATTATATTCATCTTCATTTATATAACCCTGGTCTTTCATTAAACTCAAAACTAATTGTTGTCTATCCAGTAATTCATCAACATGACTACCAAACGGTGAAAAGTAAGATGGTCGTTGAATAATAGCCGCCAACACCGCCGCTTCAGCAATATTTAAATCTTTGGTACTTTTGCCAAGATAGTTTTGGGCGGCTGATTCAATTCCATAATAAACCGAACCAAAAGGAATTTCATTCAAATACATCTTTAATATTTGTTGCTTGTTAAATTTCTTTTCCAATTGCCAAGCCAAAATCATTTCCTTCAATTTACGAGTAATGGAAAATTCATTGGTTAAAATAGAGTTTTTTATAAATTGCTGAGTAATGGTGGAAGCCCCCTGATAAAAAGTTTTTGCTTTGCCGGTAAAGATTTTCCATACAATATTAATAGCATCAACGTAGATAGCCTTTAAAACGCGACGTGGAACCAATCCTTTATGATTATAAAAGTCTTTATCTTCAATTGCGACAACTGCATTGTAAACGTAAGAAGGCAAATCATCCAATTCGATGGAGGTGCGTTTTTCATCACCGTGTAATTCATATAATAAGGTTTTACCTTCGGAATCATAAATTTTCGTGGTTTCTGGCACAACGCGATTGATTAGTCCGTCGGTGGCTGGTAAATCTTTTGAAATATAAGCTACAAAAGCGGAAAATAAGATACCACCAACTAAGGCAACAATAACACCAATATAAAGAACCCAAGAAAATATTTTTTTCCAGTTTCTTTTCTTTTTGGGGGCAATCTCTTTTTGCTTGTTAAGATCATTTTTGAGAGAAGAGTTAGCCTTTTCTTGTTGGTAATCTTTTTTTATTTCATTAAAGGCGGATTTGGCTAAATCTCTTTGATGAAAACGTTTTTTCTTTTTGGACATATAAAATAATTATCATTATAAGTGTCTCTATAATGTTTATTGTAAAAAATAATAAGAAATTAAGCAAACCTTTATTTTAATCCAAGTGTTTCCTTGATAAAATCAATAGTCTTTTTGTTTAAAAGATTTTGTTCGATGTAATGAAGGAAACGTTTATTGTTTTTCATTTCTTCGGCCGCCTCACCATATTGTGTTAATTGTTGATTGATTTCCTCTTCGGACACAGATAATTGGTTTTTTTCAACAATTTCTTTTAAAATTAAGGAAATTTTTACTCTTTTTTCGGCTTCCGGACGCATTTCTTTTAATAATTCTTCCTCGGTTTTTTTAATGTGTTCCAAATAATGGTCATAATTTCCTCGTTGTTTTTCAATATTTTGCTTTAATTCATTAAGCATGACACGTGTTTCTTGATCAAGGAAAGCATCGTTGATATGGTCAAAATCGGCTTTTTTTAACAATTCGTCAAAAACTTGGTTCATATTTTGAATGTCGGCATTTTTGCTTTTCTCACCCAAAAGATTATTTTTCATAGCCTCTTTTAACTCAGCCAAACTTCCATATTTTAGTTCTTTGGCCATTTCGTCGTTAATTTCTGGATATTCGCGTTCCATCACTTTGTTAATTTTTACTTTAAACTCAGCGGATTTTCCAGCAATCGGTTTATGTGGGTAGTCTTTTGGAAAGTCTAAATTAAAGGTTTTCTCTTCACCGGCATTTAATCCAATTAAGGCTTCTTCAAAGCCTGGAATCATGGTTTGTTGGCCCACTACTAAGTGATAATCCTTGGCTGATCCACCTTCTAATGGCACGTTATCGACGGATACATCAAAATTTAAAATGGCGACATTGCCATTGGTAATTGGTCGCAATATTTCTTTTTCTTTAGCCAAATACTCAAGCATTCCTTTCATTGATTCATCGACCTCTTTGTCTGAAACCTCTGGTTTTTCGGATTTAATTTTGATTTTATCCCAAGCTTTTAATTCAACCGTTGGTAAATTATAAATAGTAGCTTTGAATTCAATAGGGTTATTGGGGGCCAATTTATCCATTTCAATTTTTGGCGTGATAAATAGACGCAAATCATTTTCTTTTAAAATTTGGTTGAGGGCGGTATCAACAATATCTTCTACTGAACTTTGTAATAAATACATTTCCCCAACTTGCTTTTTAACCACATCGAAAGGGATTTTTCCGGCACGAAAACCATCAATTTTTAAATCTTTATTGATTTTTTTAGCGGTTTTTTCTAAAAATTGTTCAATTTCTTCATAAGGAATGTTAATTTCAAAACAAATTTCCCCCTTTTTTTCATCGATTTTTTTGTTTGCAACTAATTTCATAGTGTATTATTTATGGATTAAATAAATTTTTATGTTTTTAAGATTATCATAGGTCATTTTGTTTGTAAAGTAATCATCAATTATAGTTAGAAACAACTTATCCACAGGCGTTTTTTACTTTTTTTATCTAAAATTAAACAAATAATAAAGATCTTAGGTTTTGGTTGGTCAGATATTAACAGCTATGCTATAATGGTTTTGTGAGTAAGTGATTCGGACTTATACGCCAAGGTCGGAGTCCAAGATAATCACTTATCAACAAAAAATAAAAATAAAAATAAAAGTATGAAACAATTTAAAGAAGCCATGTATCACGAATTGTTCGTGAGAGATTGTACCAATATGTCTTACTTTGTGCTTTTTGCCTTAGTTATTGGTGCCAACTTGGCCTTAGCCGGTGGTTTGATCTAATATAACCATCATTACTATTGGGTAGATACTAAAAAAACGCTTATTTCTCCTTGAGAACCAAGCGCTTTTTTAGTTTGTGGTGGGTTATTTTCGTTTTTTATTTTTAACTTCCTCGATTGTTTTGAGCGTTAAAACATGGTTATCTATTTTTTCTTTAACTTCCTTTTTTAATTTTGATAAAGTATTAGCATTTTTGATTTCATTATCTAGGGGGGTAGCTGGTTCTGTCTCGCTAATATAATTGCTTAGTATTAACTGAAGTGCTTTTATTTTTAATAAGGGCTTATTGTTTTCTAGAAATTTTTCAAAGTCTTTGATTTTTTCTTGTTTTTCTTTTTCTGGGCGAGGAGTTGAGAAGTATTGTTTATATTCTTTAATTTTAGCCTCAATTTGTTGTAATTCTTTTCCGCTGATGCTGATCCCCTTTTGGTTTTTTTTGTAGTTAAATAAGAACAATTGTTTTATTAAGTCTGTGTTGTTTTCGGCCGGCGATGCCCCGGCAGATGTTAAAAAGCTTGTAAATTTATGATGTTTTTCCTTGGTGTGCTTAAGTGCTTCTTTGTTGTAGTTTTTAAAACGTTTTAATTCAACTTTGGCTTTTTCTATTAGTGTACCATTTTTTCCCTTGGCTTTTTTTTCATTTAATATTTCTAGGTTGTCATTTATAATATTATTCGAGGAGAGCCTGTGTATCTCAATGATTAATTTGCTAAAATATTGCTTTTTGTCTTTTCGTTCGTTTTGGTAATGTTTTATGTCGGTGTCTATTTTATCAGCATTATGTATTTGAGTTGCTTTTAAGCTTGATAAATTATTGATTTTATAATCATAAAAATCAAGCTCAAAGTCCCTGATCATTTGAAGGTTTTTAACGGCGGTGTCAAGGTTTGTTTCTAGCCCACGTGCTTGCCGACTGGTTAGAAAGGTTTTCTTGTGGGCCGCTTTTTCAAGTTTTTGAAAAGCAAAAACATTTTTTATGACATCTAGTGTGATGATATTGGCTTGCTCTATGCCAAAAAGTGTTGCTTCGGTTTTTTCCTGGTTATCAACACTGTAAGCATTTTCTAGGCCATTTAATAATTTTATTTGTTTTTCAAGGTCGGTGATGTGTTTTTGGGTGCCAGGGATGCTTTCTTTCCAATATTTCAACAATTTTTTGGTATTTTTAAAGTAACCAAGTTCGTCGAGAATACTTTTATATTGTCTGGGGTATTTTTTTTCAATTAGGTTTTTTAATTCACCCAAGTTTAGGTATTTGGGATCCCTGGTAATAACGCTTGTTACAAAAGATATGCTTTCTTGTCTTGTTTTTAATAGTGACGACAGGACGTTTTTTTTATTGTTTAGTTCCTCAAAGATTTCATCGTTTGGTTTGTTTTTTTTTCCAATCAGATTGTAGATTTGAAAAATGTCTTTTTCGGCTTGGTCAAAATCAATAAAACCCTCTGTCATGGAATCCTTTACTTCGGAAAGGGTTGGTGTGTGTTCTTGGGCACTTTTAGGAAAATTAAACATATTTTTATTTTTAATAAGAATTTTTAATTGCTACTACTTATAATAGTAAAAATTTTAACTTTAGACAAATTTTTATTAATGGCATCAAATCATTTTGGCTTTTTGTCAATCTTGTTTTTTCTAAAAAAATTGCTATTATAGCGTTGTCATAATTAGTAAAATAAAAAAAATGACCAGCCAACAACAATTGCACCAACTGGTAGAAAAAGAACAGGAATTAGACCAGGCTTGGCAGCACGCCTTGGAAAAATCAGAAAATGAAATTCGTGAATATAATGATAAACAAGAGGAACGTTTAAATAATCTGCGATCAGATGATGACTTGATTAAGTCGGTGGCTGGCTTGGTTGAGCAAGCAAAAAAGGATGGACAGTTGATATTAATCAATCACCAAAGGGAATTAAAGAAAGTCTTGGGCGATTTGGAGGATCGCTACAGACAAAGAGAGGCCTTGCTAGCAAAACAGATTATCGAAAATTTTAAAAATAAATATAGCAATTAATATGGCCGTACGCAGCATTAACAAAAAATATCTGGTTGTTCCTAAGGATAAGTATCAAATCGCTTTGGAGATTTTACAAAGTTATGCTGCCATACAACTTGAACCCTTGTCAGATGATGAGTTGGAACTGGAGGGCCGTGATGATTTTAAGCCCCTTGACGATAATGATAAAAGTGAATATTGGTTAAGTAATATAAAGTTTGCCCTCAATTTTTTAAAAGATTATTTGCCTAAAACAAAAAAGGCTGGTTTTTCTTTTAAAAAGGAAAATATTGTCGTTACAGAGAATGATATTGAGAGAATTTTGGCAGAATTTCCATTTAAACAGGTAGTTAAGGATTTAGAGAACCAAGAGAAAGCTTATAACGAAAATAAAAACGTTTTGAGTGTGTTGCGTCGTGAAGAAAAATTGATTGCTAATTGGAAAGATTTGGCAATTCATCCAGGTTCTTATAGTGAGTTTGAGGTGGTGGTAGGGTCGTTGCCGGTGCAAAAAATGACGGAATTTGAACATAAAATTAAAATGGAAAGTCATTTTTTTGATTTTATATCCTTACAAGAACAAGATCGTCGGATTTTTGGTGCGGCGGTGATATTGGGGACAGAAGTGGAAAAATTTGAGCAATTGGCCCATTTATATGATTGGCAAGGAGAGAAGCTTGATTTTAAGGACAGAAAAACCATCAAGGATTTGTTGTTTGAAATTGATACCAAAAAACGTGAAGCCAAACGGAAGCTTAAAGAAATAGAAGGGGAAATTCAGAAAAATATTGTTTATTATAAAAATTTCCAAATTTTGCATGATTATTATACCTGGCGAACCGAAAGATATAATGAAACAAAAAAAATGTTAGCCACGCAGAGTTCGGTGGTTTTACAGGGGTGGGTTCCAGAGGATTTATTAACTAGGATTAAACAACAATTTAAGAAAGCAATGGGTGATGAATGGGCGATTTTGCCAGCTCCTTTGAAGGACAACGAGGAGGTTCCGGTAGAAATTCAAAATCATCCAGGGGTTTTACCATTTGAGGCAGTGACTGATATTTATGGTAATCCAAAATCCGATGAACCAGATCCAACTATTTTGTTAGCCCCGTTTTTTATTGTATATTTTGGTTTGTGTCTAACTGATGCCGGTTATGGTGTGATTTTGTCTTTGTTGGCTGGGTTGGGAATTTATTTGTTTAGACCAACCGGTGGCATGAAAAAATTGTTGTGGTTGATGGTTTATGGTGGTGCCGCCACGTTCATACTGGGCGCCTTGTTTGGTGGTTGGTTTGGTTTAAATCTGGAAACATTACCATGGCCGTGGTTAAGTGAATTGTTATTGCGTTTGCGGGTTTTAAATCCTAACACCGATCCGATTACGGTTTTAATTTTGACTTTGATTTTAGGAATTGTACAAATCGTGATTGGTTTGTTAATTGGATTTTATTGGAAAATTAAACAGAAAAAATATACAGAAGCTTTTTTGGATAGTGGCTTGTGGGCATTATCATTAATTTTGATTTCTTTGTTTGTTTTGAGTTTACAAGGAATTTTCTTAGCAGATTTTAAGCAATGGATCATTTATAGTATTTATGGTTGTTTATTGGCTTTGGTTTTGACGCAGGGAAGGCATTATAAAGGAATTGTCGCCAAGCTGGGCGTAGGCGTAATTAGTTTGTATAATTTTGTTGGTTATTTTAGTGATGTTTTATCTTTCTCTCGTTTGTTGGCTTTGGGTTTGGCAACCGGTATTATCGCCATGGTTGTCAATTTGATTGCTGGTTTGGTGTGGAACGTGGCTTATGTTGGTTGGTTGTTGGGGATAATTATTTTGGTTGGCGGACATCTTTTCAACTTAGCAATTAATGTTTTGGGAGCTTATATTCACTCTGGCCGTTTGCAGTTCGTGGAATTTTTTCCCAAGTTTATGGAAGGCGGCGGTCGCAAGTTTAAACCAATTAAGCAAGAGTCAACATATATTAAGGTGAAAAAAGAGAAAGACGGGCCATTGTTGTTAGATGATGATTTGTCGCTTAATAAGGATTTGGAAGAGGATAAATAATTTAATAATTAATAAGTAAAAAAGTATGGAATTGGGTTTAGCTTTAGCTATTTTGGGTGCTGCTTTGGCAGTCGGTTTAGCCGGTATGGGATCTGCTTTGGGGGTTGGTATCGCTGGTCAGTCTGCTTCTGGGGTGGTTTCCGAGGATCCGGAAAAATTCGGTAAAGTTTTATTATTGGAAGCGTTGCCGGGAACACAGGGTATTTATGGATTTTTGGCAGCTATTATGGTTTTGCAAAAAGTCGGTTTGTTGGGGGGAGAATTAGTGCAAATTAGTAGTTCTATCGGCTGGCAATTATTGTTTGCTGCTTTGCCAATTGCCTTAACCGGCTTATTGTCAGGAATGTATCAGGGTAAGGTTTGTGCCGCCGGCATGGGAATAGTTGCCAAAAAACCGGCTGAATCGGGAAAGGCGATTATTTTGGCCGCGATGGTGGAAACTTACGCGGTTTTGGGTTTGTTGGCGACAATTCTTTTAATCAATGGAATTCAAATCTAATAAGAGTTTATGTCTATTGCAAACATAATTAATCATTTGGAAGAAAAGCATAGTCAACGTTTGTCTGAATTGGAACAAAACCATCTCGCTCGTTTAGCTTCTTTAAAAAAACAATGGGAGGATCGTTTTACTGATGCCAGACAAAAGATTTTAAGTGAATACCAACAAAAATCGCAACAAAAATTGGCACAGTTGTCTTTTAAGCAAAGAGAACAGTGGCAACGGGAGGTTTTGCAGAAAAAGCAAACATTAATTGATGATTTATTTGATCAGGTATGGCAAGAATTAAAATCATTGTCCGATAGAGATTATGATGCTTTGTTGCGCAAGGCTTTTGCCAAGCTACCAAAGTCTAATGGAAAAATTCAAGTCGCTCCTGATGGCGAGACCATTTGCCAAAAAATAATTAAAGATTTGGGGCGGGGTGACGAGCTGATTGTCAGCAAGCACTTTGCTGATCGCGGCTTTATTTATAGTAATGATAAAGTTTTGATTGATTATTCTTTTAATTTTGTGTTGCGGCACTTAAAGAATGATAGCGTGGTTGATTTAAATAATTCCTTATTTGAATAGCTTTATTTATGAATCAAGAAGCTTACGCTTATGCCAGTGCTAAGGTTCGGGCCTTGGAGTCTTATATGTTGAGCGAGGCAGATATTGTGCGCTTGGTAGAGGCAAAGGATGCGGAAGTGGCGTTTAAAGTTTTAAACGATACTGATTATGGTAGCGAAATGTTGGATTTACAAGTTCATGAATATAAAGTGGCAATTAATCGCAAGCTTTTGCGTTTGCAAAAAGTTTTACTGAAAACAATCCCGGATTACGATTTGTTGAAGTTATTATATTTGGAGTATGACTATAATAATATAAAATTATTATTTAAATCCCGATATTTTTCTTGGCCGGCAGAGGAGTGGTTGATTGAATTTCCGGGTTTGGAGAAGGTTGATCAGTTGCGACGTTATATTATTGAGGATTTGGATGCCGGCGTTGATGAATACATTAAGCATCATATTAATCAGGGGAAATCTTTGGCCAAAGAGGCGGGGCCTTCATTGAGTCCGGCTCAGCTCGAGAATTTTTTTGATCGAAAATATTTTAAGTCAGCTTTGAAAATCGCGGAACGTTTAAAAAACGATTTTGTTTTAGAAACCTGGCGACGTTTGATCGATATTGCCAATGCAAAAATCACCGTGCGTGGTTTGTTGAACCAACAATCGATAGATTGGATAAATGATCGTTTGCACAATGGTGGTTTGACCGATATTTTTTATTGGCAACAAGCCTTTGCCGGCGGAATGGATGCGGTAGTTAACCGTTTGTCTTTGTTGTGGCCAAGTAATGATGGTTTTTGGGATAGTTTTAGACAGAATTTGGATTTAAGTCAGCTAGATCGCCAATTTCAAAATTCTTTTTTGGGGCATTTGCGAAAAGCCAAGCTGATTGGTTATGGTCCGGAAACGGTGGTGGCGTATTTTTTTGCCAAAATGAATGCCGTGAGGAATATCAATATTGCGATGGCTTTAAAAATCAATCAGGTACCTAGTCAAAATATTAAAAATTATTTAAGCGACTTATATTAATTTTATGAGTGATAATCAATTATACAAAATCGCGATTTTAGGATCAGAAGAGGTTGTTAAAGGTTTTAAAATTTTAGGGCTTCAAGTTTTGACACCGAGCGACGAAGGCGGTGCTGAGAAATTATTATTAGAACTTAAAAGTAAAAATGATTGTGCGGTTTTGATTATTACCGAAGATTGGGCTGGTCGTTTGGATGGATTTCTTAAAGAAGAATTTGCCAAAGTCTCATTGCCGGCCCTGGTGGTTGTGCCGGGTTTGGGCGGGCCGAGTGGTCAAGGTTTATTGCAATTAAGGCGAGTGGTGGAACAGGCAGTTGGTAGTGATATTTTATTTAATAATAATTAATAAAGATTATGACAGCCAAAAACAATAAGGGCGTTGTCGTCAAAATCTCCGGACCGTTGGTGGTGGCGGAAGGGCTACCGGAAGCAAGGCTTTTTGATGTGGTAAAGATCGGTGAAAAAAAATTGGTTGGTGAAATTATTAAATTGGTTGGCAGACAAGTTTTTGTGCAGGTTTATGAAGAAACTTCCGGTTTAAAACCAGGAGAAGAAGTGGAATGGATGGGTTATCCGGTATCTGTAGAGTTGGGGCCAGGCTTGTTAACTTCAATTTATGATGGTGTGCAAAGACCATTGGAAGAAATTGAAAAAATTGCACAATCCCCGTTTATTACTAAAGGCATTGAAGCACCTGGTTTAAATCGTCAAAAGAAATGGAAATTTAAAGCTTTAAAGCGGGTCGGTGATGAAGTTGGCCCCGGAGATATTATTGGTGAGGTACCGGAAACCGAGTTGATTACTCATAAAATTATGGTTCCGCCGAAAATGTCTGGAAAAATTACAGATATTCAAAGTGGTGATTATACAGTGACCGAAGTGGTTGCTAAAATTGGTGATAATGAGATTAGTATGATGCAACGTTGGGGTATTCGCGAACCACGCCCCGTACAAAACAAAATGTTGGCCAGTGAACCAATGTTAACCGGACAAAGAGTCATTGACACTTTCTTTCCGTTGGTGAAGGGTGGGGCGGCTTGTATTCCTGGTCCTTTTGGTTCTGGGAAAACCGTGGTGCAACACCAATTAGCCAAGTGGGCTGATGTTGATATTGTGATTTTCATTGGTTGTGGAGAGCGTGGCAATGAGATGACTGATGTGTTAAAAGAATTTCCGGAATTGTTAGATCCGAAATCCGGTCGTCCGTTGATGGAAAGAACCGTGTTGATTGCCAATACTTCGAATATGCCGGTGGCGGCACGCGAGGCTTCGGTGTATACGGGTATTACCATTGGTGAATATTTTAGAGATATGGGTTACAAGGTGGCTTTGATGGGTGATTCGACTTCTCGTTGGGCCGAGGCCTTGCGAGAAATTTCCGGGCGCTTGGAAGAAATGCCCGGCGAAGAAGGTTACCCGGCTTATTTAGGATCTCGAACAGCTGCTTTTTATGAACGTGCCGGTTATGTTAAATGTTTGGGGGCTGATAATCGTGATGGTTCACTGAGCGTGATCGGAGCGGTGTCACCACCGGGCGGAGATTTGTCCGAGCCGGTCACCCAAAATACCTTGCGTGTGACGAAAGTTTTTTGGGGTTTGGATTCAGCGTTGGCGTATAAACGCCATTATCCGGCAATCAATTGGTTAAGTAGTTATTCTTTGTATTTAGATAATATTGCCGATTACTCCAAGAAAAATATTGCGGAAAATTGGTTGGATTTACGTTTGGAGGCGATGTCATTATTGCAACAAGAATCTTCTTTGGAAGAAATTGTTAAATTGGTTGGTTTGGATTCTTTGTCTACTAAAGAGCAATTGGTTTTGGAAACCGCTAAATCTTTAAGAGAAGATTATTTACAGCAATTCGCTTTTGATGAGGTTGATACTTATACTTCCACCAAAAAGATGCATTTGATGTTGTCATTGATTTTAACTTGGCACCATGAAGCCTTGGAGGCTTTGGATCGTGGTGTAAAATTATCGGTTATTAAAGACAAGAAAAATTTGAAGGAAGGAATCGCTCGTGCCAAGTATGTTCCTGAGGTCGAGTTGGGAACTTTGGAAAAGTTATTGGAAAATATTCATTCCGAATTTAATACATTAGCTTAAAATAATTTTATGAATACGCAATACAAAACAATTCGGGAGGTGGCTGGTCCGTTGGTGGTAGTAAAAGATGTTAAGGATGTTTGCTATGAAGAAATGGTGGAAGTGGAATTGGGAAACGGTGCACGTCGTCGCGGTCGCGTTTTGGAAGTGAGCACGGACACGGCGGTGGTGCAGATGTTTGAAAGTAGCAGTGGCATTGACGTTACCAATGCTAGCGTTAGATTTTTAGGCAAAACCATGCAGTTGGGGGTTTCTGAAGATATGTTGGGCCGTGTGTTTAATGGCGCGGCTTTACCAAAAGGTGATATGCCGGCGATTATTCCGGAAAAATATGTGGATATTAATGGTGCCCCGATTAATCCATTTTCTCGTGATTTTCCGGATGATTTTTTCCAAACCGGCATTTCTGCGATTGATGTCTTATCAACTTTGGTGCGTGGACAAAAACTCCCGATTTTTTCTGGGGCTGGTTTGCCACATAGTGAGTTAGCGGCACAAATCGCTCGTCAGGCAAAAGTCGTTAAGGATAATTTAAAGGGTAATGATAAGGAGAAGTTTGCGATCGTTTTTGGTGCGATGGGCGTGACCTTTGAAGAAGCGGAATTTTTTATCAATGAATTTAAAAATACCGGAGCGATTGATCGTTCGGTTTTGTTTGTGAATTTGGCTGATGATCCGGTGGTGGAAAGAATCACCTTACCAAGAATCGCTTTATCAACTGCGGAATATTTAGCCTTTGAAAAAGGGATGCACGTTTTAGTGATTTTGACTGATTTAACTAATTATTGTGAAGCTTTGCGTGAAATTAGTGCTGCTCGTAAAGAAATTCCTGGCCGTCGCGGTTACCCCGGTTATTTATATACTGATTTGGCTAGTTTGTATGAACGTGCTGGTCGTATTAAAGGACGTACCGGTTCGGTAACGCAAATTCCGATCTTAACAATGCCGGAGGATGATAAAACCCATCCAATTCCTGACTTGACCGGTTATATTACCGAAGGACAGATTTATGTTTCTCGTGAATTGCATCGTAAGGGAATTTATCCACCGATTGATATTTTGCCTTCATTATCACGTTTGATGTCTAAAGGGATTGGGGAAGGTAAAACCCGCGAAGACCATTCCGGTGTCGCCAATCAATTATTTGCTGCTTATGCTAATGGTAAACAAGCAAAAGAGTTGTCGGTGATTTTGGGTGAATCGGCCTTGAGTGAAGCGGAGCGTGCTTATGTGAAATTTGCCGATGCCTTTGAAAATCGTTTTGTTAGACAAGGAAAACATGAAGATCGTAGTATTCAGGAATCCTTGAATTTGGCTTGGGAGTTATTTGCTTTGTTGCCGAAGGATGAGTTAAAACGTTTGAAGCCGGAAATGATTGAGAAATATTTACCTAAAAACGCTTAATTTTTTATTATGGCTACACGTTTAAATGTTAATCCAACCAAACAAGAATTGCTGAAGTTAAAATTAAAGTTGAAAACGGCACAACGCGGTCACAAGCTTTTAAAAGAAAAGCGTGATGGTTTGTTAAAACATTTTATGGCGGTGATTAAGCAAGCTCGTGATTTGCGTAATAACGTTGAGCAAGATTTGGCTAAGGGTTTTCGTTCATATTTGGTGGCGGCCGCTCAGATGAATCCGGAGTTTTTGGAAAATGCTTTGTTGGGTTCAGAAAGAAAAGTTAGTTTACGTGCTAATATCAAAAATGTGATGAGTGTTAATATCCCAGAATTTGCTTATGAGGAAAGTGGTGATTTTTTATCTTATAGTGCAACGTTTACTTCTGCTTCTTTGGATCAGGCTATTTCCAGCTTCGCTAATAATTTAAAAGATATTGTCAGTTTGGCACAAATTGAACACTCGGCTAAGTTATTGGCAGCCGAGATTGAAAAAACTCGTCGGCGGGTTAATGCTTTGGAATATGTATCAATTCCCAACATTATGGAGACCATTAAATATATTCAAAGCAAACTTAATGAGCAGGAACGTGGTACTTTAATTACTTTAATGAAGGTTAAAGCCAAGTTAGAGGCGGAAGCACGGGAGGCGGTTTAAACTAGACTTGCCAATCTCAAAAACTTGTGTTAAATTAGACCTGCGTTTGACAAAGATCTTGGTGTGAAGATTTTTTCAACGAACTCTATTTGCTCTGTGCTCTCAATTATATTTTTTAATATTTAAGAAAACTATGCCTAATTTACGAGCGGCGAAAAAGGATTTACGACAATCCAAGAAGCGCCAGGAAAGAAATGAATTGACTTACACAAAATTGCGCGATTTAATGCGTCAAACCCGTAAGTCTGCCGATGCCAAGGATGCTAAAAAGACCGAGGAATTGGTGAAGACCGCCATTAAAACCTTGGATAAAGCCGCCAAAAAGGGCTTTATGAAGAAAAATACCGTTTCCCGACGCAAAAGTATTTTGGCCCGTCGTTTAAACGAAACCAAAAAAGCGTAATCGTTACATATAAAAAATAGGACTTTTGTCCTATTTTTTTGTATTTGCGCTATTACCGGTCTTTGTTATAATTAATCTTGTAATAAATAAAATTTATTAACGTTTTATAAATGTAAAAAATATCTAATTTATGGCCAAATTAGCGAACGAAGAACAACTTATCAGGGAAGCGCAGGCAGATCAGTCCAAGTTTTCCCTGTTGTATCGGCATTACTTCGAACAGATTTACTATTTTTTGTTAGCCAAAATCCGCAACGAAGCCGACGCTGAGGATTTGACGGCAATCACTTTTGCTAAAGCTCTTAACAATTTAAAAAAGTATAAAGAAGGAAATTTTCGGGCCTGGTTATATCGTATTGCCAATAATACCTTTTTAGACTTTGTGCGTAAGGAAAATCGCATTTCTCATGATGAAGAGCAAATGATGAATTTGGAAGATACTCGTTCGGAGGATGCTAGCGAAACAGTGGATAAGGCGATGATGTTGGATAAGGTTAAGTCTGTGATGAAAACTTTACCGGAAAAATATCAAAGTGTTTTATCGCTGAAATACTTTTCTGATATGAGTAACGGGGAAATCGCTGAAATGTTGAATTGCCGAGAAAATAATGTAGCGGTGCAACTTCATCGTGGGGTGAAGATGCTGACTGAACTTTTAAATAATAATTAAAATTTTATATATATGAAAAAATTTGACGAAAAAATGGTGGAAAACTTGCTGTTTGAAGACGGCAACGTTTCCCGTGCCACCGCCGCGCACGTCAGCGATGCCAAACGCGACGAGATTTATGAGAAGGTTTTAAGATACTCTCAAAATTTATCATTAAATGAAACAACTATGAAAGCCTCAAATTCGTGGCTGAAGAGTTTTATGTTATTGGTGAGCGGTGCCGCCATCGCCGCAATTGCCTTTTTCTCTTTTAGTTATTGGCCAGGTGATAGTGGAAAGGTTGTTGTTAGCCCGGAAGAAAATCAAGTGAGTGAAGTGGTGGTGGAGCAGGCTATTCCTTTGGCCGCAACGGTTGCTTATATTGATGGCTCTTTGAGTTTGAAAGTCGGTGAAAATTGGGAAAATTTAGCGGTTGGTGATGATTTAAAGGCCGGCGATGTAATTAAAACCGCTGCCCCCGGACGTGCCATTATTAATTTTGACGATGGTAGTGCCGTGCGTTTGGATGCCAACACGGAAGTTTTGATTCAACAATGTGATAACGAGGCGATTGTTTTGGCTCAATCCAATGGTCAAATTTATAATCGTGTGCACAAATCCGATACTTTAGAATTCAGTGTTTTGGGTAAAGAAACTAAAATCACTGCTATGGGTACAGCCTTTACCGTTAACATGAATCGTGCTGATCAGGTGATTATTAAAGTTTTAGAATCAAAAGTTAAAGTGGAAGAAAAGCAAAAACAGGAAGAAGTTGTTGCCGGTGAAGTAGCCGTGGTTTATCAAAAAGAAGAAACCGTTAGCAAAAATAAATTGGCTTACGAAGAATTGCAAGATGATTTTCATCAATGGAATAAAGATGAGGATGTGAAAATTGAAGCGCCTTTGGGGGTTTTGGAGGAGGTTCCGCCGGTTTTAAAAATCAGCGCCCCCAGTGATTCTTTGGAAACTTATTCTTCCAGCGTGGAAGTTAAAGGTATGACTGATGGCGTGAAAGTTTTGGTTAATGGTGCCGAAGTGGCGGTGAGCGAGGAAAGTTTTAGCAGGGGCGTTTCTTTGTCTTTAGGTAAAAACGTTATCACTGTGAAGGCTATCAACGAGTTTGATAAGACAACCGAAAAATCAATTATTGTTTATAAAAAGGAAAAAACCGAAGAGCCGGCTGAAAAACCTGTGAGTGCAGGCATTTCTTTAAATGGTTCAGTGGTTGATGGTAAAGTGAAATTATCTTGGTCATTGAGCAACATGACTTCTTCTCAAGGATTTAAGGTGGTCTACAATGAAAGTGGTTACCCGGTTTATCCTGGCGATACTTACCATTATTTAACTGATTCTGGAGCACGTAGCGATGTTTGGACTGGGTTGAAAGCCGGCAAAACTTATTATTTCCGAGTGTGTGAATATTTGGGTGGTAAGTGCGGTGTTTACAGTAATCAAGTTAAAGTAACCATTCCGGCTGCTACTTCCGGCACAACCGATAATAGCAATGGTAGCATTGCTTTGTCGGGAGTTGCTTATGATGGTGGGAAAGTTCAATTGAAATGGACTTTGAGCAACATGACATCATCCCAGGGTTTCAAGGTGGTTTACAACGAAAGTGGTTATCCGGTTTATCCTGGTGATACTTATCATTATTTAAGTAGTCCTGATACTCGTAGTGATAGTTGGACCGGTTTAACTGCCGGTAAGACCTATTATTTCCGAGTTTGTGAATATTTAGGCGGTAAGTGTGGAATTTATAGTAATCAAGTTTCATTGACTATTCCGGCAGCTGTTGAAAAACCAGCCGGGACGATTTCTTTAAGCGGTAGTGTCAGTGATAATGGTGTGGTAAGCTTGTTTTGGTCTTTATCCAACATGACTTCTGATATGGGGTTTAAGGTGGTTTACAACGAAACCGGCAATCCGGTTTACCCTGGAAACACCTATCATTATTATAGCGATGCTAGTGTACGTGGCGACATGTGGTCTGATTTGGAGCCTGGTAAAACCTATTATTTCCGAACTTGTGAATATTTGGGTGGTAAATGCGGGGTTTATAGCAATCAGGTGAAATTGATTATTCCTGCTTTGGATCCAACCCATCAATAGATTTATATAAAGCTACTGATTAAAAGCATCCCGAGAAATCGGGGTGTTTTTTGTTTTGGTGATTTTTATGATACAATAATTTTAATTATATATTTTATTGATTTATGAACGAAGATATTTTTTTTAGACAAATAAAACAGGGGATTGATTCGCAAAAACAAAAAAAATCACCCAAGCCGGCAACGGTTGATGAGCTGGAGCCAGCATCTGGCGAAGAGCCCAATATGGAGCTTAAGGATTATTGGCGTACTTTGCGTTATAATATTCAGCAACATTTGGATGGTGATCAGGTTCATGGTCAATTTGTTGAGCGTGTGAAAACCTTTAATGAGATGTTGTCGCCACAGTTAGTTGCCGAATATCAAGCCATTGTGGCTGTTTTTAAACAAAGGGCCGGAGTGAGTGATGATCATCCGCAACGCGAGTTAATTGATTTGGAAGATCAAAAATTATCTGAACAAATTGATTTATGGATTGATCATTTGTGCACTGAATTAGCCCAAAAGACTAAGGATATCGGGCCGGCTGATTTTGATGAATTAAGGGCGGAGTGTTGGATGTTTTTTGAATCAATGGTGGGTGTGATGAATACGCGGTCTTTTGTGGGTGATGTTGAACATTATTATAAAAACAAAAGAAGGGAAAAGGCCGGTCAGGAGAAAGATAAGCAGGAGAAAGATAAGCAAGAATTACGCCATGAATTAATGGAAAAATACGGGTTTGATAAACGTGAAACTGATTTTTTGATTGATTGGGTTAGGGTTAGTAGTGGTGGTGCTAAACAATATTCTCTAAAAATTTTAATGGATACTTTAGACCGTGTTTGGAAAGATTATCAGGTTACTGAACAAAAAGGTAAAATCGCTAAAGTTTCTTTGGGATATCTGATGGCAAAGGGAATTGAAGGATTTGCCCCATCTTTGTTTGCTAATGCCATGGTTGGAAACCAGTTTAAAGCAGAGGTTTTTTTAGAGTATCTTGGGTTGACCCAAGCAACTCGTTTGATTGATAGACAAACATCAATTGAATTTGAAAAAGTATTAACGGAAATTAAGCATAAGGTTAATGAAAGAATTGTTTCTTCTTTGTTTTTTAGGGAATTTGAATTTATCCATGAAAAGTCAATGGGGGAGATTTACGGTGCTTTAGATAGTGGGAAGCGTTCTACTATTGATTTATTGGGGAATATGGTTGAACAATTGGTCCCCTCAGTTTTTGGGGTAAGTGTGTCTTTGCTTTTCTTGACAATGATTCACCCTGTCTTAGGAGCAATTAGTTTGGGTAGTCTACCAATTACACTTTATGTATCACGCAAGACAAACAAAAAAATAGTGGAACTCCATAATACAGAAAGGTCAATGGGGGAGGATATTAATACCGAGGTGGAAGCTATAAAAGAAGGAATTGAGGAAGTTAAAACATCAGCGCAATCACCATTGGTGGCCAATTCTTTCAGGGATAAGCTTGATGAGTTAGATGATATTTCTTTATTGAAAAATACTCGAGGGATTGATGCTAATTGGTGGCGAAGGCTTCCTTTTGATGTGGGGTTGGCGATTTCGGCGGTGGTTGGCGGAGTAATGCAATCAAAAGGAATGATTTCCGGTGGGGCAATTGTTTCTAATGTTTTTTATAGTGAACGATTAAATTCACCCATTACGGGGTTGATTGATTTATATTTTAATCGGTTTTCAAAAGATGTACAAAATATTAAACGCATGGAAGAGATTCTGGGGAGATATGAAACCTTAGATTTGCCAGATGGGGAAAAGGAAAAAAGTCGTGTTCCGGTTAGTAGTTTACCGAATCTTGATATTTCTATTAAAAATTTAAGTTATAAAAATATTTTGAGGGGAGTGAATTTGGAAATAAAACAGGGGGATTTTTTGGGTTTGGTTGGTATTTCCGGAGGGGGCAAGTCAACTTTGTTGCGTAACATTGTTGGGCTGTATAAACCGGATGATGGTGTTGTTGAAGTGGGTGGGGTTAGAAATGATGGAATTAAAAAATATGGTCCTGAGTCGATTTATTCAATTATGTCCTATTGTAATCAGAGTCCTCAAATTTTTGAGACCAAGAGCTTGCGAGAAAATTTGGTTTTATGGAGCGAAGCAGAGGTTCCTGAAGAAAAAATAATGCAGGTGTTAGATGGTCTTGGTTTGTCAAAATTAATTTCTCGTTTGAATGATCGCGCGATTAATTTGTCAGGTGGAGAAAGGGTGAGAATTGGTTTGGCAAGAACGTTGTTAAAGGGGGCGAAAATTTTGTTGTTGGATGAGCCCACGGCTAGCTTGGATTCTGAAAATACCGCCGAAGTGGTTAAGGTTATAAAAAAATTAAGGGAAAATTATCCGGAAGTGACAATCGTTTGTATTACTCATGACGAGGCCTTAAAAAAAGAAATTCCCCACTTGGTTGATATTCAGGATTTGCAATCTAAATAAAAAAACCGCCTCTTGGTTTGGCGGTTGACTAACTGAATAGCTTGATTATTCCTTCGGCCAACAGGAGCAGGCCAGTGTTGATCAGGAATACCTTGAACATGTTCACCCGAAGGGCTTTTAGTTTGATGAGACGATGATCATGGGCATCATCGGCTTTTAGCGTTTTTGCCGAACACAGCAAAAACGTTATCAACAACATAATCATGGCGGCCATTAAAACGGTGCCGCTGAGAATTACCAGTAACCAAGTGGCGCCGATTTCCAACATTTTGTTTACCTCCTCGATGGTGTAAATTTATGCTTATATTGGGAAAAAGTCAAAGATTTAAACCATTAAGACAAACAATTCTAATAAAAATCGATTTAAATCGGCTTGTGAGGAGGTTTTGAATTTTTCATCCCAGTGACTGATTTGTCGGTAAATGTTTTTCAGTTTATCAAGGGAGAAGTTTTTGCTTTGTTCACTAATTCGTGTGATTAAAAAAGGGTGCAGTTTTATTTTTTGAGAGATGTCGGCTTTGCTCTTGTTGTCCAGTAATAGTTGTTTTATTTGAATCAATAGACGAAAATGGCGAATTAGTAAGTTCCAGATGGCCGGCAATTCTTTCCCTTTGTTGATTTCATATTCTAAAAGCTGGTAGCCATCTTTAAAATTTTTTTCAATTACCTTATCAATTAATTGAAAAATACAATCTTGATAATAACTATTTGTTAAAAAATTAACATCTTCCAAGTTGATGCGCTCGTTGTTTTTGTAAGCAATTAGTTTTTCTAACTCGTTACTTAATTGCCACAAATTTGGCCCGATGCCAGCGGCCAAAGCTTTAATCGCCTCTTCGGCAATGAGGGCGTTTTTGTCTTTGACAAAGTTTTTAATCCATTTGTTTAATTCAAATCCTTCAATTTCTGGAAAAGTAAAAATTTCTTTATTGGCTTGAAGGTTTGCTAATAATTTTTTATGGAGAGTTTTTTTGCGGTTGAGATCTTTGGCTGTTTCGTAAAAAATAATGATATTATCCAAGCCCTTTAGTTTTTCTAAAAAATCCTCCAGGTTTTTTTCAAAATTTTTCTGTTCCAAAATATTTTCAATGATAATCAATCTTTTTGGTGCTAAAAATGGGGCACTGAAAAACAAGCCGTGGACTTCCCCCCAGTTTTTTGAGTTTTCATTGAGGTCAAGGTGATCAATATTTATCGATGATGGGTCAAATCGTTCTTTAAAAGAAGCCTTCAGCCGATTGAGGTATTGGCGTGATCGATAAGTATCATTTCCGTATATTAAAATTAGCATTTTAGAAAAATCCTGTTTATGTTTTATGATTCAAGTTTAGCAATTTTTAAGGTTTTCGCAACCATTAATGCATCTCACCCCAACGTTCATTGATTTCTACATGCACAATTAGCGGCACCGCCAATTTATAAACATTTTCCATGATTTCTTGGATTTTTTTGCCATATTCTTCCGCATTTTCTTGGGGGGCACTAAACACCAATTCGTCGTGTACTTGCAGGAGCAGGCGTAAATCCGGATTATCATTAAGTAATTCTTCTTTGATTTTAATCATGGCGATTTTCATCAAATCGGCGGCCGTCCCCTGAATTGGTGTGTTGATGGCGGTTCGTTCGGCCGCCTTACGCACCACTTGGACGGAGGCGTTGATGTCAGGAATGTAGCGGCGACGTCCAAATAAAGTTTCTACGTAGCCGTTTTCCTGGGCAAAGCGAATCAAGCGATCAAAGTAAGCGGGAATGGCGGTGTAAAGTTTGAAATATTTATCAATAAAATCTTGGGCTTCGCCACGGGAAATATTTATTTGATTGGCTAAACCAAAAGCGCTCAAACCGTAAATCACTCCGAAGTTGATGGCTTTGGCTTTGTTACGAAGTTCTTTGCTGACTTTTTCCAACGGTAAGTTGTGGATTTTCGCGGCGGTGCTGGCGTGAATGTCTTCGCCGTGTTTGAAGGCCTTAATCATTTCTTCGTCCTCAGCCAGCGACGCGATGATCCTTAGTTCAATTTGTGAATAGTCAGCACTGATTAGAGTTTCACCTTTTTCAGCCATGAAACCTTTACGAATGGCGCGCCCGCTTTCTTCTTTGATGGGAATATTTTGCAGGTTCGGGTTGCTGGATGACAATCGTCCGGTGCGCGTAATTGTTTGGTTAAAAGAAGTGTGAATTTTACCATCGGTTTTGACCAGTTGCGGTAAAGATTTGATATAGGTTGATAACAATTTATCCAAATGACGGTGTTGTAAAATTAAATCAATGATTTCATGTTCGCCTTTCAGTTTTTCCAGTTCGCCGGCGGCGGTGGATTGTCCGGTTTTGGTTTTCTTGATGTTTTCGGTGGAGATTTCCAATTTATCAAAAATAATTTTTTTGATTTGTTGCGGTGAATTGATGTTAAATTCTTCTCCGGCCAATTCAAAAATTTGTTTATCCACGATGGCCAATTCTTTGCTGAATTTTTCCTCCAAATCGGCGAAGTAGGGGAGGTCAATTTTAATACCTTCTTGTTCCATTTGTGCCAAAATCGGTACCAAAGGCATTTCGATTTTATCAAATAATGGTAAAAGTTGACGCTCCGCCAACATTCCTTCAAAAACTCCCCATAGCTGCCAAGCGTTGTCGGCATCGGCGCAGGCATAGTCACGCAATTTTTCCGGTGCTAAATTTTTCATCAAGGTTGGTAAATCACTTTTGCCATCCCAGCCGCTCATTTCCATAAAACTGACAGTTTTTGTTTTCAATTCGGAAAAGGCCAAATGATCCAAGTCGTGGTGGCGTTGGTCTGGATTTAATAAATAGGAAGCGATCATTGTATCGACGAGCGTTCCTTTGATTTCAATACCGTATTTTTTCATGATTTTCCAATCAAATTTCCAGTTATGCGCGATTTTGACAGTTTTGGGATTTTCTAAAATTGGTTTTATTATTTCTATAAAATCGTTTTGTTTTTCATGGTTGAGGTAAATGAACACCCCCTGATTTTTTTGCCAGGAAAAACTGCAACCAATGATTTCCGCTTCGACGTCATCTAATCCGGTGGTTTCGGTGTCAAAAGCGAAAGCAGATTTTTCTTTTAATTCACCCAAGAATTTTTTTAATTCATCTGGTGATTGAATCATTTGATAGTCTTTTTCTTCGGCCGTGAGTTTTTCCTGTGTAACCGTTTGTTGACCACGCAAAAATGGTGGCACCTTATCGGGCATGGTGTAAAATTCATATTCTTGGCAAATTTCATTGACCACTGCCATGTCAAACGGTTTTAAAATGGCATCGTGCAATTTGAAATCAATCGGCACGTCAACAATCAAGCGCGCCAGTTTTTGGCATTTAAAAGCCAGCTCTTTGTTATCAACCAATAATTTGATAATGCGATCGGTAAATTTCAGTTCTTTCTTTTCTTTCAGTTTTTCCGGTTCTGATTCTAAGATTTGGTATAAGTTTTCCAAACTGTGAAATTCTTTAATTAAATTGATGGCGGTCTTGTCGCCCACGCCCGGCACCCCCGGAATGTTGTCAGGGGCGTCTCCCTTGAGCGCTTTGTAATCCACGATTTGTTCCGGTGTTAAACCATCATATTTGGCTTGCACCGCTTGGCGATCAAAAAGCGTAAAATTACCAACCCCGATTTTCGGCATGTAAACAAAAGAGTTTTCATCCACCAATTGCAGTAAATCATTATCGCTGCTCACCACGTAGACATCGACATCCTTATATTTTTTGTTGGTATCCTTATTAATGGTGCCGATAACATCATCGGCTTCAAAACCTTCTTTGACATAAATTGGAATGCCTAGTTTTTCCAAGGCTTCCAGTAAAAGTGGGATTTGTTCGTAAAAGCCGGCTTCTTGACGGACGCGTTGTGCTTTGTATTCGGCAAAGTCGGCGGTGCGGGTTTCTGATTTGCTGACATCAAATGACGTGGCCAAATATTCCGGTTGCAAGTCTTTTAAAATTTTGAAAAGGATGGAAAAATAGCCGAAGATGGCATTCACGACCAGGCCTTTTTTCGTGGTGAGTGGTGGCAAAGCGTGCCACGCGCGGTGCAGTAAAGAATGTCCGTCAATAATCACCAGTTTCTTTTTTTTCATATTTATTTGCTTTATTTATAAATGATATTTTAGCAAAGCGGAGATGGCGATGGCGGCGGTTTCGGTTTTCAAAATGCGTTCGCCCAGTTTGATGAATTTCGGGTTTTCTAATTTATTTAAAATTTTTAAATCATCCGGTGAAAAACCTCCTTCCGGCCCGACAAACACGTTTATCGTTTCATTGGTGTCGAGAGTGTTTAGTAATTGTTTTAAATCGTTTGTCTCAAGATTTTCCTGAGTGTGAAAAATTAAATTCAAGCCGGATAATTTTAAATTAAAATTTCTTAAGTCAATCGCTTCGTTTATTTTCGGTAAATAAAAGCCATGACTTTGTTCCACCGCTTCGGCACTGATTTTTAAAAGTCGCTCTGTTTTGGTTTGGTTCTTGACGGTTCTTTGTGTTATAATGGGAGAGATTTCATCAATTCCCAGTTCACTGCATTTTTCCACAATGAATTCCAATTTATCTTTTTTGGGAATACCGATAAATAAATTGATGTGAAATGATGAATCACTTTCATTTTCAGTTTTTTGTAAACGCAAATAAATTTCCTTTTTATCAAGATTTATTTGATTGATTTCATAAACGAATTTTTCTCGGCTATTGTTTAAAAGGGTAATTTGTTCACCGGCTTTCAATTTTAAAACTTTACTGATTTGGTGGTATTGTTCAGGATATTTGCTTTTGCTGAGAATTAAGGTTTTTGCCAAGGGTTTTTGGTCAAAAGAGAGAAAAAAGTGGTGCATATAAAATAAAAATAAAGTTTTTCTAATTATAACACATGAATCAAAGTCAACAAGAATTTTTAAAGATGGTGGAGCGGGGGGATAAAATCGCGATGTTGTTCGCCCCGTCTTTTATTGTGGATTTTGATTATCCGGCGATTGTTGGGATGTCCAAGTCTTTGGGGGCTGGTTTGGTCAGTGAAATTACTTACGGTTGCCACTTGGTCAATACTCATTATAATCATTACATTAAAAACCATAAAAATCAAAAGTATTTTATCAATACCACTTGTCCAACAATCGTTAATCTGATTCGCACTCAGTTTCCGGATTTGGAAAAATATCTGTTGCCGGATATTTCCTGTGCCTTATCTTTTATTGATTTTTATAATTTACTCCATCCTGATTATAAATTGGTTTTTATTTCACCGTGCGTGGCGAAGCGCAGTTTTGAAACACCGCGTTTGCCGGAGTGGTCTTTGACTTTAACTTTTTCCGAATTGCGTGAATTATTTATTGCTAAAAATATTAAGGCCGAAGATTATCAGAATACTAATGAACAATGGGATAAATTTTCTCGTATTGATACTAAGCTTTACCCGTTGGATGGTGGCTTGAGTGCGACGGCACGGTGGCAAGAGTTTTTTCCTGATCTAAAAATTTTCATTGGTTCAGGCCTGAAGAGTTTATTGCCGATTTTTATGCAAATGAAGCAGGGGACTTATGACAAAAATTTGCTGGATGTTTGTGCTTGCGAGGGGGCGTGCGTCGGTGGTCCCTGTGTTTTCAATAAAGATTTATCTATTCAGGAAAAACGACAAAAGGTGATTGATTATTACAAGCGTTTTCTTGATAATTCTTAATTTTGGCAAGCCTACTTTTTTCTGGTATAATGGACTTAACGTCCATTTTTATTTTGGCAAAGATTTAGTTTAGCAAGGGACCGAGTTTTTATATTAAAAAATAAAAATATTCCTATGCCGATTGACAGGGAAGAATTGGAAAAACATTTATTGGCAGATGAAGATTTGGATGAAGAGGCACGTTTAAAACAATACGCTGCCGCTTTACCCGATGAACCAATGGTGGTTTCCAATTTGAAATATAAAAAACGACGATGGTTCACCAAGTGGTGGGGCGTTTTAATTATTATTCTTTTCTTTTTCTTGGTGATTTTTGCTTCCATGTTTTTTTATTATTACAAGGATTTTATTAAGAAAATTGAAGCAGGCACCATCCATTTGGATGTCGCTTATATGAATTATGATTTTGCCACGCGCTATGATTTGTTGGCGATTTCCCGTGACGTGATGGCTGATGATCCGTGGTGGGGGCACGAAAATGCTAAGGTGGTAATTGTCGAGTTCGGTGATTATTCCTGCTCGTTTTGTAAAGATTTCAACAATAAAATCATGCCACAATTGATGGATAAATATTATAACGATATCCTGTTTATTTATCGTGATTTCCCGGTAATGTCAGGGGCGGAGGGGGCGTCTGTGCAAATTGCTAACGTTGCCAATTGTATTTACAATCATTTAAATGATCCTCGTGATTATTGGCGTGCCGTTCATAATTATTTATTTTTGATGACTGATAATTTGGGATCAGTGCATAAAGATTTAGATGGTTATTATGATGTCGTTAAGGCGGAAAAGTGTATTAATGATAAGATGTTTTACAATGAGGTTTTGCGTGATTTGAATCAGGGGGAAGAGCTGGGCTTGCGTGGAACGCCCTCGTTTTTTATTAATGGGCATCCGGTGGCCGGTAGCATGGAAATTGAAGAATGGTTTTATGTGATTGATAAGTTTTTAGCTGCTAATCAATAAATATTTCATAATTTTATGGTAGAAATTCGCATTCATGGGCGCGGGGGGCAAGGTTCGGTGACAATGGCGGAACTGTTGTCTTTGGCTGCTGAAAATTGTGATAAATATTCGCAGGCCTTTCCTCATTTTGGCGTGGAGCGTCGGGGAGCGCCGGTGATCGCTTTTATTAGAATTGATTCCAGTTTTATGCAGACCAGGGAGCAGATTTATCATCCTGATTATGTGATTATTCAGGATGCAACTTTGGTGAAAGAAGCTGAGGTGCAAAATGGTATTAGTGATAAGACGACGGTGATTATCAATAGTACTTTAGATAATCAATATTGGAAAAAGTTTTTCAAGGACGGAGTGCGTGTCTATACGGTGCCGGCCACTGATTTGGCTGTCAGTATTATTGGTAAGCCGATTGTTAATACGGTGTTGATGGGGGCTTTTGCCAAGCTTTGTCCGGACTTGGATTTATCGGGGGCACGAAAGGCGGTGAAAGCATATTTGGGAGAAACCTTTTCCGTTGATTTACTGAATAAGAATTTAGAAGCAGTGTCTGCCGGTTATAATTATTTAAAAATTTAGTGATATGAAAAATAAAATCAGCGTAGCTGCCGGAACCAGTAAAAATAATAAAACCGGGGCGTGGCGTAGCTATCGGCCGGAAATTGATTTTGAAAAATGTACTGGTTGTGGAATTTGTGAATCAGTTTGTCCTGAACCGTGTATTAGTAATAGTCATAAAATAAATAAAATGGGTAAAGAGGTGAGACAAATTGATTATGATTATTGCAAGGGGTGCGGTTTGTGTGCGGCCGAGTGTCCGTTTAAGGCGATTAGTATGAAGATTGAAAAAAAATAAATTAAATACAAATTTATATGGCAAAAGTGATGGAAGGATCGCGCGCGGTGGCGGAGTTGGTGCGTTTGTGTGAACCGGGCGTGGTTAGTGCTTATCCGATTACCCCGCAAACTCATATTGTGGAATATTTGGCAAAATTTAAGGCTGATGGCTTAGCTACTTATGAATATGTGCGTGCTGAAAGCGAGTTCACGGCAGCGTCCGTGGTGCTTGGTGCATCAGCCAGTGGCGTTCGTGTGTATAGTGCCACCAGTTCCCAGGGTTTATTATTGATGACCGAAGTTTTGTTTAATATTGCCGGCATGCGTTTGCCAGTGGTGATGACTTGTGCCAATCGTTCCGTGAGCGCCCCGATTAATATTTGGAATGATCAACAGGATGCTTTAACTATTCGTGATTCCGGTTGGTTAATGTTTTATGGTGAGACCGTTCAGGAAGTTTTGGATTTGCATTTGTTGGCTTATAAAGTAGCAGAGCAATTGAGTTTGCCGGTGATGGTTAATATGGATGGTTTTATTTTAACTCATACTTTTGAACCGGTTGATATTCCTGGTAAGAAAATGATTAAACAATATTTGCCAAATTATAAACCGGTTTTGGGGGAAGTTTTAGATCCTAAATTGCCAAAATCATTTGGTTGTTTTGTTGGCCCGAAATATTACTTTGAAATCAGAAAAGAATTATTTGATAATGTTGTTTCCAGTTTAAAAGTGATTCAGAAGGAAGTACTTAATTTTAAAAAAATATTTAAACGTGATTTGTCTCCGGTGGAATATTTTGGTGATAAGCAAGCCAAATTGGTTTTTGTGACAATGGGGTCGGTGGCCGGAACAGTTAAGGATTTTATTGAGAAACACAACAAAAAAAGTAAAGATAAATTAGGTTTGTTGAAGCTTCGTTGTTTTAGACCTTTCCCGACCGAAGAGATTTTTAAGATTTTAGGTAAAGCTAAGAAGGTGGCAGTCCTTGATAAATCAGTATCAATGGGGGCGGAGGGGGTTTTGTCCGGTGAAATGAAGCGAGCTTTTTATGGCCGCAAGACTTGTCCGTTAATTAAAAATTATATTCTTGGTTTGGGCGGACGAGATATTACCAGCGGAATCTTGGGGGACATTTTTGAAGATTTGAAAAAGAGTAGTCAGTCAGAGATTATTTTTAAAGGTAAATAAGTATATATGGATTTAAAAAAATTTTGGGATTGCATTAAAAAATCCTATCGCAAATTGAGTTTTTATGAATTGATAACGATGGTGTTTTTTGCGTTTGTGATTTCCGGCATTATTGTTGGTGATGTTTTGGCGGCAGATAATGTTACGATGAAATATCAGGTGCCAATCGTTGGTGGGCAGAACCCCCAAACTTTGCCGTTGTATATCAACGTTGTTTATAAGTGGCTCATGGGGGCGGGCTTGGTTTTGGTGGGTATTATGGTGACAATCGGTGGTTTCATGTATGTTTCTTCCGGTGGTGATGCCAAAACCATTGGTACGGGGAAAAAATATATTATCAATGCTTTAATTGGCATGTTGTTGTTATCCAGTGCTTATTTGATTTTAAATACCATCAACCCGGATGCGACAGAAATGGAAGATATTGTGGTAAAGCAGGTTGAGGGGGAGGTATTGAAAAATCAAATTGAAGTTCCCTTGGGTTGTGAATGTCATGCTAATAAAGATTGTGTTAATGCTGCTACCAGTTCTTATTTTTGCGATTGGAGTAGCGGCGGAAGAATGGTATATGATGCTTCCAATAAAAGTTTTATATCACAAAAGTTAGATCCTTATGCTGAAGCGATTATAGTCGGTACCATTTTAGTGGCGGTTGCTTTTGGCACGGCTGGAACGGGCATTCCCGCTTATTTGGCTTCCAAGGCTGCGGCTGCCGGAAAAACTGCATTAACTGTGGGAAAAGTGATTGGGAAAGCGGCTTGGGCAACATTCAAATTTACATTCAAGTGGGTGATTTTACCGACTAGTTCTTTTGTAGCCGGAGCGGTTATTTCTAATCCGGCCCTTGTTTTTATGGGTTTGATGATGCTTGCCGGGGGTGCAGCCTTTGATTTTAATACGGAAATCGTAAAAAAATGTAATCCCCCTAGTGGTGAAGTTAAGGGCGTTTGTTTACCAAATGCTTTTAGGTATGCAAGGTTGAAAACCCATGGGGCGGGGCCAACCGATGTTGATTTGGCGGCCGGTACAACGAATAAAAATGGTATGTTTAGTATTTATAATACCGATGGCACTTTGCCGAAGCGTGATTTTTATTTTCGTGATCAGGTGACATATTCCATGACTATTAATCAGGAGGGGGGATCATCCTTGTCGGCTGATTCTATTACTCATTTTTATAGAGGTGGTTCCACTGATGGTATTGTGAACACTGATGGTTGTGCCAGCTATATAAAAAAATATGAAGAAAATTATTGTCCCTGTATTGAATGGGAGGATGGTTTTATGTTTACAAAGTGTAAAAAACAAGCATCATGTGCAACTATAGAGATGGAGGGTGTAAATATTTATACGGTTGGTGCTGGTGGTACATATTCACAAGGACCAACGTTAAAAAGTACCCAACTTTGTTTAACTGGTACGGAAGGGGAAATGTGTAAGACTAATGATGATTGCGGTAAGGGTTTGGAATGTGTCAGTTTAGAAGAGTTGGGAAAGGCTGCATATGGTGATGAGTGGCGAAAGTTTGCTATTAAATATAGTACTTTTAGAAAATCAGTAAGAACTTCTCTTACTGATTTAGGGAGTGTCGGTACAATTAAGGGTGGCTGGGATAGAGACAAAGTTTGTATGTATTCAAAAAATGCGGATAAGGCCAGTTTAACACTTTCTTTGAAAAAAACATTGATGGGGATCGCAGATATAGGGGAGTTGGATTGCATGGCTGGGTTAGAAAAATCTGGTGATCATAAAATTCATTGTACTAAGATGGACGTTCCTGTTAATTATTGTGGAATGCTTTCTTCTGATGTAAAACTTGAAAATTATTTAAAGGCTGGGACAGCGGTAAAAATGTCCGAGGCTTTGTATGACGAAGCCTTAAAATTGTTGGGAAATACAAAATTGCAGGTTTATGATAATCTGGATTCATATGTTGGTGCGTCGGCGGGGAATGCGACGGATGTTTTTGATATCAAGTTGGCACGTTGTGATTATTTTTTGCTTAGCGATAACGATTGTGCTGTTAAGGATGTTTTGGGGCGAGTTGAGCGAATCATTAGGACAACCGACTTGTGTACAAGACAAGCTCTTGATTCATATAACCGAAATTATATTAGAAAAAATGCCGATAATTACAAGGACAATTATAGTTTGATGGACCCTGATGAATATTACAAATTTACTTTTGATTATAGTGATTTCAAGAGTTTTTGTGAAGGTGTTGATGATGAGTGTTCTTGTGATTTGAAGGGTTTGCAAAAAATGTCTTTGATTATACCAGAGGTTGTCAATGGTCCGATTAAACATAGCTTTTGTTTAAAAAATACAGATAAATATGGTATTTATAACTATAATTTATTTGTTTTATTGGTTCAGCCGTAATTTATTATTTATATTTTTATGACCAAACAATATCAAGCTCTCTCCCCCGGTCACACCGCGTGCGCCGGCTGCGGCGAACTTCTGGCAATGCGCCACGCTTTGCAAGCGGCCGGACCGGACGTAATCGTGACCGGAGCCACCGGTTGTAGTGAAGTCACCACTTCCGGTTACCCGGATAGTTCTTTCGGAATGCCGTGGATTCATTCTTTGTTTGAAAATTCATCATCGGTTGCATCGGGGATCGCGGCGGCCCTGCGATACCAGAAAAAACAAGACAAAATCAAAGTGATTGCCACCGGCGGTGATGGCGCGACTTTTGATATTGGTTTTGGAGCACTTTCGGCAATGTGGAGTCGTGGTGATGATATTTTGTATATTTGTTATGACAATGAGGCTTATATGAATACCGGTGTGCAAGCTAGTGGCGCCACTTTGCCGGGAACATCTACGACCACCAGTCCGAGTGGGGCGGTGGAGCAGGGAAATATGATGCCGAAAAAAGATATGCCGGCGATTGCCATGGCACACGGTTGTGTTTATGTTGCCACCGCCTCTCCCGGCTACCCGATTGATATTCAAAACAAAGTAAAAAAAGCTTTGACCATGAAGGGACCGAAATATATTCAGTTATTATCGCCGTGTGTGCCAGGCTGGGGTTTTTCTACTGATCAAGCAGTGAAATTAGGAAAACTCGCTCATCAAACCGGTTTGTATCCAATTTTTGAAGCTGTTAATGGACAAATCACCAGTGCGATGAAAGTCCCCAAACCCACGCCCTCGGTAAGCGCTTATTTGGAATTGCAAAAACGATTTAAACATGTTTTGAAAAACCCACAATTATTGGCGACGATTCAAGCAATCGCCGATGCCAATATTGTGAAATATGGGTTGTAGAATGGCATCCTGGGCACTTCAGTAGTCATTCAGGGGCGGGTCTTTGTAAGAACCAGCTTGCCCCGGCACGTGAATTAGTAAAATCTATAAATAACAGCCGGGGGAATCTCGTGGTAGCAAACAACTAGCTTCGCCCACGAGATCCCGTTTTTAAGTCATCCTGAACTTGTTTCAGGATCTCTCCAATAGACTCTTCATTCCTTAAACGACGGAGGAAATAATAAGGATTAATTAAGGGATCCTGAAACAAGTTCAGGATGACTTAAACTCCGTGCTTGAAACAAGTTCAGGATGACTTAAACTCTGTGCTTGAAACAAGTTCAGGATGACTAGTCCCCATACTCCTGCCCCAATCCCAGGATGACAATCCTCGCTTTTTTACGGTAATCTCTTCACGAAATCCACAAGCTCCGCTACCGCTTTGTCCATTTTTCCACTTTTATTTTCAATCACCAAGTCATAATACTGACTGAAACTTTTTTCTTCACTGGCGTTGGCTAAACGAATTTTAATATCTTCTTCGGTGTTACTACCACGTCCACGTAAGCGTTTTTCCAAATCTTTGAGCGGGGCATCAATGAAAATCAACCAGGCTTCTGGGTATTGATCACGGATTTGCAAAGCTCCCTGAATATCGATATTTAAAACAATATTTTTATTTTTGATAGTGTTTTCCAAAACATCACGCGCGGTGCCATAATAATTTTCATGGACCAACGCCCATTCAATCACTTTATTTTCTCTAATCAGTTGTTCAAATTCTTCTTTGCTGACATTGAGAATTTTTTTATCTTCAGGAATTTCTCGGGGGGCACGGGTGGTGTAGGTAGCGCCAGTTTGTAATTGTAACTCTCCGTGTTTTTTTAAAACATCAATGATGATAGTACTTTTCCCAGCACCGGAAGCACCGGAAACAATTAAAATATTTTTGTTGGGATTGACTTCATTTAAAAACATTTTCAATTCAAATGGTAATTTGCTGTAGAATTTTTGTGGTTCTCCGTTTAAATCAGTAAATTCCAGTTCTTGTGCATGTAAAAAAATTCTTCCTAAATTAATACTGCGATATTTTTTCTGTTTGTAGAGCGGGTCACCGACAATCGCGTGGCCGAAGGCGTGAAAATGAGCACGAATTTGGTGAGTGCGTCCGCTTTTTAGATTGATTTTTAATAAGGAGAAGTGTTTGTAAGGTTTGATTAATTCGTATTCGGTAATTGATTCCTTGCCACTTTCGGCATTGCTTGGTTTGGCAACCATGCGTTTTTTGTCAGAGCTTCGTTCCAGTTTGAAATTAATAACCCCGCTTTCTTTGTTTGGTTTACCAAAAGCTAGAGCAATATAATGTTTTTTGATGCTACGATTTTGAAATTGTTGCTTGAGATGTTCAAACATTTTTTTTGTCCGAGCGATTACTAATAAACCGGAGACCATTTTGTCCAGACGATGTACGATGCCAGGGCGTAGCGGATCATCACCGATTCCTTCTAAATTTGGATATTTTTCCAATAATTGTTGAATGGCACTGCTTTGTTGAAGGTTTTTGCTACCATGGGTGGCTAATCCAGCTGGTTTATCAATAACAATAAAATTACGATCGACTTTAAGAATTCTAATCTGCGGAGCATTGCTTTTGTCGTCTTCTTGTTGGTTTTTTGTATCAAAAACACAAGCAATCTCATCGTTGTTGTCCAGCCAGTGGTGTGGGGTGTTGATGACTTGTCCATTGATACTAATTTGGCCATTTTTAATCCAATTTTGGATTTGATTTCGTGAATATTTTTTGAGCTTACTGACCAGAAATTTATCTAAACGCTCATCGCCACTTTCTTCGAAAATAAAAGTTTTTTTCATATCATTATTATAAGGGTTATTTACTTTATTAAATCACATCTTGATATATTGGGCAAATCATAATATTATAGAAATAGACTTTTAATTTTAAGAAAAAAAAGATGAAAAGCAAGATTTTTAGTTTCCTGCTGTTGTTGTCAGGGATTTTTGTTTTCAGTGCTTGTACTAATGGCGATGAGAGTAAATATACTTTCGTGGAAGTGGCTTTTGGTAATTTGGATCAGGTCGTTTCGGCGACCGGTTTTTTACAACCGCAAGAGCGTGTCAATTTGTCTTTGGAGGCAGGTGGTAAAATCGTGGAGGTGGCGGTGGAGGTTGGTGATACTGTCAAAAAAGGGGATTTGTTAGTTGCTTTAAATGCTCGGGATGTTTCCGCACAATTGGCTCAAGCCAGTGCCGGCATCAGTAGCGCACAAGCACAATTGCAACAGGCACAGGCTAGTTTAAATATGCAAGAGGCGTTGTTGGCTGACTTAAAGGATGGTAATAGCACTGAGAATATTGCGGTCGCTGAAACCGCTTTGGCCAATGCCGAGAAATCTTTGAATGATTTGGAATTGGAATTGAGTAATACAGAAAGCTTAAATGACAATTCTTTGGCGGTTGTTTATGATGGGGCGATCAGTTCTTTGGAAAAATCATTAACCATTGCTCGTGAATCGTTGTATACTTTTACTGATATTCAATATGATTATTTTTCTAGTGGTTCAACAATTGAGGCAATTGCGGTGACTGACGCTAAAACAGTAGCGGTTAATTCGTTATTGGGAGTTAATAATGCCGGTCGTTGGGTAAATCAATTTTTACATACATATTGTGAGGGAACTTGTGCTTTGATTAACAGTTTGCGGGTCAGTAAAAATTACGATGATGTTGATTTGGCTTTAGAAAAAATGTTGATTGCTTTGCGTGATTTGAAAAATGCCTATTTGTTAGTTCCGATGGATGGAACATTAAATTCTGTTGATCAGGCAACGGTAACTGCGGAAAAAACTACTTTGGATTTGGAAATCACCACTTTGTCTGCGAAACAACAGGCGGTGGCTTTGCAGAAAACCAGTAATGCCAACGCGCTTAATTCGGTGCAATCTCGTTACAATAGCGCCGGTAACGCTGTGCAAAGTGCCATTGCCAATTTGAATTTGGCTAAGGCGGGCGCGAGCGAAGGGCAAATCTTGGCACAGGAAGCGGCCGTGGAACAGGCACGGGCAGTGGTCAATATGCAAGAGGCGATGCTTGAGCAAGCACGAGCATCTTATAACATTGTGGCTGTTAATTTGGAAAAATATCAATTGAATGCCGTATTTGATGGTATTGTTACGGAGCGTTTTGCTAAGGTGGGTGAGAGTGTGGCCCCACAGCAAACTTTATTAACTTTAATGAGCACTAATCAATTTGAGTTACAGGCCAGTATTCGTGAAACGGATATTGATAAAATAAAAGTTGCTAATACCGTGAAGGTCAGTTTTGATGCCTTGCCCAATGAGGAATTTGTTGGCGATTTAATTTTTATTGATCCGGCGGAAAGTATTCAGCAGGGGGTTATTTATTATGATGTTAAAGTTATTTTGAAGGATGAAAATAATAACATTGATCGTTTGAAATCCGGCATGACCGCTGATTTGGATATTGTGACTGCCACTAAAGAACAAGTGATGTATTTGCCGATGGGGGTGGTGTCTTATCGTGGGGGGAGAGCCTACGTGAAAGTTTTAGAAGAGAATGAAGTTAAAGAAATTGAAATCGAAACCGGCATCCAGAGTGGTCGTTACGTTGAAGTAATTAATACTTTAAAGCCGGGCGATAAAGTGATTAGTGCCATTATAGATTAAGTTTTTTTATGTTTAAAACGATAAAAAATTGGAGAATCTCTTGGTTTTTGGCGTCGCGTTCGATTTTGCGTGGAAGCAAGGGGACTTTGGCTTTGACCATTTTGGTCATGGCTTTATCTTTTATTAATATTATTTTCATGGCGTCCTTGATTTTTTCTATGATGACCACCATGGAACAATCTTTTCGTCAGCAAGCTTTGGGCGACATTGTTATTACACCGGAAGATGCGACAGAGATTTCTTTTCAAGATCAAGATGCCAGTAGTATTGGGTTGACTGAAAAAAAACAAGACTATAATCCAAAGTATATTTATGATCGTGATTCGGTTCAGGAAAAACTTTTAAGTATCCCCGGTGTTTTGGCAACGACCGCACACTATGTTGCCAATGCTAATTTTGTTTATGATCCAGAAAATGATGGAGAAAATGAAGAAAAGGGGGCGTGGTCGGTTAAGTCAATTAATCCGGAAAAAGAGATGACGGTTACGGGTATTCATAATAAAATGGTTTCCGGTAAATATTTAGAGGCTAATGATCGTGATTATATTATGGTTGGTCGTGACATCAGTGGTGGATTCGGTAGCCCTTATGTGGAAGAATCTTTGGGTGGCATTCAGGTTGGTGATAAAGTGAAACTGATTTTTGGCAATGGCGTACAACGTGAATATACCATTAAAGGAATTTTTGCCACTAAAAATATGTTAGCTGATATGACAGCTTTTTTATCTGAAAAGGAAATGGAATCTATTTTGGGGGCAAAAAATATGGCTTCGGAGATTTTAGTGAGAGTGGAAAATCCCGGACAAGAAAGACTTTACATTGAAAAGATAGAAGGTTTGGGAATTTCTGATTTGAAAATGAAATCATGGCAGGATTTTTTGGCGTCATCGGCATCGTTTACAGATAGTTTTATGGTAATTAATTTGATTTTGTCGGGGATTGGTTTGATCGTGGCCGGAGCGATTATTTTTATTGTTATTTACATCAATGTGGTTAACAAGAGAAAACAAATCGCCATTTTAAAAGCAATTGGTATGGAAGCAAAAATCATTGTTAATTCTTATGTGTTGCAATCAATGTTTTACGCGGTGATTGGTATCAGTTTGGGCTTGTTATTTATTTATGGTTTTGTGATTCCATATTTTCTTGCTAACCCTATGAATTTGCCAACCGGTGATACTTCTATTACTGCCAATCCCGATACTTTGGTGACGGCGGCGATTAGTTTGATTTCAGTGGCAATTTTGGCCGGCTTTTTCCCGGCATGGATGGTTAGTCGGGGGCAAATTTTGGACGCGATGCGTGGCGAATAATAATTTAAAAATTTTATGTCTTTAATGATTGAAGGTAAAAATATTAAGAAAACTTTTCCTGGAGCGGTGCCGGTGCATGCTTTGAAGGGCATTGATATTGCTATCAAGACCGGAGAGTTCGTGGCAATTATGGGGCGCAGTGGTTCGGGAAAATCAACTTTGTTGCATCAATTGAGTTTGTTGGATGTGCCAACAGCCGGTGAAATTATTGTTGATAATCAAGATATTTTAAAATTATCTGAACGACAAAAAACTTTGTTTCGTTTGACGCATTTTGGTTATGTTTTTCAAACTTACGCTTTGTTGCCAGAGTTTACTGCTTTGGAAACGGTTTCTATTCCGTTGATGATGGCCGGTGTTTCGCATGGTGATTATACGAAAAAAGCCAAAGAAATTTTGGAATTGGTTGGACTGGGGCACCGTTTAAATCATCGGCCGTTTGAACTATCCGGTGGAGAACAGCAACGCGTGGCGATTGCTCGTGCTTTGGTACATAATCCTAAAATTGTTTTTGCCGATGAACCCTGTGCCAACTTGGATGTCGGGGCTTCTACTTTGATTATGCAATTATTTGCTAAATTAAATAAGGATTTGGGACAAACGATTGTTTTGGTAACGCATGAACCTGATGATGAAAAATATGTTGACCGAGTTATTACTTTAGATGATGGTTTGATTAAAAAGGGCGATGGTGTTCAATTGGGAAAAACGTTGGAGTAATTTCTTGTAAAAATAATTATTTTTATTGGTGATTATATGTCTAAAAAAATTCGTAAAGTGATTATTCCGGTGGCTGGTTGGGGAACAAGATTTTTGCCGGCTACTAAAGCACAACCTAAAGAAATGTTGCCGATTGTTGATACGCCGATTATTCAGCATGTCGTAGAGCAGGCTGTGGAATCTGGTATTGAGGAAATTATTTTGGTGACCGGTGCTTCTAAGCGTGCCGTGGAAGATCATTTTGATTATAATTATGCTTTGGAACAGCATTTGGAAAAGCAAAATAAGCCGGAATTATTAGCGGAAACGCGTCGCATCGCTGAGATGGCGACTTTTGTTTATGTTCGCCAGAAAGGTCCGTATGGTAATGGTACACCGGTTTTGACCGCCCGTGATTTAATTGGCGATGAGCCGTTCGCGGTGATGTGGGGCGATGAATTTTTTCATTCTGATTATAAACCGCATTTGCGTCAGCTGATTGATGTTTATGAAAAATATGAACAACCCGTTTTAACCGCCTATGAAGTGACTTCACGTGATGTGGAAAAATATGGTATAATAGATGCGAGCCTGATTGAAGACGGAATTTTTCAAGTTAAAAGAATTGTGGAGAAGCCTAAAAAAGAAGAAGCTCCTTCCAATTTAGCGTCTTTGGGGGGTTACATTTTAACCCCGGATATTTTTGACATTTTAGCTAATTTGCCTTTGGGCAAGGGAGGGGAGTTGTGGTTGACTGACGCGATTGCCAAGCTCTTGGAAAAACGACCGATTTACGCTTGTTTGGTGAATGGTACTTATTATGATACCGGTTCTAAATTGGGGTATTTACAGGCAAACGTTGATACTGCTTTGCGCCGCGATGATTTGCGAGATGATTTTTTGGAATATTTAAAAACAAAGATTAAATAAAAAATATTTTATGAATGTGCCAGCCTTAAAAAAAATAACACTTAAATTTTTAGTGTTTTCTTTGGTTTTTGTTTTACCATTAAGCGGCTTTGGCTGTAAGTTGATGTCATCTGAGGTACAGGAGAATGTAAAATCAACCACTTTGGAAATCTGGGGTGTTTATATGAACAGTGCTCATATTAAACCGATTGTTGATGCTTATCGAGTTAGCCATCCTTATGTACGAGTCAATTATACTAATTTTAGACCGGAAGAATATGAAACCCAGTTGTTAAATGCCATGGCTGAGGATCGTGGGCCGGACATTTTTTTAGTGCACAACACTAAAGTTTTAGAATATCGCAACAAATTATTGCCATTGCCAGCGAGCGTGAAAGTGGCAACGCTCGTGGAGGAGGGGACAATTAAAAAAGAGACCAAGGTGGTGATGCAAACCATTCCTGGTTTAACAGTCGGACAATTAAAAAAATCTTTTGTCGATGTGGTAGCGAGTGATGTAGTTTTTGTTAATGCTGAGACGCGCCAGGAGGAAATTTTTGGCTTACCCTTGAGTATGGATACTTTAGTTTTATATTATAATGCTGATTTATTGAACCGTGCGAATATCCCGGAGCCACCACAAACGTGGATGGAGCTTCAAGAAATGATTCCCAAATTAACCAAGGTTGATGAAAATGATGGAATTGTCCAAGCGGGGATCGCTTTGGGTTTAAGTGATAACATTGATAATTATTTTGATATAGTGTCGGCTCTGATGTTGCAGAATGGAACGGTTTTTGCAAATGAGTATAATCAGTTAGTAATGGATAAGATCCCTGGTGTTTTGCAGGGAAAAATTGAAGTTTCTCCGGCCCTGAGCGCCTTAGATTTTTATAGTTCTTTCGCGAAGCCATATAAGGTTACTTATACTTGGGATAAATACATGAAGACGGCGGTGCAGTCGTTCGCGGCTGGCAATTTAGCGATGTTTGTTGGTTATCAATTTCATAATGAGACTATTAAAAGTTTGTCTCCAAAGTTGAATTATTTAATCGCACCATTACCACAGGTCAATCTGGAATATCCAATTAATTATGCTAATTATTGGGTGATGGGGGTTTCTAAAAAAACAAAATCAGCAGATGTCGCTTGGGATTTTGTGCAATATGCTACCCAAGCTGATCAGGTTAGTAAATACTTGACCGCCAGTGGGCGCGTTACTGCTTTGAAGGCTTTGGTGAAAAATCAACAAAGTGATGCTTTGGGAGTTTTTGCCAATCAGGTTTTAACTGCTAAAAGTTGGTTTCACGGTTCTGATTTTGAAGCGGCTAAAGCGGTCTTCAAAACCATGATTGATGATTCCGCCACTGATAATTATAAAAGTATGGGTGATTTGATTTCTAATACTAATACCAAGTTGAATAGTATTTATAGATAAAAATAAAATATATGAGGATTTTCAGGCATTTTTCTTTTTTCCTTTTGGTGTTTGCCATGTTTACCTTAAGTGGTAATTTTGTGTTTTCGGCTGATGATTGTGTTAAAGAGGAGGAGTTGGTTTGTTACACAGTTTTAAGGGTTGATGGTATGAACGTTTTATTTAATGCCACTCCTTCTGGTATTCAGTTATCGACAAGTGAGGCTCTTAGCTATGCGATGATGAGTGATCAAGCTCGTTCCACTTCTTTGGTGTGCCTCATTCCTAAAAGTAAAATCCCAAAAAACATTACTGATGATGATTCTTATGCTCGGTGCATGGCAGAAGCATCGTCTGCTAGTTATGGGTCATTGAAATATTATAAATGTTGGTTGGGAAACAATTTTAATACTATTACTAGCCCAAATTTTTACACTTGCAATTGGTACACAATTGAAAAGCAGTTGGCTGCGGAAGCACAAGCTAAGCGGCTTGCAGAAGGTAAGGAATATGGTTCTGGAAACATCACTTGTGGTGGTCGTACTTTTCAGTGTACACCTAGTGGTTGGTTCGCGAATGTTTCCCCCGCCTGTTTTTGTTGCGGTCAGTGCGAGCCCCGGGATTTATTAACAGTTGGAAATACCTTTTTAAAATGGTTGTTTGGTATTGTCGGGGCGATTGGTTTGGCAATGTTTGTGTGGGGTGGTTTCAATTGGATTACTTCTGCCGGTGATCAGGGTAAGATCACGACCGGTAAAAAGGCGATTACTAATACCATGGTTGGTTTACTGATTATGTTTTCCGCTGGAGTGGTTGTTATGACTATTCAAAAAACTCTTGGTTTGGATGTGCAGATATCAGTGGTGGGGCAGCTTGATAGTAATACCGGAGCGGATGCTACCGGTAGTACCGATGCTAGTCAAGAAGTTCATGGTAATTTGCAATTGGGTGATAAGTGTACAGTTCAAGAGAAAACTTCTAATAGTGATTGTGCTAAGGATTTATATTGTTATGCGGTTAAGGACAATCCGGAAACTAAAGGTATTTGTTTGCCAAAAAATCCGAAGGGGTCATCAAAGCCCGGTTATCGTTGTTGGATTTTAAATGATGGCAATACTTGTTCTTTGGGGGAATGTTTGGTACTTGTGGAGCCTTCGGTAGATCCTGGTACTACTAATAAAGCCATTCCTGGGACGGAAGGTGTTTGTACCAGTGAAGAAGACGTAAATAAAATCATTGGTAAGGCTTGTAAGGCCGATACTGAGTGTGGTTCTGGTTTTAAGTGTACTAATGGGAAATGTATAATCGTTACTAGCAGTAATATGAATCGTCGCGAACCGTGCTACGTGTTACCGGGTAGTAATACTAATGATTGTATCTCTGATTTTAAGTGCTTTCCGGATTTAAATAATGCGACTGCTAAAAGAACTGTTGGCACAAAAGGAACCTGTGCTTATAACCAAAGCTTGGTTGAAGGTAAAATATGTATTGGTAATGTTGAATGTAAAACTGGTTTGCTTTGTAAGCGGATTCCTAAGGCTTCTACCGAGGTGTGTGTTAGTAAAACGAGAAAATTTGATGTTCCTGTCGGTGGATCTTGCTTTAAATTTACCATGGAGGGATCCAGTGATCCTGATGATCAATGGAAAAACGTGATTGATAATTGCGTCTTAGGTTTAGATTGTTATTATGGAAAAGATAGCGACAAGTCTGGCATTTGTGCACCACCAAATCCTGTGAATTCTGTTAGCAGTATTGGTGGAGAGTGCTATATTTTGCCAGGTAGTTCATCAATGTGTGCCAACAATTCCCAGTGCGTTGCTTATATTTCCAAGGCTTATAAAACAACTCCTGGATCAAAGGGTATTTGTATTCCTAAGTATAATTCAGTGGACGAAGGTCAGACTTGTGTTTATTTGCCTGGAACTAAAACTGTTTGTAAGAGTGGTTTGACTTGTGATATCGGAATGTGGACCAAGGAATTTGGTCGACAAGGAGTTTGTGTGCGCAAATAGGTTTGTCTAAAAAGTATTTTTACGCTATAATATAGGTATTATAAACGCCTAATTAAAAAATAAGAAAAAAATTATGCGATCAATGAAAAGTTTCGTTTTGAGCTTGGTCATGGGCTTGGCGGTTTTTATGCCTTTGGCTGGTGCTAGTGCTGTTACTTTGTTTCCAGATGCTTCTGGTACCGGGGAAGACATGGCTACTACCATGGGTTTAAGCGCTGACAAGTCTTTGGCTGAGATTATCGCCAGTATTATTAACATTGTCTTAAGTGTCTTGGGTGTGGTCTTGGTTGTTTTGATTATTTATGCTGGTATTAAATGGATGACTTCTTCTGATGAAAAGGGTGTCGGTGATGCCAAGAAAATTTTAATCAACGCGATTGTCGGTTTGGTAATTATCGTGGCTGCTTGGGCGATTACCTCATTCGTGGTTAGTAGTATTATGACTTCTGTGGGCGATACCGGTGGATTACCTTCCTAGTTTTTTATAAAAAGGAGAGTTATTCTCCTTTTTTATAAGGCATCAGTTAATTTGTTGGTGTTTTATAAAAAGTGAGAATAATAAAAATTAATATGTTAAATATAAAAAACAAATTTCTTGCGTTGGTGACGTCTTTTGCTTTGTGGTTGTTTCCTTTTTGGGTGTTCGCGGAAACTTTATATAATCCAATGAGTGGGACTAAGGATGTGCCAACTTTAATTGGTAAGATTTTGAGTATAGTAATTGGTATAATTGGAGCAATTGCTTTGGTAATGTTTATTTTTGGTGGTTTTTTATGGATGACTTCTGCAGGGGATACGGGATCAATAAAAAAGGGGAAAGATACCATGGTTTATGCAGTTTTGGGATTGGTTGTGGTTTTTTCTGCACGGGCAATTTTGTCTTTTGTTTTTGAAAATTTAAAATAAGTTTATTGATATGAATAAAAAAATGATTTATTTGGGGGCGTTACTATTTTTTTTGATAGTTCCTTTTTCTTTATTGGCCGCCGATTATGGTTTGACCGAGAGTGCTAATGCTGCAAATCTCCCAGAAAATGTTAATTTAATGGGAATGATTGCAAAAGTGGTTGGAACTGCGCTGTCTTTGGTTGGTGTGATTTTCTTGATTTTATTTATTTATGGAGGAATGCTCTGGATGACGGCCGGTGGTAAGGCTGATAATACAAAAAAAGCTAAGGATTTAATGGTTAATGCGGTAATTGGTCTAGTTTTGATTTTTAGTGCGTATTTTGTGACCAGATTTGTGGTTAGTGAATTAACTTCTGCTTCCCAGGTTGTTCCCGGGGGAAGTACAACACCAACGCCTGGAACGAGTTTTAGTAATGGAGTTTTTGATAAAGTTTAGTTTTCAGTTTTTAATAAAATTATTGCTATGGGGTTTCTTTTTTCTAATCAATTGATAGTTTTGTTTCTAGGATTTTTAGCGGGGATATTTTCTCCTTTTTTAACATTTGCCAGCGATTATGGGACAAGTGAATTAGCCAGTCAATTGGGATATAAGACTTATGCGGTTGACCGTGATTTGATTTTAGCGATTGTTGGCAAAGTTATTGCCGGTGTTTTAGGGTTTTTGGGAGTAGTTTTTTTGGTTGGTATTGTTTATTATGGTTTTAGATGGATGACAGCCGGTGGGAAGTCAGATGTAGTGAAGGTCGCGAAAGATGGGATTACAAATTTGGTAATTGGTTTAATTTTGGTTTTATCGGCTTATGCTATTACTAGTTTTATTTTAAGTATTTTAACTAATGTTAATAAATAGAATTATGTTGAAAAAATTTTTAGTAAAGATATTTATTATAGCAATCTTATGTGTGCCTACATTAGCATATGCCGCAAATTTGAATGATGCTACTAGTGTTTTGGATTCTGGGGCCAAGGAGATGGGCTATCAAACCGGCACAGACATGAATTTAGAGCTAATGATTGGTAAGGTGATTCAAGCATTTTTGGGATTGTTGGGGGTGATTTTTTTGGTGATTGTGATTGTCGCTGGGGCGATGTGGATGACGGCCGGTGGCGATACCAAAAGGGTGCAAATTTCCAAAGATTGGTTAACGAATGGGGTGGTCGGTTTGGTGATTGTGTTGAGTGCTTACGCCATTTCCAGTTTCATTGTATCAACTTTGATTACTAATTTAGGGACTGTTCAATAATATGCTAAGAAAAATTTTTAAATTATTACCATTATTGCTGTTGTTGTTTGGCTTTTTAGGACCATTGTTTCTGGCTAATGAAGTTAATGCCAGTGCCATTACCGATCGTTTGGATAAGGTTGGTAAGGCTGGTGGTTATTCCACTGAAACCAGCGGGGAGCAAGCATTGGTGAAAATAATTGGCGGTGCTATTAAAATTATTTTGAGCATTTTAGGGGTTGTTTTATTAGGAATTATTATTTATGGTGGTTTTTTGTGGATGACAGCCGGAGGCAAGACGGAAAATGTTACTAAAGCGAAAACCTTTATTTTTAATGGGGTTATTGGCTTGATTATTATAGTAAGTGCTTACGCGATTTCCAATTTTGTCATGGACCAGTTGAGTTCGTTGGGCTTGACCACTAGCACCACGACCGGTACCGGCACTCCTGAACCGGAGATCACCCCGCCCCCTGTTCCAACACCATAATTATTAATATCCATATTATGAAAAAATATTTAAAATATTTACCTTTGCTGTTATTGGTTTTGCCTTTTGTGTTTTTTCCGGAAATTTGCCGGGCTGATGCCTTGTTGGATAAAATTGGGGAAAGTGGTGGAATGGCGAAAACCGATTTAACAACCTTAATTGCCAATTTAATTAAGGTTATTTTGAGTATTTTAGGGGTGATATTAGTAGTTTTGATTATTTATGCCGGCTTCAAGTGGATGACTGCCGGCGGCGAGAGTAAGGGAGCTACTGAGGCTAAAACGATTCTGCAAAATGCAATTATTGGTTTGGTGATTATTGTGGCCGCATGGGCAATTACTACTTTTGTTGTTGATTCCTTGAAGAAAAGTGTTGGTGATCAAACCGGTCCGATTAGCCAAGTTTGTGAATTGGTGAAGATTTTATAAAAGGCTGATTATCATGATGATAAAAATAAACGGCGACAAGGAGATTTGTGCACCGTTTTTTTTATTGCCAAAATGATTTTTTTTAGTGTACACTAATAGCAGATTCGGATTTTATTATTAATGATGAAATATTATGTCAGGACATTCTAAATGGGCAACCACTAAACATCATAAGGCGAAAGAAGATCAAAAGCGGGCCGGTGCATTTACTAAAATCGCCAAGCTTTTGATGGTGGCGGCACGTGATGGCGCTGATCCCAGTCATAATTTTAAATTGCGTTTGGCAATGGATAAGGCTCGAGCCGTTAATATGCCCAAGGATAATATTGATCGAGCTATTAAAAAAGGGGCCGGTTTGGCAGAAGCGGAGCAATATTACGATGTTCTATATGAAGCTTACGGACCGAGTGGTGCAGCGATTCTTATTGAAGCGACTACTGATAACAAGAATCGTACCGCCAGCAACGTTCGTGCTGTTTTGAATAAATATGGTGGCAGCCTTGGGGCGAGCAACAGCGTTCAGTATATGTTCAAACGTAAAGGCGTTTTGGTGATGCCACTTCCCGGCAACGCCTCCGCCGACGATTTGACCCTTGATTTAATCGATCACGGCGCTGACGATGTTCAGTTGGATGATGATGTGTTGGTGATTTTTACGACCGTGGAGAATTTTCTGGCAGTTAAGGCTTATCTGGAGGAGAAACAATATCCAACCGAGATGGCGGAAATTGAATATGTAGCTGATTTGGACTTGGAATTAGATGAGGAAAATGCTGCAAAATTGCAAAAAATTGTGGATTTGTTGGAAGAAGACGATGATGTCAATAAAGTTTATACGAATGTTAAAAACTAAAAATCAAAAAACAGTTGGTCCGGTGATTTTGGGTATTGACCCTGGCTATGGCTTGGTGGGAATTGGCGTGATTCAGAAACAAGACCGTAATTGGAAATCTTTGTATCATGGTTGCATTAAAACTGATACTAAGGCTTGTTTTAGTGCTCGTCTATTGCAAATTTCCGAAGACTTGGGCAATATTATTCGGCAATATCAGCCAGTGGCGGCTGTGGTGGAAAAATTGTATTTTAACCGCAACACGACCACCGCGATTGACGTGGCCCAGGCCCGAGGGGTGATTATGCTGACTTTGTTGCAAAACGGCGTTCAGGTTTGCGAATTGACGCCTTTGCAGGTGAAGCAGTTTGTCAGTGGTTACGGGCGGGCCGACAAGGCACAAATGAAACAAATGATGAAGTTGTTGCTTAGCCTTGATAAATTACCTAGTCCTGACGACGCCGCCGACGCTTTAGCCTTGGCATATTGTTGGGAATCCCATTCCAAATTTTTAAAATTATAAGTGATAAAGTATGAAAAAATTATTATTTGTTATCATGGCCTTTTTTTGTGGCACGCCTCTCGCCAGTGCCGCTGATTTGGAATTTTTGGGAGCACCGCATCATTGGTATTTGCCATTTCGTACCCTGTTTGATCACTTAATGCGAGGTGGCTTATCGGCCGATCATTTATTTTGGTTTGTTTTGTTGATTTTAAGTTTGATGATTGTTTTGATCGCCAACCAATTGATTGGTTTGAAGTTTTTCAATATGTATTTGTTAATCATGTGGATTTTCTTTGCTAGTATTTTGGGGCTTCCGTTGTTTCTAATTTCTTTGTTTATTTTTATTCTATTTTCCGCCGGTTTGAATATCATTTTTGTTAGATTTAAGTTTTTGTATTTTTCCAGAATTTCCGCACACTTGGCCGTGGGAATTTTCTGTGTTTTGTTGATTTTATTGGTAGCGATGCAATTTAAAATTAACATTGATGCCACCACAATTCTTGGCTTGATTGTTTTGCTGTTTTTTACCCAACATTCAACCGTGAAAGACGCCGATCGTTTGGGTTCAGTGTGGTTTGCTTTGGTTTTAAAAAGTTTGGCGATGACCTTATTTGTTTACTTTTTGGTTAATTGGAGTGTCGTTAAAAATCTATTCTTGTCTTATCCTGATTTGTTGTTGTTATCAATTCCGATTTTGTTATGGTTGGGTCGTCGTACCGGCTTGCGTTTATTGGAATTGGATCGTTTTTCCCGTTTGATTCGTAAGGAAATGGATGAGGATTATAAGGATTTAATTTCTTAAGTTTTATGTTGAAAAAGTTTGTTCAATTTTGGCGAGCACAGCGTAATGTTTTGGGCATTGATGCCCGAGATCTTTTGTATGTGCCCAAAAATTCCAAACAAGCGGTTTATTTGGCAGACAGCAAATTAGCTTCCAAACGGGTTTTAAAGGAAAACAAGTTACCGAGCAGCCGGGTTTTTGCGGTTATTCATAATCGTCAGGAATTAATAGATTTTGATTGGGCAAGCTTGCCTGATTCTTTTGTTTTAAAACCCAATCGTGGCATGGGTGGTGCCGGGATTATTGTTGCCTTTCGCAAAAAAGGGGATTATTGGTTGTGCGCCGGTGGTCGGCAGGTTGATTTGGAAGGTTTAAAAACCCATATTGTTAATATTTTTGATGGTTTGTTTTCTTTATTTCATCAAAAAGACATTGCTTTTTTTGAAGAAAGAATCAGTATTGATAATTATTTAAAACAGTTTTCTTATAAGGGCATTCCTGATATCAGAATTTGGTTGTATAATTATGTGCCGGTAATGGCGATGCTACGTTTACCAAGCGTTGCTTCCGGGGGAAAGGCTAATTTGGCACAAGGCGGTATTGGCGTTGGATTGGATTTGGGAACAGGACAGGGTTTGCACGCAATTGTTAAAGGAAATCAGGTTATTGATACCATTAAAATTAGAAAAAGTGAGCTTTCGATTCACTCTATTAGGATTCCTAAGTGGAAAAAGATTTTAAAATTATCAATTGAAACCGCCAAGGCTTGTAAAATAAAATTTACCGGTTTGGACGTGGCGATTGATAAAAAAATCGGCCCCTTGATTTTGGAGGTTAATGCTCGTCCTGGCTTGGAAATTCAGAATGCCAACATGGCACCCTTAAAAGAACGCCTACAACGAGTCGCTAATTTGAAAAAAATGACTACGGAAAAGGCTTTAAATATTGGAATATCTTTGTTCGGGGGAAGTGTCGAGCAGGAAATTGAGTTGTTGGCCGGTAAGGAAATTATTGGTTTAAAAAACGAAGTTGAAATTATCTCTGAGGAAAAAAGTATTGCTAAGGTGGCGGCCCGCGTTGATAGCACCAATGCTTACACCGTGATTGATCGTGATTTGGCAATCAAAACCGGTTTAAAAGAGGCACTCGATACTTTTAAAGAATTTAGCGAAACTTGCCCTTGTTATGATCAGGTGAAAATTGATCGTTGGGCCAAGGATGTGATGAAAAAAGTGGCGGAAAAAACTGATTTGATTGAAGATGTTAAAATAGTTCAGACCAAGCATGGTTTGGCAGCTCGGCCGGTTTGTCGCTTTAAATTAAAACTTTCCGAGACCGAATTTGTAGTGTCGGCGTTGGTGATGTCTAGAAAGCAGGCGGCCCACAAGATTTTGTTGGGACAGGATGCTTTGAAATATTTTTTGTTTGATGTTAATAAAAAAGACAATTAAATATGGTTTTGAGTGCACAGCAAAAAGCTTGGCTGGAAATGAATTCCGATTTTATCGTGTCTTTTGATTTGCATTACCATCATTTGGATGATTTGGAGAGCGTCGTGGAAAAGTTTTTAAATGATTGTTTTTTGGACCGTCATCAAAATTTGTCTTTTGTTCATGGGCATGGCACTGGTGCTTTGCGTAATAAGTTACATAAAATTTTAGATGGACATCCTTTGGTTAAAGAAACGTGGATGGGCAATAATGGTGGTATCACTTACGTTATTTTGGATTTATATTAAAAAACAAAAAATGAAAGCACTGATAATTTCTGATACGCACAATAATTTAGTTAATTTGGAAAAAGTTTTTCGCACCGAGCAAGACGCGGATTTTTTAATCCATTGCGGGGATGTTAATGATCCGGAAACTTTGGAATATTTAGTTAGCAATTTTAGCAAAGAGATTTATTTATCTTTAGGAAATTGCGATCAGGCTTTGTGGTATTGGTGGCAAAAGAAAGACGATAAGCCGGGGCATATTCATGTTTTTAAAGAATGGGGTGAGGTGGAATTCGCTAACCGACGCTTTGCTTTTTCTCATTATCGTGAAGCGGTGGAGCATATTCGTCAGCAGTATGACGCGGTTTTTTATGGTCATAGCCACCAACCGTTTATTGATGATTTGCAGGGCGGGCATTGGTTATTGAATTCGGGAAACGTTGCTGGTTTGTATTATCCCCCGACTTACGCCACCTGGGATTTGGGGAAAAATTTTTTTCAACTGCATTTGATTAACAATTTAAAATAAAAAGTATGGATCAAGCAATCATTCAAAAAAGTTTGGAAATTTTTGAACCATTATTGAAAAAAGTGGGTGCGGAATTGCGTCGGAAATTTTTAAATAACGATTTTCAGGTCAGTGAAAAAGCCAAACAAGAGTTGGTCACTACCGCCGACAAGCTTTCAGAAAATTATATTTTAACGGCCATTAAAGAGAATTTTCCCGATCACCATATTTTGAGTGAAGAAAGTGGGGAGTTGGAAAATGACAGTCAATCACCATATTTGTGGGTGGTTGATCCGGTGGATGGGACGACCAATTTTGTTTATCGAAATCCGTTTTTCGCGATTTCCATCAGTTTGTTTTATGAGAAAGAAGTGATTTTGGGGTTGATTTACAATCCGATTTTGGAAGAAATGTATATTGCCAAAAAGGGCGGCGGCGCTTGGTGCAATGGGCAAGCTTTGCGCGTCAGCGACGAGCAATATTTGGAAAATCTTAAAATGACTTATTGTTACGGTGCCGGCAAAAAGAGTCGGATGGATGCTTTGAAATTGCATTGTTATTTTAAAGAGCATGGTGATATTCGTCAGCTTGGTTCTTCCGCCTTGGAATTAGCGTTGCTGGCACGGGGTGTCACTGATGTTTTTATGGTGCCGGGAGCATTGCGTTGGGATGTCGGGGCCGGAGTGTTATTGGTGCGCGAGGCCGGCGGTAAAGTAATAGATTTTCACGGGGAAGAGTGGCATTACGATAGTACTGATATGTTGGCCGGAAATGGAAGAAGTGAAAACAAGGTCTTGCCAATTATTCAAAAATTGTTGTAATATACAAACAGTTTTCAATTAATAATCAAATATTTTTATGGCTAAGTTTTTTGTATTTTTCGGTGTGGTGATTTTCGGTTTGCTGGGTGCCGGGGCGTGGTTTGTCTATAGTGCCACTTCTTTTCCAATGGATGATTGGCAAGGCACCGTGCAATTGCAGGTGGAAAAAGGTCAAGTTTATGTTAAACAGGGAAATTTGGAATATCAGCTGGTCAAGGAAGATTTGACTTTAGCGACCGGCGATAGCGTTAAAACCGGCGATAATAGTGCTGCCAGTATTGTGGTGGGCGAGGGCGCGGTGATGCGTTTGGACGCCAACACCGAGTTGACCATCAATCAAGCGGAAATGTCTTCAATGTGGGAACAACAAGTGAATGTTAAGGTGAGCGAAGGTAAAATCTGGTTCAGGATTTTGAAGTTGTTCAATGACCAATCACAATGGGAAGTGGAAACTCCGACTGTGGTCGCTACCGTGCGTGGCACTGCTTTTTCTATCGGGACCGAAGAGTTGTTCGTGGGTGAAAGCCAAGTCGCGGTGAAGGATAAGCGCTTGGGTAATCGCGGCAAGGAAGTATTGGTTGGATTGGGAGAAGCGATGCAATTTGCCGGTGATGGTCGTGATAAGTTGCAAAAAATCAAATTGGGCCGAGATAAATTGGATGATAATTTAAAACAATGGGTTGATAAGAACTTCAAGAACGATGGGAGTTTTCAAAAGTTGGCGCGGGAACGCGTTAATACCCGATTGAAAAAATATATGGGGGCGGAGCCGGGGACTTTGAAATATAAGTTACAGCAAACCGCTGAAAATATTCGCGAGAAATTTATTGATGATGAACAGACTAAAAAGCGTTGGGAAAACTTTAAGCAACAACGTCGTTTGGCTGAAGGGGCGTGGTTGGCGGAAAAAGGTGATGCTAATCAATTGCGTGATTTCTTGAAAGATCAAAAATTGGATAAATCTTTGCGTGAAAAGGTTTTGCCGGAATTGTTGGGCGAAGAAAAATTGGATTGGCAAAAAATTATGCCGGAGCGTGAAATGCCCGATCGTATTTTTGACTGGAATCAATTTGATAGCAGTTTTCAACGTTTGAATCGTGATTTGGATTTCAATTTTGATATGAGTGGTTTGGATGCCTGGATGAAATATCAAACTGATAATCCGGAGTATTTCCGTTTGATTAAGGCCTATACTGATAAATGGTCCAATATTGATTACACTGATCCGGCGCAAATCCAAGCGATGCTTAATAGCCCGGAATATTTAAATTTAGTGAAGTTTTTCAGTCAGATGTCTGAGGACTTACAATTGCAACGACAACCGTTGAATAACGATCTTGAATTATTAAATACTCGACCGAGTGCCACGACAGGAACGGATGAAACCGTTGCCACCACCGGCGAGGAAGTGCCAATGGAAACTTTGGAAGAAGGCCAAACCCAAGTGGTTGAAGAAGAACCGGAGCCGACTCAGGAACCGGTTGACGATGAAATTATTTTAGATTTCACTTTTTAATTTTTGATTTATGAAAATCAATAAGCAAAAAATGTGGAAGTGGGGAGTCGGTTTATTTTTGATTTTTTTGTTGTCACTTTTTTATCTTAATGATTCTTGGAAAGTTTCCAATGAACAGTGGTGGGACAAGTATTTTGCTTGCACCCCGTCCGAGGTTAGTCAAAATATTGTTTTGGTGGAAATTGATGATGCCAGTTTGGCGGAATTTGGTATTTGGCCATGGTCCCGCACCACCACCGCCGCTTTGTTGGAAAAAATCCAGTCCGGCGCGCCCGCCAAGATTGGCGTGGATATTAATTTTGTGGAAAAAACCAACACCGAAGCGGATTTGCTTTTGCAGCGTTTTTTCAATGAAAACGAAAATATTTATATTCCCATTGAGGGCGAGGGTTTGCGTTTGAATGATAATCAATGGTTGGCGCAGGGTTTTATTCGCCCTTATTATTTGTTGGGACGTACTCGTCAGGGTCACATTAATTTTATTAACTCTGATGACAATGTCGTTCGGCAGGTACCACAGAGCGTGGCTAGCGGTGCTGATCAATATCAATCTTTCAGTGAATTGTTGGCCGGAAAAACTTGGAATAATATCACCAATCGTATTTATTTTTGCCCGGAAAAATATTTTAATCATCTTAGCGCTCTTGATGTGATGAACAAGTTGAGCGCTGAAGAATTGCAGGGAAAGTTTGCCGGTAAAGTCGTGATGGTCGGTTTGACCGTGGCGGATTTGCACGATTATGTTTATACGCCATTGTCTACCGGTGATTATATGTATGGCGTTTATTCGCATGCCAACGCCGTCAATACTTTAATGGCTGATAAGCAATTCCATGATTTGCCTTTTTACTTGGATTTCTTGCCGTTCTTTTTGATCTTGTTGGGATTTTTAATTTATTTATTACTGACCGAATATTATACCATCACCAATGCTTCGGTTTTGGGTTTGTTGTTGTTATCCACTTGGTGGGTGAATATGTTGCTCTTTGACAGTGGTTGGCGCTTTAACGGTTGGTATTACCTTGTCGGTTTGGTTTTGATTTATTTGTATGTGTTGGTGGTTCATTATATTTTGTTGTTTTTCGCCAAGCAGGATTTACGTCGTACATTTGGTTTCTATTTGTCGGAAAGTGTTTTGAATGAGTTGATTAACAATCCGGATTTGGTGAAGTTGGGGGGCGTTCGTCGTCACATGACGGTTTTGTTTTCCGATTTGCGTGGCTTTACTTCTTTGTCGGAAAAATTGAGTCCGGAGCAGTTGGTGAAAATTTTGAATATTTATTTGACGGAAATGAGTGATGTCGTTTTGAATGAAAACGGTGTCATTGATAAATATATGGGCGATGCCATTATGGCTTTTTGGGGAGCGCCTTTGGATGATAAACGCCACGCCTTTAACGCTTGTGTTGCCGCTTGGAAAATGAAAAATTTATTGGTGGAATTGAATAAGAATAATGCTTGGCAGGAAGATGTCATTTTAAAATTGGGTATTGGCGTGAACAGCGGTGAAATGATTGTCGGAAATATGGGGGGCGCCAAGCGTTTTGATTACACGGTGATGGGCGATAGCGTTAATCTTGGTTCTCGTTTGGATGGTTTGAATAAGATTTATGGCAGTGAAATCATTATCAGTGAAAGCGTGCATGCTCAAGTGAAAGGCGAGTTTGTTTGCCGTGTTTTGGATAAAGTGGCAGTGAAGGGGAAGACCGAACCGGTGACCATTTATGAGTTATTGGGTCCGTTGGCGGAGGCGAACGATAAAGCTAAAGCTTTTGCCACGAACTTCGCGGCGATGTTTGATAAATATTTGGCCAAGGATTTTCCCGGTGCTTTGGAGTTATTGGAAAAGATGCCGGCGGAGGATTTGTCCGTGCAAGTCTATTTGGATCGTTGTCGTGAATATTTAAAAAATCCCCCGGCCGAAAACTGGGACGGGGTGTATGTGTTGAAGACGAAGTAGGACCGGGATTCGTCTGATTAAAGGATGGACTATGATTTTGTTTTTTGTTGTTTTATTTTTGTTTGTCATCCTGGGTCTGAGCACTGTATGTCAGTGCGAAGAACCCAGGATCTCGACTACGGTAGGGATATGATATTGGGATTCTTGTGTAGGGGCGTTGCACTGTGTCCACCGTAGCTTTTAGCGAAGGTGGATTGCAACGCCCTTTTCCCGTTAATAAACATGGTCATGTTCATCAGACGAATCAGAGTTCAAAACAAAAAAAAACCGCCCTTTTGGGGCGGTTTTTTCGTATATTTCAGTATATATTCTAAAGACAATTATACCTCAATAATCACCGGCAAGACCATCGGGCGGCGCTTGGTTTTCTTGTATAAGAATAAACCTAATTCATCGCGGATTTGTTGCTTAATGATGTTAATATCGGTGGGAGTGGCTTGGCTTTCCACGATCTTTTTCACTTTTTTACGAGCTTCATTCAACAATTCCTTGCTTTCTTTCATATAAATGAAACCGCGGGAAATAATATCCGGATTACCGATTACGGCGTTAGAGCTGTGTTTGATGGTGGCGATCACCACGAACATACCGTCTTCGGACATCATTTGACGGTCACGCAAGACCACTTCGGAGACGTCACCGACGCCCAAACCGTCAACCATCACATATTCTGCCGGCACGTAAGCACTCGTCAATTTGCCGATTACTTTTTGAGTATTGCCCAAGCGGGAGAATTCCATCACTTGGCCGTTGTCCGCCACAAAAATATTGCTGCGTGGCAAACCCAAGTCTGCGGCAATTTCCGCGTTGGCTTGCAATAAGAAGTGATTGGCTTCAATCGGAATATAATATTGCGGTTTAATCAATCTTAACATTAATTTGATATCTTCTTTCTTGGCATGTCCGCCGGCGTGAATATCCATTAACTGGTAATGAATAATGCGTGCGCCTTTGCGGGTAATCAAATCCTTCAAACTTTGGATGGTGCGTTCATTTCCCGGAATAACCGAAGATGAGAAAATAACGGTATCACCTTGTTTAAAACTCAAAACTTTATGTTCTTCCGAGGCCATTTTCATTAAGAAGGCGTTCTTTTCACCTTGCGCGCCGGTTCCGATAAACACCAATTTATTATCCGGGTAGTTGGCGGCTTCGTCATTTTCAATTAAAGTTTTCGGTTTCATTTTGATATATCCCAATTGGTGGGAAATTTCCACGTTGGTTTTCATGGAGCTACCTTCCAAGACAATTTTGCGATCATAATCCTGGGCCAATTGAATCAATTGTTGGACGCGAGTGATTTGCGAAGCGAAGGTCCCGATAATAATACGGCCCGGCGCTTGCTCAAACACTTTGCGCAACTCTTCGCCGACGATTTTTTCCGATACTTGATGGCCGGAGCTTTCGGCAGAGGTGCTGTCGCCCAAAAGTGCCAAAACCCCGCGATGTCCGATTAAGGCTAAACGGTTTAAATCGGCCGGCTTTCCATCCACCGGAGTATAATCAAACTTATAGTCGCCGGTATGGAAAATCGTTCCCAAAGGCGTTTTCACCACGATCCCGAAAGTATCGGGAATGCTGTGATTTAAACGGACAAACTCAATAATAAAGTTTTTGCCCAAACGAATTACACTATCATCATTAATCATGGTGATTTTTAGTTTTGGCAAACCTTTGAATTCGGCGTAACGTTTTTGAATAATGCCGGCGGATAATTCGCCGGTAAACATTGGGGGATTCCTCAATAATGGCATCAAGTGCGGAATACCGCCGATATGGTCGTAGTGACCATGGGTGATAATTACGCCCTTAACCCAATCGATTTTGTCCTTCAAATAACTGATGTCATTGATGATATAGTCAATGCCCGGCATATTTTCTTCCGGAAATTGTAAACCCATGTCAATTACAATGATTTCATTGTCACATTCCAATAAGGTCATGTTACGGCCGACTTCTTCCAGCCCGCCCATAACAATAATTTTTAATTTAGGAGAGTGATGTCCGATTGGAGCGGCATCACCGGTTCGGTGCGTCTTGTAACGCCTTAATAAAGGCGTGTTGGCGCTGTTTTCTTTCGGAATCATACGATTTTTAAGAATTTATAGAGTAATTAAACTGTTACCATTTAAGTTTTTTTTGTGTTTTGATGTATAGATCAAATAGAGAATTCCATCTTCCAGAATAATTGTTGATAAATGTTTGCTGATAATTCTGAATTTCGTTGTTTAACGCATATAAGTATTTAGGTGAATATAAGAATAAGGCTGCTTGTTCTTCAAGGATTAATTTTTGTAACTCGGCATATTTTGTTTGTCTGGTTAATGTGCCGTGTGTTTGACGGGCTTCTTCAATCAGGGTATCAATTTGTTTGTTGGCCAATTGGGGAAGATTTAAACCGGGATAATCAATTTGTGTGGAGTGCCAAAATGGAAAGATGTCCGGATCGGCACCAATATTTTCTCCATAAATAATGGATTCGTAGGATCTTTCTTTAATGATTTGTTTGATTTCATTGGTATCAATTGCTTGAATTTCGACATTTATACCAAATGACTTCCATGATTCTTTCATGGAATTGGCAAGATTTAAAATTTCTTCGGTATTGGGCACAGTAATTTTCAAACTGGCAACGGTTTCGCTACCATCAATTTGTTTTGCCCAAACCCCTTCTTCTTTCATTTGCCAACCGTTATCAACCATTAATTGTTTGGCTTTTTCAAAATCAGGATTTTGTTGTGGTAAATCATTACTATAAGCAAATGAATTTTTTAAAATTGGACCATTTACAATTTCTACGTTTTGTCCAAAAATTTTTTCAATTAAACCGTTTTTGTCAATTGATAAATTTAAAGCTTGTCTGAAATAAGCGTTTTTAATCAAAGAATTGCTTTTGACATTGTAGAAAAGGGCAGTGTATTGCGGTAAGGTTAAAGCATAAATACTAATATTGTTTTCATCATTTTCCACAAAACTTCTTTCTTTGTTTGGTAAATTACCAAGGGCACTGATTTCTTTTTTAACAAGGGCATTGATGGCTGTTTGTTGATCATCGAAAAAACGGAAAGACATTTTTGGAATATAAGGTTTTTGCCCGTAATACCCATCAAAATATGTTAGCTCATAATTGGCAATGTTGCCATTATTGTCCTTGATTAATTTTTCAAATTTGTAAGGCCCGCTACCAATCGGTTTGATGTTATATTGGGCTAAAGGAAAGTTGGCTGGTCCAATATTTTCCCACACGTGAGCCGGTAAAATACCAATGGTAAATAAATGAATAAATGGTGCGTAAACATTGTCTGTAGTAAAACTGATAGTTCGGTCATCAACTTTATCAATTTTGACATTGGCAAAATTAATGTAGTTTGGGCTTTTGTACTCCGGGTTTTGAATTAAGCTGTAGGTGAACAAAACATCGTTTACACTTAAGGGGTTGCTGTCATGAAAAGATAAATCTTCTTTAAGGGTAAAAGTGTAGGTTTTGCCGTCTTCGGAAATTTCATATTTTTCTGCTAAATCCGGTACTAATTTTAGATCTTTATCGTATTTTAAGAGGCCACTAAAGATTAATTTTACTAAATCGGCATCAGTACTGTTTCCGGTACTTAAAATCGGATTGATATAGACAGGATCTTGGATTAATCCTTCAACAATTGTGCCACCGTAATCAGCCATCGGTTCGCTGTTGGCTTGATAGGCATATGCTAATAACCATACGCCGGAAATAGCGCTAATTAGAATTAAAACATCAATGATGAGTCTTTCCCAACGGGTTAAATATTTGCCAATGTGGCTTAATTGCTTGAGGTTGGGGAATTTCTTCTTGTTCAAGGATTTTAAAAGTTTTTTATCCAAATGTTCAAGGGGGTCTTTTTTCTTGCTTTTGAAGAAAATCACAAAATAAAAATTTTAAGTATTAAAGATAAGCCTTGTTAATAAGCACTTGTTACGATAAATAAACAATGCTGATGGCTGATCCAAAAAATATAACAGCGGTGATGATAGTCAGTTTAAACAAGACCTTTTCTACACTGCGACGAGTACTGTAAATATTGCCTTCTCCGCCAAAGGTTTCGCTTAAGCCGGCACCCCGGTTTTGCATTAAAATCATAACCATTAACAAAATAGCGGCAATTAATTCAGTAATTTCTAGAATACGAAGCATAAAACAATAGTTAAGAGTATTTATAACTTATTTGTAGGATATCAAAGGGATTGTTAAAAGTCAATAAGGTTTTGCTTGACAGGGGAAAAGAAAATGTATAATATAAACCTGTTCTAAGTTTTAGAGTGTCATCCTGAACCATATGCCAGTCATAGCGAAGAGACGGCTGGTTTCAGGATTTCTTCAATTCAATCAAATTTTTTTATTTTAATAATAATCTAATGATTATGGCCAGCAATATTTTAAAGGCTGAAGATGTGAAACCTGGTTTGACAGTGAAAGTTCACCAAAAAATCAAGGAATTAACTTCTAAAGGTGCGGAAAAGGAAAGAATTCAGGTTTATGAAGGGATCGTTATGGGAGTTAAAAAGGGTAAAACCATGACAGTTCGTAAGATTTCTCACGGGGTAGGTGTGGAAAAGATTTTCCCATTTGATATGCCTGGTGTGGAAAAGATTGAATTGGTTAAAGAAGCCAAAAGCAATGTTCGTCGTGCCAAATTGAATTATTTGCGTAAATCTCCTCGTGCGATGCGCGAAAACTAGGATTTTAAAGACTTTGAAGATAGAAAAAACCGCCAGAAATGGCGGTTTTTTTGGTGTTTTGGTATTGATGCGGGGGGAAGGGCGAATAGTCAGGATAAACTCTAGCGCGAAGTGGCTGGATTGATGGATTGTGATGGGGGATTCAATTTGTTTGGGTTACGGTCTGTCATCCTGAACTTGTTTCAGGATCTCTTAATTAATCCTTATTGTTTCCCTCATCGTTTAAGGACGGAATGAAGAGTTTATTGGAGAGATCCTGAAACAAGTTCAGGATGACCCATTACACCGTTTCAGGATGACCCATTGCCACGTTTCAGCATGCCCCTTACTTAGTTCAGGATGACAGAAAGAGTCTAGACCTGCATCGAATAAACATGCGAATAGCCGGCCGGGTTCATGGTGACGCCATAAATGATTTGGGCTGATTGCATGATCACTTTATTGTGTGTAATTAGCACAATTTGGGTCAATTTGTTGATATCACTTAAAATATCGGCCAATTGTTGAGAATTGAGTTCGTCCAGGGCGGCGTCAATTTCGTCCAAAACGACAAACGGGGTCTTTTGGGTATGGACAATCGCCATAATCAAAGCCGTGGAAATTAAGGTTTTTTCACCGCCGGAGAACAAATTTAAATGTTTGATTTTCTTGCCCGGAATATAAGACTCAATGTCCACTTTGATTTCATTATCACTGATTTCTCCTTGTAAGGCCGCTTTACCGCCTTTGAACAAAGTTTGGAAATAATCATTAAAAGTACCGGAAATCAATTTGATTTTATCGGTAAATTCACTGTGAATGAGCTTTTTCAATTCGTTGTTGATCGCTTCCAGGTTGTTTGCACTGTTCACGAGATCGTTTTGCTCCCGATTGAGATTTTCATAGCGCTCTTTTAAAGTGTTATATTCATTAATGATATTTTCATCAATTTCCCCGATGGCCAACAGTTTGCCCTCGCACTTGGCGATTTCTTGGTTGATTTTCTGTTCGTCCAGGTTGGTGTCAAAATCGGTTAATTCTTCCGCTTGCACTTCGGCTAAATCGCTTTTGCGTGCTTCTAAAGCACGTGCTTGTTCCTGTAAATTATCCAAAATATGCTGAGCACGCATCAAATCATCTTGTTTGTGTTGGCAGATTTTTTGTTGTTCTTGGAATTGTTGTTGGGCTTTCAGATATTGTTCGTTCATTTCTTTGGCATCGCTTTCCATTTTTTTCAATTTATCATTGATGGCCAAAATCGCTTCACGCAAGGTGCTGTTATCTTGCCCCTGGTTTTTACCTTGCAAATTACGATAATATTTTTCTTCCATTTCCAATTTGTTGATTTGCAATTTCAATTGAGTAACCGCTTGTTGTGCTTGGTGTAGTTTTTTAACGATTTCTTTTGATAAAAATTTAAACACCTTATACCCACCTTTAATAATACCGCTGGCCTCAAAAATTTCCCCTTGCATGGTTACGATGCGCACTGGATATTGTTGCGAGATTTCTTTGGCACTGTCAATTTCCGGGCTAAGAACGGTATTGCCCAATAAAAATTGAAACAGTTCGTTGAATTGTTCATCATATTTCAAGTAGTCCAAAATTGGACGACAACCATCATATTGTTGGGTGATTTCTTGAATTTCCTTTTTGTCCGGACGTCCTTGGATTTTGTTCAAGGGGTAGAGGTGGAGCGTGCCCAGGCGTTTTTCCTTAATGTTTTTGATGATTTCCACGGCCACGTTATCGTCGCTGACCGCCAAACCGTTTAAAGTCGCGCCCAACACCGCCTCAATCGGCAATAAATATTTTTCCTCACAGTGAAACAAGTTTTTAATAAAGCCGAGAATTTCTTTTTTTTCTTGTTGTTGTTTCTCAATATATTTTTCCACTTCACCGGGAATATATTCTTGCAAGTTGATGTCTTTATATTGAGAAAGTAATTTTTCTTGTTCGCTCAAGTCGGTTTTGGCATCGCGCAAACCCTTTTCGGTGCTGGACAGTTTCTCATCCAAATCCGGGATCAAACTAATGTTTTGATCGTTTAATTTACCATACAAATCTTGTTTCTCACCCAATAACTTTTGATACTCTTGATTTAATTGTAAAAATTGTTGGTTGCTGAGAATGGCGGTCAGTTCGTCCAGCTTTTCCTGTTCGGTGTGGGCGGAGCTTTTTAATTCCGTCACTTTATTGATGTAAAACTCCAAATCAGCTTGGATTTTTTCATAAGCGCTTTGCCAATCAACATATTTGCGCAAAACCGCTTGACGTTGATAATGGCGTAATTTTTCTTCCACCGCTTGACGTTGTTGGAAACGTTTAACGTCTTTTTCCATCCATTGCAGGCGGGGCAACATTTCATTGATTAAATTATTAAGATATTGTGCTTGCTCGGTATTCTTTTGCAGTTGTTTTTGGCTGTTTTCCAGTTGCATTTGCGGGGCACGCACGCCGGTGGCGTCGGCAAAGAAATTTTGTAAATCTTCTTTATTGAAATTTAATAATTGATGAATTGACCCCTGGGAAATAATGGAAAAACTTTTTTGTCCGATTTTCGCTTGGCTTAACAGATAATTTAAATCACTGACTTTGATCGGATTTTTATTTAGACGATATTCTCCCTCGCCCTGGCGATAAAAGCGACGATTGATTTCAATGTTATTATAATCCAAAGGAAATCTTTTTGATTCATTATTCAAACGCAAGGCAACTTCGGCGTAATTGCTACTTTTGACTTTTGGAGAAGAAAATAGGATGTCCTGGCTTTGTTGGCTACGAATGCTTTTACTGCTTTGTTCACCCAGCACCCATTTGATAGCATCAATGATATTGGATTTTCCCGAACCGTTTGGTCCGACAATCGCCGTGATGGTATTGGGTAAGAAATCAAAAGAGGAGGGTTTGGCAAATGATTTAAAGCCGTTTATTTCTAATTTTTCCAAATACATAAAAATACGAAAATTTATTTAACATTTTTTTGTAAAACTATTATAACATATATCTATTTTTTTGACATGGCAAGTCAGTGGCGGAGAATTTAAAATAGAACAAAAAAGTAGAACAAGAATTGTCAGCCTAAAATGTGGGTGTTATACTGGGGTATGTTAGGGTTGTGGATAAATTGGAAAAATTTTAAGTTAATTTCACATTCGATTTGCTATAATAAATAAAAAATTAAATGCAACAAGTATGGTAAAAGACAAAAAAGTGGAAGCTGACAAAGAATCTAAGACGGTTGATCCAAAGAGTAATGCTATTCAAGAAGCCTTAAGTCAAATCAAACAACGATTTGGAGAGGGTTCAATTATGCGCTTGGGCGAACAAGGGCAAAACATTGAAACTATTACCACCGGTTGTTTGTCGTTGGACTTGGCTTTGGGAACGGGCATGCCTAAGGGGCGTGTGATTGAAATTTACGGGCCAGAATCTTCCGGTAAAACCACCTTGGCTTTACATGTCATTTCTGAAGTGCAAAAAGCCGGTGGGACAGCGGCCTTCATTGATGCTGAACATGCTTTGGATCCGGAATATGCTAAAAAAATTGGTGTTAAAACTGAAGATTTATTGATTTCTCAACCGGACTTTGGGGAACAAGCTTTGGAAATTCTCGAAACTTTAGTTCGTTCCAGTGCGGTGGACGTGGTGGTGGTGGATTCAGTAGCGGCTTTAACTCCGAAAGCGGAAATTGAAGGTGAAATGGGGGATTCGCACATGGGTTTACAAGCACGTTTGATGAGCCAGGCTTTGCGTAAATTAACGGCGATTATCAGTAAAACCAATACTATTGTAATTTTCATCAATCAGTTACGTATGAAAATCGGTATTATGTTCGGCAATCCGGAAACCACGACCGGTGGTAATGCCTTGAAGTTTTACGCTTCGGTGCGTGTAGAAATTCGTAAGAGTGCACAAATCAAACAAGGCGAAAATATTATTGGTAACCAGGTTAAAGTTAAAATCGTTAAAAATAAAGTTGCCCCGCCTTTCAAACAAACCGAATTTGATATTATGTATAATGAAGGGATTTCTGTGCCCGGTGATGTTTTGGACACCGGTGTGACGACAGGAATTATTGAGAAAAATGGCAATACCTACAAATACGGGGAAGTTCGTTTGGGCGTGGGGCGCGAAGCGGCTAAGCAATTCTTAAAAGATGATCAGAAAGTTTTGAAGGAAATTAAAAAAGCGGTGATGGCGAAGGTTAAAGGATAGGTACGGGAATTGTAATTTGAATTTTTATTGTTTGGGGTATTATATATAATTAATAAAACATTTTTTATCCAAAAGATGTAAAAATGATTTTATTTAAAAATTGTAGTAGAATATAAATATAATAAAAATATTGTAGTTATGGTTACGGATAAATTAACATTTGTAGATTTTTGTGCTGGCATTGGAGGTGGTAGACTTGGTTTACAGAAGCTCGGTTTACATTGTCTGGCCTTTTCTGAAATTGATAAACACGCCGAAAAAACATACAGGGAATTTTTTGGACAAGAAGAGAAGAATTATGGAGATTTAATGAAAATTAATCCTTTGGATTTGCCGAATTTTGATTTGATGATTGCGGGCTTTCCTTGCCAGACATTTTCTGTTATTGGTCAAAGAAAGGGAATGGATGATCATAGGGGACAAGTTATTTATGGTTTGATAAAGATCATGAAAGGTAAAAACTTACCATATTTTATTTTGGAGAATGTGAAAGGGTTGGTTAATCATGATGGCGGCAATTCTTTGAAAGTGATTTTGAGTGAATTGGATCGTGCGGGATATAAGGTTTTTTATAGGGTTTTGAATAGCTTGGATTACGGCGTTCCTCAAATGAGAGAAAGAATTTATTTTGTTGGTATAAGAAAAGATTTAATTAAAGACAAAACTAAAGACTTTGAGTGGCCTATCCCCATTAAAATGCCAAATATTAAAAATTATTTAATTGATGATGGGGAATTAGAGTTTGATGACAAAAAAAGGACTTATAAAACATTTTTAAATTTTATAAATAATAAATATAATAAGGGAAAATTTGATACCGAGGAACTTTTGCGACAAGACTACCTGGTATTGGATACTAGGCAATCAGATTTGAGATTGTATAAAGGTAAGGTTCCAACATTGCGAACCGGTCGTCATGGAATTATTTATGTTCGTAGCGGTAAATTTAGAAGACTTTCTGGTTTGGAGTCTTTGCTTTTACAGGGTTTTCCGGAAGAATTGGCTAAAAAAGTTAAGGGAAAAATAATGGACATTAAGTTGTTGAGTCAAGCAGGGAATGCTATGACTGTTAGTACTATTGAAGCAGTCGCTAGAAAATTATTTGAATATATTAAATTATAAAAATATGAGTATTGAGAATTTAATAAAAATTGGTTCTAAAACAGCCAAAGGTGGGTTCGAAAATGAAGATGATGTAATAGCTCGTTTTAACCAATGGCAGACGGATAGTGTTGCACAAGAGTGGCTTCGTGCGATGAATTATAATGTTTCTAATATTGAATATGTTAAAGCAGTAAAGGTTCGTGGACAGTATAAGGCTGATGTACAGGTTAGGATTAGAATTATCATAAAACTTAAATCACAAGAAGATGTACAGAATTTGCAAGTGAAACTCGTTAGTAATTCACAAGGTTTTAATCAGATAGATAAACGGTGGGTTGATAAATATGTTGAGCTTTGGGGTATCCCGGAAGACGTGTCTAGAATTTTAAAAGTTTTTACGGGGGAAATAAAAACAAAGGGGAAAAAATTGAAAGATTCTCGCAGGGTTCTGTTTTCTGAAATGGACAATAATAGTCAAAGTAAGGTCATTAAATTTTTTGAAGATAATAAAATTTTAGTTGTTTCTGATATATTGAAGGGGCGGGGCGAATTTTCTGCTGATTGGGTTCTTGTTATTGCTAAAGTGGATGGCGATAGTATGTGGGTTTTAAAATCTATTAATGAAGTGATGAATTTTTTTGGAGGGGGCGATGTTAGGATTACCAGGCAGGGGAGTTTGAAGATTGGTAAAATTGGAATGCAAAGAAAAGGGGGGGATGGTGGCAGGAACACTGCTAATATGCTTCAGTTTAAAATTAACCCAATGGAACTTTTTAACAATTAATTTTAGATCCTTTGTGGAGGGGGATTTTTTATTTGCCAAAAATATTTATAAAATGATAAGATTGGAATAATAAAAAAATAAGAATTTCTTATGCGTTTATTTAATAGCGTCAGCCGAAAAAAAGAAGATTTTGTACCTTTGAAACCGGGGGCGGTGGGGATCTATGCTTGTGGGCCGACGGTTTATCACTATGCACATATTGGTAATTTGCGGGCTTATATTTTTGAGGATATTTTGCGTCGGGTTTTAGAGATGAATGCTTATCAAGTTAAGCATGTAACAAATTTGACTGACGTGGGGCATTTGACTGATGATGGTGATGCCGGTGAAGATAAGATGGAAAAAGCTAAACGACGTGAAGGAAAAAACAGTTGGGAAATCGCCGAATATTATATTGATGCCTTAAAGAAGGATTGGCAATCTTTGAATTTAAAAGAACCATTTGCACGACCACGTGCCACCGCTTATATTGATGAGCAAATTGAGATTGTGAAAATTTTAGAAAAGAAGGGATATACTTATAAAATCTCTGATGGAATTTATTTTGATACTTCCAAGATTAAAGATTATGGAAAAATCGCGATGTTGGATGTGGAAAATTTGCAGGCCGGAGCACGCGTGGAAATCAATCCGGAAAAGAAAAATAAAACCGATTTTGCTTTGTGGAAATTTTCTCCTAAGGATTCTAAACGTGATATGGAATGGGATAGTCCTTGGGGCGTGGGTTTTCCCGGTTGGCACACTGAATGTTTGGCCATGTCTTTGCATTTATTAAACGGACACAAAGATTATGAGCATAGCGAACCGTTTGATATTCATTGTGGCGGAGCAGATCTTTTGCCAGTGCATCACACCAATGAAATTGCTCAATCCGAAGCACTTGCCGGACATAAATTGGCTGAATATTGGTTGCATAATGAGTTCGTGGTTTTGGCCGGTGACGCTAAGATGTCTAAGTCTTCAGGTAATTTTTTTACTTTGAGTTCATTGGAAGAAATGGGTTATCATCCTTTATCTTATCGTTATTTGTGTTTGGGTAGTCATTATCGTAGTAAATTGAATTTCAGTGTGCAGGCACTAGAAGGAGCACAACGTGCTTATATGAAAATTTTAAATTACATGGCGTTACCTACTAAAGAAAAAGGTAAGGTTAATCAAAAATATGGTCGTTTGTTTAGTGATGCTTTAAATGATGATTTGAACGTGCCAAAAGGATTAGCTGTGGTTTGGGATTTATTAAAAAATGAGGATGTCTCTTTGGCTGACACCCAAGCAACTTTATTGAGTTGGGACGCGGTTTTGGGTTTGCGTTTACATGAAGCTAAGCAAGTGTTGCAAGAAATTGATGAGTTGCAGACCGTTCCTGATAATGTTAAAGAATTGGCGGAAAAACGTTGGCAAGCCAAGAAAGCTCGAAATTGGGAAGAGGCCGATTCTTATCGGGATCAAGTTTTATCTTTGGGTTTTGTAATAGAAGATATGGCTGATAATTATAAGATTAAGAAAAATTATGGTGAATAAAAAGAAACCGTTTTTGGTTTTGTGTCCGATGGCCGGTTTGACCGATTCTCCGTTTCGACAATTGTGTCGCGAGTGGGGGGCCGACCGTGTTTATTCGGAAATGATTAGCGTCGACGCTTTATTTTATAAATTTAAAAAGAACGAAGAGTTTTATCGTTTTCAGCCGGCAGAGCGTCCGGTAGTTTTGCAATTGTTCGGTCATAAACCAAAATTGTTTTTTGAGGCGACCAAAAAATTGGCAGAGTCGGCTTATCGTCCTGATGGTTTTGATATTAACTTTGGTTGTCCAGCCAAGAAAGTCGTGCATACCGGTAATGGCGTGGCTTTGATGCGCAAACCGGAATTGGCACGGGAAATTGTTGCCGCTACTATCTTAGCCGCCGACAAGGTGCCGGTGTCCATTAAAATTCGTGCTGGTAACGGTGATATGACCGCTTTGAAATTTTTGGAATCATTGGCTGATCTTTCTTGGAAAACCGTGATGATTCATGGGAGAACTTATGAGCAGGGTTTTGCTGGCAAGGCTGATTGGTCACTGGCGAAACAAATTAAAAAAATTTATCCGGATAAGGAGGTAATCGTGAATGGTGGAATCATGACGCCGGAGGATGCGTACGCGGCGTGGCAGGAATCCGAGGCGGACGGTTTAGGCTTGGGGCAGGGGATTATCGGTAAGCCGTGGTTGTTCGCACAAATTAAGGATTATTTTGAAACTAAAAAATACGCTGATTTAAATTTGGAACAAATTAAAACGGTAGCACGTTATCATTTGCAAGCTTTGGTTGAAGACAAGGGGGAATCAAGTATCATTATTTTAAGAAAACATTTGGCTTGGTATTTTAAAGGATTTCCCGGTGCGGCGCAGTGGCGAGATAAGTTGGTGCGAGTATCAACGGTAAAAGAGGTGTTGGATGTTTTGGATGGAATGAATGATTAAAATTTCTATAATAAAAATACCCGCTTTCGTGCGGGGTTTTTTATTAAAAGAATTTTTGTATTCATCAATCCAGCCATTTTTTAAATTTATAATAAATCAGGGTGATGCTGGTGATAAATAACATTGCGGCAATTACCATTAGAAAACCATTTTCAGAATTCATAAATGGCATCCCTTTAACAGTGTTCATGCCAAAAACGGAAGCGATTACCGATAACGGCAATAAGGTAGCGGAAATCGTGGTTAAACGCTTCATTGTTTCATTGGTATTGTGTGCCAAGAGAGAGGAGTGCGTGTCGTACAAGGCAGTAATATTTTCTTTGTAGTTTTCGGCGTCATCGTGAATATCTTTGGCAAAGCTGATAGCACTTTGAAATTTATTTGATTCTTTGTCGGAAACGGTGCAATAATTTCCTAAATTTTTATTTAATCTTTCCAGAATGGTGCGATGTGGTCTCATCAACTTATTAAAAGCAATGATGTTATTTTTTACTTTTAGAATTTCTTGAATTGATTGTTTTTGTCCGTGGTTGGCAAATAAATATTTGTTTACTTCTTGCGTGTCTAAATTGAAATGATTTAAAATGGGAAAACAGTAATTGTATAAATTGTGAATCGTTTCGGTCAGTGTTTCGATCGGATCTTCATCAAGGTATTCCTTTTTCATGGCCGGACTGTTTTTTAGCATAAAGAAAAATTTTCCTAAAACGTCGATTTTCCCTTCTTCGATGGTTACTAAAAAATCTTTGCCAATAAAAAAATCAAATTCGGTTGGATTGATAGTTTTTGTTTCTCGGTCATAATATGGGAAAAGCAAAATCATGAAAAGATAGGAACTGTGAGTGACCAATTTGCTACGTTGCAAGGGAGGCGCACTGTCACGTAAGTCAGCCGGATCAAACTGAAAATTACGACCCAAGTATTTAAGGGCTTTGGGACTTGGTTTGGAAATGTGAATCCAGGTAAAATTGGCACTGCTAAGGGTGTTTACCAATTCCAATTTTTGTTTTTTTGTTTTCATATTTGGTTTGCTTTTTTCCGCTTTTCATTATATCATAATTTTGATAAAAAAGAAGTTTTTCTTTATGTTGGATGTCATTTATGAGGAAAATCGGCCCTGGGGAAATTTTCGCCAATTTTGTTTAAATTCTAAAGTGACCGTTAAAATATTGACTGTCAAAGCGAATTCTATTTTGAGTTTGCAGTATCACACACAACGTAGTGAGTTTTGGAGAGTAGTGAAAGGCGAAGGTTTTGTCGTGAGAAATGATGAAGAAATTCCCGCGCAAGAAGGTGACGAATTTTTTATTCCGCAAGGGACGAATCATCGTTTGAAAACCGGTGATAAGGAAATGCAAGTTTTGGAAATTTCTTTTGGTAATTTTGATGAGAATGATATTGTGCGATTGGAAGATAATTATGGGAGACGGTAGTCGGCGTTTGTCATCCTGCCCCTGGATTAAGTCCGGGGTGTTTTAGTATAAGGGGGTTTTCTGTCATCCTGAAATTGTCTTGGGGGCAGGGTTTCTGTCATCTTGAACTTGTTTTGGGGCAGGGGTTATGTCATCCTGAACTTGTTTCAGGATCCCTTAATTAATCCTTATTGTTTTCTCCGTCATTTAAGGAATGAAGAGTTTATTGGAGAGATCCTGAAACAAGTTCAGGATGACATAACCCCATTATTTTCAGGATGACACTCACACAGTCTCATTCCCCCACATTTTTCTTGTTTTAAATTTTCTGCTATAATCATTTCAATATGGGGAAAAATAAAAATACAAAATCAAAGATTTCCATTTTTAAATTGGTGTTTTTTGTTTTAAAAGAATTTTGGAAACAAAATCCGTGGTTTTATTTTTTCTTAATAGTGGTTATTTTTTTAGTGGCAATGTTGCCGTCCTTGGAACAGTTTGCGATCGGGCGAGTGATTGATCGTTTTGTGGAAATGGCTGTAAGTGGACTTGGTTGGACTAGCACGGCGTGGTGGAGTTTATTGTCTTTAGTTGGGGTGTTTATTCTAACGGCTTTTGTCTATCGCTTGGAAACTTTCATGCATCAGATGGATAGTAGTTTGAGTAATTTGTATTTGGACAAGATTGCTGCTTTTCCAATTTTTTTGGAAAGTGAGCCACAAAATATGGAAGATCCGGATTTTGTATATAAATTTAGTAAGGTGCAACATAATGTTTGGCGTTTAAATCGGATTTTTTTTGATGTTTTGGAAATTGTTGCCAAGGGGGTGGCTACAGTGGTGGTGGCGGTTTTATTGATTTCATTTAGTCCGTTGTTGGTGGTATTTTTGTTGGCTGCGGTGATTCCGGGGGCAATTGTATCTTATGTTTATGGTAAGCGCGTTTGGTCGATTTGGGATTTATCAGGTGCCAAGAAAATTTTGTACACATCTTATCGCTGGTCTTTATATCATGAGGATTTGGATAGTTTTCAAGAAATGAAAGTCAATGATTATGGTCCATATTTGATGGAGCGGGCTAATCATTATCATTATTTATTTATTAATGAGTTGATTCGTAATGAGAAAAAGCGTCTTTATTCAGAATTGTTTGCCGGTATTTTTGAAAATGTAGCGATGGGGGCAGTGTTATATTTGGTTTTGAGTTTGTTCTTGGGAGGTGCGATTACCGTTGGTACTTTTTACTTTATTTATGGTTTATTGTTATCTTTTCGTGTGTACAGTCAAGGTTTGTTGCGGCGCGTGGTGGCGGTGCAGGCTGATAAAAATTATTTGGAAACTTTTTATGAATTGCGTCACCAAAAAAGAAAAATCGTTCCCGGCCACATTCAGTTGGATAACAAGCAACCTTTGAGTATTGAATTTAAAAATGTTTCTTTCAAATATCCGAAAACCAATAAGTGGGTTTTTCAGGGTTTGAGTTTTAAGGTGTCAGCCGATGATGATGTGGCGATTGTTGGACAAAATGGTGCCGGCAAAACCACTTTGATCAAATTGTTGTTGCGTATTTATGATCCGAATAAAGGAAAGATTTTGGTTAATGGTCATGATTTGAAAAAATTGGATTTGGATGCTTATTACAAATTGTTGGGTTTGTTGTTTCAATCATTTTCCAAGCCGAGCGTGAAGGTGGAGGAAAATATTTATTTGGGAAATATTCACCGTAAATTTAATCTTGAAGAAATTAAAGACGCGGCACGCAAAGCCGAGGCTGATGGTTTTATTGAGAAATATCCTCATCAATATGAAACTTTTTTGAACAAGGAAATGAAAGGAGGAATTTTGCCGTCGGGTGGGCAGTGGCAACGTTTGGCAATCGCCCGCGTTTTTTTCAAAAAGCCTAAGTTGATGATTTTGGATGAGCCAACCAGCGCTATTGATGCCTTGGCCGAAGAACAAATTTTTAACAATTTGTATGAATATGGCAAGGATACGACGATGTTGTTTATTTCACATCGTTTTGCTACCGTGCGCAAAGCCAAACGCATTATTGTGATCGAAAATGGTCGCATTGTGGAGCAAGGTGAACATGATGAATTGATGGTCAATGATGGTTTGTATGCCAAAATGTATCAGGCCCAGCAATCATAAACTTGAAAGCTTTGTTATTTTTCTATTTTTTGCTATAATAGTTTTAACGCGGTCACTGGCACCCTATTATCACTATAAAGGGGCACGGCCATACCGCGTTACATGAGGACATCAAGAAATTGGTGTTTTTTTGTTTTTAAAAATATTTTGTGATAAAATCTTTTTTATCAAAGGAGGTTTCAAATGGTAAAACATAACATCGATCTTCGTCAGTGTATGTATTGTGGCGGGAAGTTTAGTTTAGGGGAATTTAGTGGCACTTGTCCCAAGTGTTTGGTGGAACTGGAAGCGAATGAAATTTTGGGAGCCAACGATCCGCCGGTATTTGCTGTTTTGTCCAAGAAAAAGTTTGATCGGTCTGTGGCCAATACCGAACTTTTGTGTCGAAAATGCAAAAATCCGTTTGCTTCTTGGGAGCCGTTCAGCTTGCCCCAAAATGTTTTTTGCCAAGATTGCTCGCCTGAAGAAAAGGTGGGGAGGCGAAATCGGTGGTGGTGAGTCACAGCTGGTCTTTACAAAAACAAAACTTCGTGTTATTGTAAGGACAAAGGAAGGAGGTGCCGTTATGGTGTCCTTATCCCATAAACGAGCACGAAAAACCGCTATTTGTCCGCTTTGTGGCGAGACGAGTTGGCGGAGGGGTAATAATTTGATGCCGTTACGGCTTTTCCCCGCGAACAAAGATTTGTTGGGGGAGAGTCGTTTGGTCAATATTTGCCCGGCTTGTTTGGCACAGCTTTTGGCTGTTGCCGAAGACAAGCGTTGGCTGTTCTATCTGGAGTGGCTGTATGCCAAAAACCAGCTCTAGACAGCGAGGGTAATTCACGAAACACCACGGCTTTTTAAAGGCCGTAAGAAATAGGAGGTTTTGAATGGTTGGAAAACATTTCTTTGCTTGTGTCGTGTGCTGTGAGGGTGAGAACCCACGGCGCTACGGCGAAGGCGAGTTCGGTTACCTGGACATCGAGCCGGTAACCGGTGACGGGGAAATACTGTCCTCGCAACGCATTTACTTGTGTGAGGAGCACAAAAAAGCGTTGCTGTCGGTCCCGGAGGACCAGCGTTGGGATGAGTTCCAGCGTTTGCGTTTCGAGGCCCAGGACGGCGGTCCGCGGGAATACTTTCATCCCGTGGACGAAAGTGAGGGGCGTGATGACTGAGCCTCTCACTGAACAGAAACAGAAAACCTGTTTCCGCTGCCCCACCCCGATCCTGATCGGGCAGGTGGTGCGGGCTTTCCATCAGGGGAAGCTTGTGGAACAGGAGTTGTGCGATGCCTGCATGGCGAAGCGCGAATATAAACTCGAAGTGCTGGCCATTCACGGCTATTGCAACATCATCCCTGAAATGGTTTAGGATTTCGGGGGGAGTCGGTAATTCGCAGGGTGTCTTTTAACCGAGGCGCCTTTTTTAGTTGTAAAAAATGATTTTTTGTTATAAATTTATATAGTAATTTTAAATTATTTGTCCTGTAGGCGAGATCCTAGATAAAAATTTTTTTACAAAAATTTTTTCTAGGATGACAAGGTGCTAGCTTCGCCCACGGGATTCCAGACATTTCGGCTTAGCCGAAATTCTGGAATGACGTGTTAGTCTGACCTTGTTTTTTGCAAATTTATCATTCATTCAAATATAAAAAATATGGCAATTTACGACGCCCAAAGCATTGAAAAAAAATGGCAAGACAAATGGTATTCTTCCGATGTGTTTAAAGCTGATGATCATTCCGATAAACCGAAAAAATATATTTTGGATATGTTTCCTTATCCGTCCGGCGCCGGATTGCACGTTGGTCATCCGGAAAGTTATACCGCCACCGATATTTTGAGTCGTTATTATCGAATGAACGGCTACAATGTTTTGCATCCGATGGGTTGGGACGCTTTTGGTTTGCCGGCGGAAAATCATGCCATTAAAACCGGTATTCACCCGAAAGATAATACTGCCGATAATATTGAAAATTTTCGTCGCCAAATTAAGTCTTTGGGTTTTAGTTATGATTGGTCTCGTGAAATCAATACTTCATCTCCGGAATATTATCGTTGGACGCAGTGGTGGTTTCAATTTTTGTATAAAAACGGCTTGGCTTATAAAAAATCCGCCAAGGTTAATTGGTGTGATAAATGTCAAACCGTGATTGCCAACGAGCAAGTGGTTAATGGCAATTGCGAGCGTTGTGACAGCCCGGTGATCCAAAAAGATTTGGAGCAGTGGTTTTTTAAGATTACTGAATTTTCTCAAGATTTGATTGATGGTTTGGAAAATATTGATTGGCCGGCTTCCACCAAAACTCAACAATTAAATTGGATTGGTCGCAGCGAGGGCGCGGAAGTGATTTTTAATGTTGGCGGTGAAGACTTGGTTGTTTATACCACTCGTCCCGATACTTTGTTTGGTGCGACTTATGTGGTCTTGGCGCCGGAGCATTCCTTATTGGAAAAATTGGCTTCGCAAATCACCAATTGGGATGAAGTGAAAAATTACCAAGAAGCGACCAAACGTAAATCCGACTTGCAACGTACTGATTTAAATAAAGATAAAAGTGGCGTGCGCTTGGCAGGCGTGTTTGCCATCAATCCGGTAAATCAAGAAAAATTGCCGGTGTTTATCGCCGATTATGTCTTGGCGACTTATGGAACCGGTGCCATTATGGCGGTGCCGGCTCATGACCAACGTGATTGGGATTTTGCCAAAAAATATGATTTGCCGATGATTGAGGTTTTGCAATCGGCCGGTGGCATTGATGAGGCTGCTTGGGAAGCCGATGGCGAACATATCAATTCCGATTTTTTAAACGGTTTAAATAAAGAAGAAGCGATTAAGAAAATCAATCAATTTTTGGAAAGCAAGAATTTGGGTAAAGCCAAGGTGAATTTCCGTTTGCGTGATTGGTTGGTTTCTCGTCAACGTTATTGGGGCGCGCCGATTCCTGTGATTTATTGCGAGAAGTGTGGTGAGCAATTGGTGGATGAAAAAGATCTGCCGGTGATTTTACCGGATGACGTGGATTTTCGCCCGACCGGTGAATCGCCGTTAACGCGGTCGGAGAGTTTTCATAAGGTTACTTGTCCCAAGTGTGGTGGGGCGGCACGTCGTGAAAGTGATACCATGGACACTTTTGTTTGTTCCTCTTGGTATTATTTAAGATTTATTGATCCGCATAATGCACAAGCTTTGGCTGATAAAGATTTATTGAAAAAATGGTTGCCGGTGGATGTTTATTTGGGCGGAGCGGAGCATACGGTTTTGCATTTGTTGTATGCGCGTTTCTTTATGAAAGCTTTACAAAAATATGGTGGTTTGAATCTTGATGAAAAATATTCTGAACCTTTTTATAAATTGCGTCATCAAGGAATGATTTTGGGAGAAGATGGCAACAAGATGAGTAAATCCAAAGGTAATGTTATCAATCCGGATGAAGTGGTTAATTCTTACGGTGCTGATACTTTGCGTTTGTATGAAATGTTTATGGGGGCTTTGGAAGATATGAAACCATGGAATACCAAGAACATTTTGGGGGTGCGTCGTTTCTTGGAAAAAGTGTGGTTGTTGCCGGAGCGCGTGAAGGATGAAAATTTTTCTGAAGTGGAAAAAGTTTTGCATCGCACCATAAAAAAAGTCAGTGATGATATTTTGGTTTTGGGATTTAACACCGCTATCTCGCAGATGATGATTTTCGCGAACGCCGCCAAGGACGGTTTGAATCAAAGTCAGTTGGAAAGATTTTTAAAAATTTTATCACCGTTCGCACCGCATATTTCCGAGGAAGTATGGTCAGTTTTGGGGCATGAAGATTTTATCGCGCGTGAGCCGTGGCCGACTTTTGATGAAGCCTATTTGCATGATGATACCGTGACCGTTGGCATTCAAATCAACGGGAAAGTCCGAGACAGCGTGGAGTTTTCGAAAAGCTTGGGCGAAGTGCAGGTCAAAGATTTGGTTTTATCACGAGAAAAAGTGCAGAAATGGCTGGAAGGGAAAGAAGTGAAGAAATTCATTTACATTCCTGGAAAAATCATTAATATAGTGATGGGGTAAATAAAAAACTGGGACCGTTACTCAATATCGTTTTGTGAATGTTTGCAAAGCGGTTTTGCTTGACGGTCTCAGCTTGCTTTGGCATTGAAAGGAGGATTCGATGCTGTATTTACAACCGGAGGAGAGTGCACATCGGTGGAGATTGTCGTTTGTTGGTACGGTTTATGCCGACGACAACTTTTTTTCCAAAGTGGAAGAAGAACAGCGAAAAATGCCACCTGGTGATCGGACTCTCATTGTTGATATTAGAAAGTTAGAGGAAATCACCAACCCCGGGCAAGAAGTTTTGTCGCATCTTTTTCAACGGATGCATGGGCATGGCTTTCGTAAGGCCAATTTGATTGCCAGGCGCCAGCAGAAGCATGTGATCAAAATTTTTGAACGGATTTTAGATCAGGTTTTTGGTCCCGATGGGACTATTTCTTGTGAATGATGGTTTGTCATGGGCTTCTGTGTAGGAGCCCTTTTTTTGTGTGTGGTTTCCGTTCGGACCAGGAGGGCGGAGTTTTTTGGTGCCACCTTTTGTACACACAAAAGGTGGCGAATATTTGTGGTTGATTTTTCTTGTAAAAATGCTTACTATATATCCAGCATTGCGGGATTAGTATATCGGTATTATGTCAGCTTCCCAAGCTGAAGAGGCGAGTTCGACTCTCGTATCCCGCTCCGTTCGTGTTCAGCCGAAGTGGCGGAATTGGCAGACGCGCATGGTTCAGGGCCATGTGGAGGTTTCTCCGTGAGGGTTCAAGCCCCTCTTTCGGCACCGGTTGATGAACGGGGTATAGCTCAGTTGGCTAGAGCGCATGCATGGGGTGCATGAGGTCGCACGTTCAAGTCGTGTTACCCCGACCACGTATTTCTCGCAATAATTATAAAAGAATGAACAAAAAACTTTTTATTGAAATCATTGGCTGGTATGGCGCTTTGGCCATTATCGGTGCTTATTTTTTTAACAGTTTTTCTTTTATTTCGGCTTATGATTTATCTTATCAGATTTTAAACGTGACCGGTGCGTTGGGCATGATTGCCGTCAGTTATTATAAAAAAGTTTATCAGCCAATGACCGTTAATATTGTTTGGGCGGCGATTGGCGGCTTGGCGATTATTAATTTATTTTTATAGTTTTTTATGTTAGAAATCACAAAATACTTTGACGAAAAACAAGCTGTTATTAAGTTAATGGAAGACTTGCAAGATTATTTGATTTCTATTGATCCACTAAACAGAACGAGACGTTTGCCGGAATATGGAGAAGTTTATGTTAATGATTTGTTTGAGAAAATCCAAGAAAATTTTGGCGTAATTTATTTGGCTAAACTTGATGATGAGGTTGTTGGCTTAATTGCCGGGGTAATTGAGTCATCAAGCGCTATCGATGAAGTTGAAAGTGTGCCGACAAAAACCGCCAGAATATTAGAATTGATTGTCAGTGAAAAACATCGAGGGTTAAATATCGGGACATTGTTGATGGCGGAAATTGAAAAATATTTTTTAACGGAAAATTGTGATTTGATTCGCGTGGAAGTATTTGAACCCAATCATAGTGCCCATCGTTTTTATGAAAAATGCGGATATGGGGATCGAGTTATTGATATGATTAAAGTAATAAAATAATTTTTTATGCACAACCACCACCACGAAGATCACCAATGCAGCGCTTGCGCTGCACCCACGCTCCAACCGGCCAACTTGTGGCTGTCTGGCGTGGTCGGATTTTCTTTAGCCTTATTTTTTGCCGGCTTGGATATTTTTTTTGCGTCGTGGTTTGAGGATGGCAGTTCTAAGTGGATGTTTATCATTCCGTTGTATGCGTTTTTGGGATTTGCCGCCGGCTTGACTTGTTGCGGCGCCTTGATCGCTTCGTTGTTGTTGTCATTGAGTAAACATTGGCAAGAACATCAGCAGGGCAAATCGTTGTTCCGACCATATTTGATTTTCATTATCGGGCGTTTGCTGGCGTTCGCGGTTTTAGGATTTATTTTGGGATATTTGGGAAAAAATGTTTTGACCGTGCCATGGCTGGGGAACGTCGTTTTGTGGACCTTGTCCGCGTTGATGATTGTTTTGGCTTTGCAATTGTTGGGCGTGGGCGCTTTTAAAAATTTTCACGTGCCCGGTTGTTATCATTGGAGTAATTCTTTGCAACGCGGTCGAAATATTTATTCCGGCTTTCTGGGTATACTGACCGTGCTTTTGCCTTGCGCCATCACGTTGTTCGTCAGTGAGCGCGTGATTGTTAATGCCAATCCGTGGGAGGGTGTTTTGATTATGTTGATTTTCGTGATGGGCGGGATTTTACCATTGTTGGCTTTGATTTTTTTCAGCGCCAAGTTTGCTCGCAAGAGCGATTACTTTTTAAAAATCTCTGGATTTTTTATTTTGTTTACGGTTTTATATAATATTTTGGAGAGTTTGGGGGTTTTATAATATGATTACTGCGGAACAACAAAAATGGCTTGATCATTTGAGTAACACAGATATTGTGTCGGTTGTCCCGTGGGATAATACCGCTGAATTGAAATTTGAATTTGTAAAAAAACAGTTGCAATTATTATTGGGAAACGATCAGCCAATTGAGCATCGTGGGGCAACCAGCCTGGGAATTTCCGGGCAGGATGAGATTGATGTTTATCTTCCGGTCCCACCCGAAAAGTTTCGACCAACGGTTGATCTGTTAATTCCTTTGTTGGGGCAGCCGAGAAGTTGTTATGAATTAATTCGGGCAAGATTTGTACTGATGGTGGAAGGTAAGCACGTTGATATTTTTGTAGTTAATCAGAATCATGATGACTGGAAAAACGGTGAGCGGTTTCATCAATATCTTTTGTCTAATCCGGAAACGTTGGAAGAGTACCGACACTTAAAAGAATCTTTGAGCGGTCATTCGGTGCGAGAATATTATCAAGAGAAAATTAAATTCATTAATGATATAATGGAAAAAGTGAAAAATGATTAAAACTTAAATATTAAATTTATGCTCAAACACTTAGCGATTATCATGGACGGCAACCGCCGTTGGGCCAAAGATCAGGGTTTGCCGAGTTTTGCCGGCCATCAAAAAGGTTATGAGAAACTGAAAGAAGTGATGCACTGGTGCCAAAAGAAAGGCGTGGATACTTTGACGGTTTATGCTTTTTCCACGGAGAACTGGAATCGCAGTGAGGACGAGGTGAATTTTTTAATGACTTTATTTCACAAAGCGTTGACTGAGGAATTGGATGAATTTCATCAAGAAGGCATTCGTTTGAAAGTGATCGGCACGCGCCAACGCCTCGCTCCGAAAATTGTGCAAGCGATCGCCGACGCCGAAGAAAAAACCAAAGATAATCAAAAAGGTAATTTGAATTTGTGTATCAATTATGGCGGACGTTTGGAAATCATAGAGGCTGTTAAGAAAATTGTTGATAGTGGTGTGAAACCAGAAGATATTACGGATAAATTAATTGCGGATAATTTGTGGATGGCTGGGCAAGCTGATCCTGATTTGATTATTCGCACCTCCGGTGAGCAACGTTTGTCCGGATTTTTAACTTGGGAATCGGTTTACAGTGAATTTTTATTTTTAGAAAAACATTGGCCGGATTTCAGCGAAGCCGATTTTGATCAAGCGATTGAAGATTTCAATAATCGCCATCGTCGCTTTGGTGGTAATTAATTTTTATTTTTATGGAAGCTTTAATTTTGACTATTTGGGGATTATTTTTGTTGTTTATTTTATATTTTTTAGTTTTTCAGCCAAGTTTTAGTGATGTTCCTTTTTTACCATCAAGTAATTCTTTGATTAAGGATATTTTGCAATACTTTCCCTTGCAGGAAGGGAAGGTTATTTATGATATTGGTTGCGGCGATGCCCGTATTTTGTTAGCGGCTTATAAAATTCAATCCAAGGCCACTTACATTGGGGTAGAAAAAAATTGGTTTCCCTTTTTATTGGCTAAGTTTAAATTGTGGCGCATTGGTAATCCACCAAACATCAAAATTATTAGAAAAAATATGTTTGATCTTAATTATCAAGATGCGGATTTTATTTATGTTTATCTTTTGGATAGTGTTTTAGATAAATTTTTGGATAAATTTCAAAAAGAGTTGCGAAGCGGGACAGTCTTATTGTCATCGTCCTTTCGATTTTCCCAAAAAACCGCCACCCGAGTAATTGATTTGCCAAATAAATTTGGCACAATTATTCGTAATTTGTATGAATATCATTTTTAGTTGCTGCTTGTTTTTAAAAAACTTTTGTGTTTAAATAAAAAAGTCGGTTTTTGCTTTATATTCACCATTTTTTAGGAAAGGAGATTTGTGATGTCAGTGCAAAAATTCAGAGCGATTATCCAGGATTGTATTTATGTGCCCAGTAGTTTCCAGATTGTTCAACACGTGAAAAATGGTAGAAAGCCTCAGTCTTCACGTGGGGTTATCGGTCGGAGCCGTGGTCATGGCAATGGCGAAGTGATCGAGCCTTCCCAGTTCTTGCTGGCAGTGGATCTCGGTGTCCAGGAAGCGCCTTGGGAGCAGTATCCGGCGATTAATATCATGCCGGAGTTGCACGTTAAGTGGGAGCGCTTGACCGAGCGTCGGCAAGAAGCCCTGTTGGCGACGCAACCAATCTACTTGGAAGTGGAGGGGCGACGTTCCAACGGTGGTAATTATTATTACACCGTTGATCAGGAACTGATTAACCAGTGGGTCGAAGCGGCTGAATTATGGCTTCGGCAACATCGGTAGTTTCTTGTTCATTATTGGCGCGAGATTGTCTCGCGTTTTTTATTTTTTAAAATTTATAATTTGTGCTATTATAAAAAAGTAAAATAAAAATCAATAAAAAAATAATAAACAAACACTATGCCAAAAGCCAGTAAAAAAGCGGTAAAATCCGTTAAGTCAAAAAAAATGTCAGTTTTACAATCAGCCATTAAAAATGTAGCTGGTAAGCAAGCAGTGAAACCGGGGAAAATTACGAAGTTAAAACAGCCGGTTAAACGAGTTTTGTGTTTTGTATTAATTGGTGTTTTTGGTGTGGTGGCCTTGTGTGGAATTTTAATGTTTTATTTTAAAGATCAAAATTTGTGGTCCGGGCGTGCTGATGTGAATTGTTCTCCGCGTAAGCAAATTAACCAGCAAGTTGCTCCGGTTGGTTTGGCCAACCCTGCTTCGGAATTTTGTGCGGAAAAAGGTGGTCAATGGAAGACTTGGAATAATACGGTTGGTGAGCAAGGAATTTGTTATTTTTCTGAAGTGCGTCAATGTGAAGAATGGGCGATGTATCGTGGTGAATGTCCGGTTGGTGGTGCTGATTTGAGTGCTCATCTGAACAATAAGTCTAATCAATATTGTTTGATGGTTGGTGGGACAATCGTGAATGATGAAGATTGTTCTTTGCCAAGCGGCACGATTTGCAATATTTTGGAATTGCATCGTGGGATTTGCCAACCATAAGTTAATTGTCAGTTTGAAAATTTTTCAAATCCTAATCGTTGTTTAGATGAAGTGTTATTTTTTGCAGATAATTCTTAAATATAAAATTTATGAAATGGAATTTACCGGGTTTGCTGGCAATCGGCGGGTTTGCTTTATTTGTGGCTTCTCCCGCGAGCGCCGCTTATGATTTGCCGGTTCGTATTTACGATTTGAAAAATCAAACTTTTAATGCCGATTTTATTGTTTCTTCCGATATAAATACCGGATATAACTTGGCCGGTGGTGATTTGAACGGTGATGGTTTGGCGGAAATTGTTTTGGCGCCAATTTATAAACAAGCCGGGAAAATCAAGGTTTATTCGTCCAAAGGTGAATTATTAAGTGAGTTTTTTCCTTATCATGATACTTTCAGCGGTGGCGTGAGTGTGGCCGTCGGCGACTTGGACGGCGACGCCAAAATGGAAATTATCACCGGCGCGGGGCCGGGGGGCGGGCCGCATGTTCGTGTTTTTGATATTAATGGCAATCCGGTGGTGAACGGCGGTTTTTTCGCTTTTGATGAAAAAACTTATCGTGCCGGTATTGAGGTGGGCGTGGCTGATGTGGATGGTGACGGGAAAATGGAGATTAGCGTGGTGAGCGGTTACGGCGCCAAGCCGGAAGTAAAAATTTTTGGAAATGATGGTAAATTGAAAAATAATTTTAAAGTGGATAATTTTGGCAGTTTGTTTGGTTTGAAAGTGTCGCGCGTGGATTTGAGCGGTGATGGTTTTGATGAAATTGTTGTTTCCGGTAAATACGGCAGCCAGCCACGTTTTGGTGTTTACTTGGCGGACGGCACTTTGCTGCAAAATAATGTGGTTTATAACAATTTGAATATTCAAGCCGGTATCAACGTTGTTGGTTATGACACAAACGCCGACGGCGCCGAAGAAATGATTGCCGCTCCCGGTTTTACTGGCGGACCTCATGTGAAAATTTTTAAATCAACCGGCGTTTTGGATTCGGAGTTTTTTCCAATTAATCACGTCCATGATTATGGTTTAAATTTTGCGGTTGGCTCATTTACGGCGGCCGGCAATCAGGAAATGGCTTTTGTGCAACAAAATTCCAAAGCCAAGGAAAGTGTCGTCGGCAGATATATCGAAGTGAATGTCACTCGTCAGCGTTTTGCCTGGTATGATCAAGGTTATTTGATTGATGAAATTATTACTTCCACCGGTAAACCCAGTACCCCGACGCGTTTGGGGGATTTCAAGATTTTGAGCAAGCGTGAGATGGCTTATGGCGGTGATGGTACGCAAACTTGGGGCATGCCCAAGTGGATGGGGTTTTATTGGTCCGGTAATTTGCAAAATGGAATTCATGCTTTGCCATATATTGATGGTGTAAAAGAAGGACGGACTTCTTTGGGGCGAGCGGTCAGTCACGGTTGTGTGCGCTTGGCTGATGAGGAAATCGTCAAAGTTTACGATTGGGTAAAACTTGGGGATAAAATTAGCGTGGTGAAGTGATGTCTTGAACTTTGATGCGTCTGATTGGATGTGATATGGGGAAGGGCGAATGATAATTCGCCCTTTTATGTTGGTACATTAATAATTAAACAGAAAAACGCCCGGTAAACCTTTTGGTTCACGGGGCGTTTTTAGATATTTTAGTATTAATATTTCAAGAGGTTTCGCATTTGGAGAAAACCTATTTTTCTGCTATAATTATTTTAAGTTTAGAGCAAAGCGATGTTTGCGTTTTTTCAATATTAAAAATGAAAAATCAGTTGCTAATTTTTTTGAGTATTTTCATTCTCCTGTCGGGGGCCGGTTTTGTTTATGCTTCTCAGGGAACAACTTATCGTTTGGATAATCCGGAAGCAATCGGACCGACCAGCAGCCAAGCAACTACCACTTTGTATAATTTAACTTCAGAAATTGGGGATACGGTGGTCGGGCAATCCGAATCGACGGTTTATCGTTTGCGTCACGGCGTTACTTATGAAGAAGCCGGTGGCGTGATTATTGATTTTATTGCCATTCCGGAAAAACGTTCTCCGTTGGTGGGCAATAATGATAGTCATGTGACAGTGGAAGTGCGAGCACCTGGTTCAACGATTCCGTTGTTTAGTGCTTTGGTGGATACTGATCTTGACGGCGAATACCATGGTTTGTTGTTAACTGGAATTTCTCCTGGAACTTATGATATTACTGCCAAAGCTTATTCGCATTTGCGTCGCAAGTTGAGTAGCGTGGCTTTGGGAAGTGGCACAACGGTTGATTTTTCCGCCGTCGGCACCAATCCTGTTTTGTGCGGTGATGTTAACTTAGCTTTAGGTGATAATAAAGTGAATTCTTTAGATATGACTATTTTGGTTGGACAATGGTTTGTGAATGATGAACGCACGGATTTAAATCAAGACGGAGTGGTTAACTCCATTGATATGACCAATATGGTTACTAATTTTAATTTAGAAGGCGATGACTAAACTCAAACAAAAATTTTTAACGATAAGCCATGTATTTTTAAGCATGGTTTTAATTTTGTCTTCATTTACTTACGGAATTAAACCGGCCAAAGCCGCGCCCCCACCGATGTTCACGTTAACGGCGGCGGAAGCGCAGGGTGTCGGTGTGGATGAATTTTATGAAGGCCGTTGTTTTAGAGTTAATATTAATTTACATACTGGTAACCAAGCGACCGGCGGTGCGGACGTGATTATTGATTACGATAATACCAACGCCACAATCGTGCAGAATAACTGCGTTACGCCGGCGACTACGGTTTATTCCGGTGGTTTATATAATGTTTACCCGGTGGGTGGTAATTCCGTGACAGCCACGCAAATCAAATTGAGCGCTTATCAAAATCCGGGAAATTCTTATACCAATAACGCTTTGGCAATTTATGGTTATTTCTATGTTTTGGTGAATGATCCGGATCCGGCTTTTGATTTGAATTTTGATTATACCCCCGGTAGCACCATTGATACCAATATTGCACAGTTGGGTACCGGTGTTGATATTCTTGCTTCAGTGGAAGATTTGAGTTTGCAGTTGGTGACTGATAATGATACCCCATATTTTGATGGTCATAATCCTTTGGATGGAGCGATTAATGTGCCGGTGGAAGCGGTGATTGCCTATAATATGAAAGACGACCAATCGGGTGTGAATAATGCGACGCGTGCTGCTACAGTTGATCAAGGAAGTGGTGCGGTAGCGGAAACTGTGACGACTAGTTGTACCACGACTAATGCCAATCGTGTACCGGTTTGTTCGGCGATTGTTAATCCGGCCGGTTATTTTCCATATTTAACTTTAATTACCGTTAATGCCAGTTTTAGTGATTTAGGAAATCCAACCGTTCACAGCGTGATTGATAGTTGGTCTTTTACCACGGAGGATGACATTCACGCTCCTTATGTGGAAAATGAAAATCCGGCAATTGGTGCCGTCAATCAACCGGTGGGGACAAATGTGGTTTTTAGAATTAAAGATTATAAAAACCAAGCCGGTATTATTCCCGGTTTGGGAGTTGATATAAATACGGTGGTGGTCGTGGTGGATGGGATTACCTATACTGCTGCTGGTCCGAATTTCTTTACTTATGCCGGTACTCCGGAAAATTATTTGATTACCATTGATCCGGCTGTTGATTTTCCGCCGGCCTATACCGTTAACGTATCTGTGGATGGTGCTGACTTACACGCTCCGGCCGCGAATGTGATGCCGACCCACAATTATTCTTTTATGACCAGTGATGTCAATGCTCCTTATATTGATAATGAAGATCCGGCTCCGGATGATGTCAGTGTCAGTGCTAACAGCAATGTTGTTTTTCAGATTCATGATGTTGGTGCGGGTGTTGATTTAAATAGTTTGGTCGTGCAGGTGGCCGGTGTTACTTATACGATGGCTGGTCCAAATATTTTTACGGTTAACGCTTTGTCCGCTCCCAATGATTATGAAATCACCATTGATCCGATTGCTGATTTTGGTGGTGGCCAAGCGGTCTTGGTGGTAATTGATGCTGACGATTTATCCGCACCGGTAAACCATATGCCGACTTATTATTATGTCTTTGGTGCTGCCGGTGCCGGTTGTCCGGTTTGTGGCGCTTGCGATTCTTGTTGTCCGGCCGCTCCGGCTTGTGATTCTTGCTGTCCGGTCGGCGGTGGTGGTGGTTCCTGCGGCGGCGGTGGTGGTGGGACAATTTATCCGTCCATTAGTAATCAACAAATTTATCAAATAGATGAATCCAGTGTTTTAGTGACTTGGTTTAGCAACAAGAATGGCGATAGTCGTGTTTATTACGGTAGTGATTCGGTGGCTACACCAATTGCGAGTGCGGAAAATTATTCCTATGATTATCAATCGGTCATCGGCGATGATAATAAAACTTATCATTCCGTGACCATCAGTGGTTTGCAGGCCGGCAATTTATATTTCTTCCGTCCGGCTAGCTTAATGGAAGGCCAAGTTTATTTTGGTGAGGAAATGGTTATGACACCGAAGTTTTCCTCGTTGACTGTAGTTAATCAGGAGTTTATTGATAAGGCCTGTCCGGTTTGTGCTTTGGGTTCAGTTTTGGGCTGGCAAGAAGAAAAAAATTCATCAGTCAGTTGCGAGCCGGTGATCGTGGAAAAAGTTGTTACTCAGGATTCGTCAAAGTTTATCAGCGGTAGTACTTTAAAATTGAGTGAAGTTAATGGTTACAATTATGAATTGAGTGCGGAATTGATGTCCATTAATTTGTTGGCTAATAATGAATTGGTTTTGCGAGGCGTAGGAAAACCAAACACCGAATTTATTTTGAACTTGGAACCGCAATTGGCAATGTCGCCGGTTAAGGTTAATGAAAATGGTTTGTGGGAATTTAGAATCGCCAATTTGCCGGAAGATAAATTGGGGACTTATAAAGTTTATGCTTTGGAGAATAATGATGCCGGTATTTTAGTGGAAAATTTAATCGGTCAATTTAATGTTCGTAAGGCGGTTTTAACTGAAATGTCACAAACCGGTATGACGATTGTGGAGCGAGTAAATCAAGAGATGGCAGCGATGCAAGCACAGAAAACCGTTCCTTTATATATTTACGTTTTAATCAGCGTGACGGTTTTATCAATGTTATACAATTTATATTTATTCAGAAAACAAACCAACAAATAATAATAGTTTAAAATAAAAAATATGAGGCGATTTATTAAATTGAGAGCGGTGTGGAGTTTATTAATGGGATTGAGCGTGGCTTTTCTTTTTACGGCTAACAGTGCAGGTGCCGTGCAACCGCAAACCATTAATTATCAAGGTCGTTTGTATGATTTAACAAATTCGCCTTTGTCCGGTCAGTATGATTTTCAATTTAGATTATATGATGATGCTTTGAAAACCACATTATTGTGGGGACCGGAAGAATTTACTAATCAAAGCGTGGTTAATGGTTATTTTTCTGCGCCTTTGGGAAGTATTGAGAGTTTTTCGGTGGCCGGTTTGGATTTTACTGATCAATATTATTTGACCGTGCAGATTAAGGAAACGGCGGCCGGTGTTTGGGATGATGAAACCGATCCGCCGGTGGCTTTTAATTCTTATGCTTACAGTTTTAATACTCAAAAATTGGATAATCCCGATGGTTTGGTGGATATTGGTTTGGGGATTGCGGCCGGTTATCAATTATCCGGTGCTGAAGCTGCTTTTGCCATCAATACTGCTCCTGGTTTTACTGGAACTTTATTAAGTTTGGCGAATGACGGTACCGAGGTTTTAAATGTTGCCGGTGATGGGGAATTGCATTGGATGGATGGCGGATATAATAGTGCTTATTTTAATGTGGAAAATGTCGTTAATCCTTATGCCAGTGATCCTTCTTTAGCAGCAATTTTTTTGGATAGTAATAATGATCGTAGCACAATTTTTGGAAACATTGTTTATGTTCCTTCCAATATCGGTATTGGAACAATGACTCCGACCACTCGTTTTGATTTGCGCGGGCCGATGAATCTTGGTGGACAACCAACGGCGGCTCTTTCACCAATGGGGGATGGACGTTTATATTATGATAATGATACTCAAGATTTGATGTTATCTAAAAATGGTGGCGCTTATGAACCGATTATGACCACCGGCGATCAAGTTTGGCAACAAAATTTATTGGTTTTATCGCCAACCGATCCATTGGCGGAAAAAATTGAAATGTCCAAGTCGGTTAATAATTTGATTGGCATGAAGATTACCAATACTAATGACGTGGATAATTATGCCGGTGCCGTGATTGAGTTGAAAGGCAGTGGCGCTGATTACACTAATAATCTTTATTTTGGAAAATACGGTGATGGTTTTTGGGTACCGTCTTGGGCC